>JAYVXI010000254.1:0-31661 GCA_043785305.1 Limnoglobus sp. | reverse complement strand
ATGTTCTTGTACTGGTTCGTGCTGGTCAGCGCGCGGCCGGCGAAGTTGACGAGTTGGTCGCCCGACTTGACCCCCCGCCGCGCGGCGTCGGCCTCGTCCAGAATCTGCTTGACGACGATGCGGCCCAGGTCGCCGTCCTCGGTCTCGGTCGCCACACTCGCCCCGAGCGTGGCGTGGTCGGCGTCGAGGCCGGCGTACAGGTGGCCGAGGAAGTTCTTGATCTGGTTGATCGAGATCGCGTAACCGACGCCGGAGTTCACGCGGCCGCGTTTGTCGAACGAGCCACGGCCATTGATGCCGATGAGTTCGGCTTTCATGTTGAACAACGGCCCGCCCGAGTTACCCGGATTGATCGAGGTATCGATCTGAATGCAGTCGGTGTACTCAAGCATCCCGCCGCCTTCGGGCGGTTGATAGCGGTTCACGCCGCTAATAAGGCCATACGTGACCGTCGGGTTGAAATCGTTCGCCAAGCCAAACGGGTTGCCCATCGCGAGCGACCAATCGCTGACGCGGACTTTGTCGCTGTCGCCGAGCGGCACGAACGGGAACGGGGTACCCGCTTTCTTCGGCAGCAACTTGATGAGTGCCACGTCGCCGACTTTGTCTTGGCCCACGAGCACAGCATCGTACAAAATGCCATCGGCGAGGCCCGCTTGCATGACGGGGCTGATCGATTCGGTCACGTGATAATTCGTCAGCGCGTAGCCTTCGGCGTCGATGACCACGCCCGAGCCGACTGCCTGCCCGCCGTACGAACAGACCGCAACCACGGCCGGTTTCACCTTGTTCACGACCGCGATCCGCTCGTTCTCGGCTTTCAGCACGTCGGCATCGACGGCGGTGGCATTCGTCGGCCACGCGACGACGACAATCGCCAACGCCGTGGGCACGAAGCCCGCCAACCAAACCCACAACGAATCGCGCATGTCGAATATCCTTGTTGTCACTTTTGTAGGCGTGCCTCGGCGAGATCGATCTGGTTGCCGTGGAAGAGGCCATCGCGTTCCAGCGTGATTTTGAGTTCCTTCACGCCCTTCACGTCGAGGTTCAGCAACCTCGGTTTATCCTTCCGCGAGATCGCTTCCGCAAACAATTTCTTGCCGTCGGCTTCGATGGTCAGAGTCACGACACTGGTGGCCAATTGCACCGATTCGTCGATCCCGACGATGGCTTTGAACTCGCGATACTCGCCCGCCAGTTTGTACGTGAGCACCGTATCGGGGTAGATCCAGACGCCTTTGGCGTAGTTCGTGCCATCGAGTTTGAACGCGGTCTTTTCGTCGGTCTTGTCGTTGAAGTACGTGAAGTACGGCTCGCCCGGCGTCGGCATCGGCGCGACCACAATCGGTTCGAGGTCCGACAAGTACGCGATGTTTCCCTGCGAGAAATCGAGCTTGGACAAACCTGCCGTCGTCGGGTACTCGAACGTCGCCCCGCTGACCGTGGTGATTCGCAGTACGCCGCCCTTCAGAAGTTGTACGCCTTTCGCGGTGAGGACGTTCCCGAAGACGTCGATCGCCCGGCACACTGTTGGCGGGATCGCCCCACGCGATGGCTGGTTGAAGACGATGCCACCCGTTGCACGGGTGAGTTTGAACGCCACTTTTTGCCCATCCGATTCGCGTTCAAAGTCAATCGCGTCGCCAGCCTCGTTGCCATCGAGCACGGTGCCGGGAATCGGGCTGAAACCGTCGGCTTGTTTGATCACGAAGAGATCGCGCTTGCCGCGCGTCTTGAGAAGCTGTTTCCACTCGTCGCGGTTTTTCTGATCGTCGGCCCCACGCAACAGCGAGTACACGGTTTCGGTCGGCAGATCGATCTTCGGGACGGCAGCACCAGACGCGGCGATTAGCGTTGGCTCGAATTTCTTGCCGCGAATTTTGAGCGACGAACAGCGGATGATCGAGCCGTCGATCAGTTCGATTTCATCGAACTTCGTGCCCTTAACCACCGCTTCGATTTTGGATCGGAAATCGACGACGAACATATCCTTGACGGCGATACCGATATTGCCCGCCGCTTCGGTGCGGAAGGTGACGATGCCATCGTTGATGCTCGCGATGTCGCCCAGATACTTCTTGCCGGTAAGCGTACTGATCTCGGCCGCTTGTGCCGAAACCATCGCAATTGACAGGGCAAGCACGGCGAAGGCACGTCGGATGATGTTCATGTTTCCCAGTCTTGGCGAGCGGTGGGTGTCAGCCCACTGATCCTACCTGCGTCCCAGACAACCTCAATTTCGATGAGGTAATCCCGGTCTATTTACGCTTCGCACGATGATGGCTGAATCAGTGGGCTGACGCCCACCGCTCGCCTAACACGAATGACAAAGGCGGCGGTCGCGGTTGCGAACGCCGCCCGTTGTGACTGTCCACCAGAATTATGGTTGGACGCCGTTGACCTTGTTCAGCGACTTGAAATACTCCTCGATCATCGGCCGATATTTCGGCGGCAGATCGCGGGTGATTTCTTGGATCGCCTTCGCTCGCTCGGCGGGAGGCAGAACGCCCCACGACTCGGCTAGCTTCTTGAGTTTCTTCTCGCCGACTTTGCCATCGCCCGAACCGCCCATAATCATGCTGTCCGCTGCGGGACCGCTAGGAGTAACAGTGCCACCTTGACCCGGCTGACCGCCGGAGGGGCAATTTCCGCCGTTTCAGGCTCCCCCTTTGGCTTGGTTCTCCAGTTCCTTGATCTTCTCGTCGAGGCGGAACACGATCTTCTTTTGAATGTCTTGCGTCTGCGGACCACCGCGAGCGAGGTCCAGGCGGCGACCGCTGTTATCCATCAGGCGACCGATGTTCGCTAAGTCCTTCTGATCGGCAGACCAATTCTGCATGTCGAAGAACATCAGCGTGGCGACCATCTTGTAGCGGTCGGGGGCGTCGGCAACATCGTCCAGTAGGCGAACGATCGACCCGTTCGCGAGTTCTTTCTGGATCGTCGCATGTTCGGCGACGGCCTTGTAGAAGAAGAACGCAGACGGCTCGACGACGAACTCCGCACGCACGGACTTCAAGGCTTCGAGGGCTTCTTCGTAGACTCGCTTCGAGGAGAGCGCTTTGGCGTAAGCCGTGGCAATGTTCGCCCGGAAGAAGTCGTTGTTCTTGACGTCCTTAATGATCGACGGCACCGACATCGGCGGCATCGCATCGGGGTTGCGGGCATCGAGCAGCATCGCTTCGGCTTCGGTACTGCCGAGGAGCAAGCTATCGATGGTGCGATCGAATACGCTACGCGATTCGTTCGCCCAAATTTTCTCGAACGCACCCGCGTCCATCCTACCGATGGAACCGAGCCACTCGGCGGATCTGGCCTTCGCTTGGTCGGCCGGAGCCGTCCGAAGCGTGCCGAAGGTATACACCGTCGGCTTCGCGGCTTCCGCAGCGAAGGCTGGTTGGGAAATTGAGATTGTTACCGCTGATATCGCAGCGGCAGCAATCCACTTACGAAGGGCCACGCGAACTCCTCCTCAAGTTATGAAACATCGGCTCGGAGAGTTTACAAGTCTTGGAACGACCGCTGGTTATCACGATAACCCCACGTCGTATCTTACGCAACAGTAACGCGCAATTGCTCATCGCACAATCATGATTGTGAAGAAAGCTACTGATTCGCCCCGGTTGCGATCTTCTGCACCATGTCTTGCAGTTTCGCCTGCCGTAGCGAAATTTGCCGTAGTTCCATTTGTATGATCGCGTCCGACGCTTGTTCGCCCTGATACTTCTTGCCGTACATCAGCGTGCGGCTATTCACCTGCATCTGGAATGCGCGAATCAAACGCAGTTCCGCGAGCAGGTCGATCAGCTTCTTGTTTTGCGGCTTGTTGTTGCTCGGTTTGCTCTGGCTTTGGCCGCTCTGAATGTCTTGCTGTGCCTTCTTCAACGCCTTCACCATGTCGTCGAGCATCGCGATGATGTTCTCTTCGATCTGCTGCGTATCGGTATCGACGTAACATTCGAGTAAGCGGCGTTGCACCGACTGCATATCGCCCTTCACTTCTTCGAGAACCCGTGCAAATGCGACGGCGGAGCCTTCGCTTTCGAGTAGCTTTAACGCCTTCTCGGCCTCGGCGATGATCTCGGTTTCCTTGTCGCCCTGTTGCTGCGATTTCTGGCGGTCGGCGGTGGTCTTCTCGTTGGCGTTCTTAATGATGCCCGCGTGGATCTGCTTCGTGCTTTCGTAAACTTCCTTCTGCATCGCCAACATGCGATTGCACCGTGCCTCAAGCGCCGCGAGCGTCTTGAGCATTTCTTCTTCGCGTAACTGATTCAGCTTCTTTTTCAGTTCTTCGATCGCCTTGGCGAGTGCCTCGATCGCCTTATCTTCTTTCTTGGCGGCGGCGTTGCGGTCGTCTTTCTTCAAGTCCTCTTCGGCACCCTTTTGTTGCGGGTACGCTTCTTCGACGTTCTTGCGACCGGGCGGTGCTTGAGCTTGGTTCGGAGGTGGCGGCGGGGCTTCGCCGGGAGGTGGAGGTTGCCCGCCACCCTTGGAACTGGCCTGTTGGTCGCTCGGCTTCGCGTCGCTACCCTTGCCCTTGGCTTCGCCACCTGGCTTGCCCTCGGATGGCTTGCCTTCGCCCTTACCCTTGCTGGCGTCTTTGCTCTCGGCCGGTGGGCCAGCCTTGGGTTCGCCTGGCTTCGGCTCGGCCTTGGGTTCACTCGGTTTCGGTTCGCCGGCCTTGGCTTCGTCGTCTTTGCTCGGCTTCGGTTTGCCGGCATCGTCTTTTGGCTTCGCGGGTTTGGGTTCGCCACCGGCTTCGCCCGGTTTCGGCTCGCCCTTGTCGCCAGACTTCGCATCTCCCGTGTCGGCCTTCGGCTCGGCACTGCTTTCGCCGGGCTTGGCATCGGACTTCGGTTGCGATTTCGGGTCGGGCTTCGGGGCCGTCGGCTTGCCTTCGGCCTTCTTGCCGCCCATGCGGTCGATCAAATCTTTCGTGTCGGCAGCGACATCGGCTTGGTTCTTCTCGATCTTTTTCGGGTCGCCCTTCGCCGATTCCGTCATGGCACGAATGATCTCTTCGCGTCGCTTCAGAGCCTCCGCATCTTTCAAGAACCGTTCGAGTTTCTCGATCTCCGCCTTCAAACGTGCCGATTCATCGTCGGTCATCAGGATGTTGAGCATCTCCTGTAGCGCTTTCGCCAACTCGCCGTTTTGGCCGAGTAGCTGATCGACGTCTTGGATCTTGTTCGAGCCTTTGCTGAGGCCCGTAATCAAGTTTTTGAACTGATTATCGACGTTGGCTTTCTCGGCGACTTCGAGTGCCGCACGGATCGTCTTCGAGCGATCTTTATCTTCCTGGCGGTCGCTCTTTTCGAGTTTTTGTGCCAAAACGAGCAAGCCACGTTTGAGATCCTGGAACAGCTTGGCGTTCTGCTCTTGCGGCCCACGCAGTTCGGTTGCGGTCTTCGGTGCTGGTGCATCGACAGGCGGTTTTGGGGCTTGAGCGACGAGAGTTTCCGTGAAAACGAGCAGGCCGAGAGCCACGGCAACGAGTGGTGCGAAGGTGAGGGGAATCCGACGGTTCATGGGACAACTCCCGAATAATCGTGTCGCATAGCGAGTATAAGACGAATCAATCGTATCATTCCAACAGTCGATTTACTTCACCCGAATTTTCACTTCGACCGGCGAACCGGCTGACGGCACCAACCGAATCGTATATTCGCCGGGTTTCGTGCCGGCTGCAAGTTCATAATCGACGGTTTCTTTATCTTCGGGCAATGCGATTTCTTTCGGGAAGGTCAGTTCGCCGTTCTTCGGACCATCGCACTTCACGACGAGCGCCCCACCCGTGTACGCTTTCCAGTTGATCGCGTGGCTCAGCTTCTTCTTCTCGCCCTGTGCCAACTCGACGAGCGGTATCGCGGCGATTTCTGGCAGGTACAACCGGTCGAGAATCTCGCGACGGAAGCTCGACAGCGAAGCCCCGACCGCGAGTTGGTTCTTGCGTAATTTGTCCAAAGCACTACGGATGTTGCTCAGGCTGATCGCTTCGCCGAGCTTTTCTCGCAAGTCCGATACCGCTCGAATCACCTCGGCCAGATCGCGCTGGTCGGCTTCGATCAACGGCTGTTCCGGCCGTCGCCCTTCGATGAGTGCCGTCTGCAATTGCGAGTGCGATGCTTCTGCTTGGGGAAACAGTTTCTCGGCAATCGTCGTGAGGTCGCCGATCTTGCTGCGGTAACCTTTAAGTGTCTCTTCGCGAATGTCGTTGAACGTCGCTTCGCGTTCGAGCCGGCGGAACTCGATGAGAATCCCGTTCGTCATGTCGTGGGCTTTGCCGATGTCCTGCGCGACATCTTGCGAACGCACCGCCGCGTTCGTTATGACTTCCGCACCCGGGTTCGGGCTGAGCAGGCGTTCGCTCGTCTGATTCAGTTTCGTCTGCGCGTCGCGGAGTTTCTTGAGTACATCGTCTAGCTTCGAGGCCTGCGTTTCTTCGTCCTTCGACATCTCAGCAAGTAGCTCCGCCTCGGAGATCACGAGCAAGCGAATCGGCTCCAAACTTTGTCCCGTCTTCGGCCCCGTCTCGTAGTTCGCGTCGGTCGCCAACAAGTTCATTTCCAGTTTGTAGCGCGGTTGCAGTTTGTTGGGATCGCGCTCGAGCAGAGCCGGAATCGCGATCTTGAGATCGAACGCATCGAGTTCCTGATTCGGGAAGCGGACCTCGCGCACCACTTGCGATTTGTCCGGGTCGGCGGGCTTCGCGAGTTGTTGAAGTAGGCTTTCCTTCGTGTTCGCGTTCAGCTTCGCGAAATCTTCCTGGAACCGCGTCACGGGGAACGATCCCGTCGTGCGTTGTCCACTATTGTCGGCGAACATCGCCATCGTGAACGTGGCGCTCGTCAGCGGCACCAGTGCGGCGGCGATCGTCGGCGAGAGCGGGGCACCCGCCCAGATACCGGCGAGCGCGTTCGCTTTCACTTCCGTTACGACTTGTGCATCTTGTTGCGCGTAGTTGTACGCAAACACAACCTGGCTGAGTGCTGCATCGTCTTTCACTTTGCTTTCGGTCACGAACGGAATGCGGGCGACGGGTGTCACTAGATAGGTGTTTCCTTGTTTCCGAAGTACATCGACCGCTAACTCGACTTGCGGCGGTTGGTCTTCGGTTACGGTCACCAAGATCGATCGCGTCGATGTCACCCCATCGTCATCGACGAGTACGATCTCGAATTCGATCGTTTGCAGCGGTCGGTCCCCATCGCGGAACGCAATCGAGAACCGATCTCGCGATTCGCCCTCGGGTTTCAATTCGAGTGCTTCCACCGAACCGGCTGCGAGGCCCGGAATTTTGCCGATCTTCGGGCGGACGAGCACTTTCAGGAGTGGCTTGTCGGATTGCCCTTTCAGCTCGAACTCGGTGCCCTGGATGATCGAGAACACCGACTTATCGCCCGTCAGTGACAGATCCTTGTCACCGATGAGTTGCCGCAGGCCTTTGAGGTCGGCAAAGTTTTGGCGTGGGGCTTTCGGGTCGGCACTCGCTTCGCGGATCGGCGGGGCGTGGTACAAGTACGCGGGCTGGAGTTCGGTGCGGGTGAGTTTGGCGAACATCGGTGGTGGAACGAGCGTGACGATCTTCGGCATCGATGAGAAGTCCACAGCGCGAACCGCGAACCGGATCGACTCTTTCAACCCAGAGATTTCGCCGACGAACTCGTTGTTCGCTTCGCGATTCAGGTTCACCCGGCCACCGGTTTTGATGCCGTTGTACGACAGGCTGACCGCCTCCGGGATGTCGAGCTTCCGCAGCATTCGGCTATATTTCGGGTTCGCCACGAGTCGTTCGAGTTTCTCGAACACCGAGCGAATACCCTCCGCATTCCCGGCCACTGATTCGATGCGGTCGGCGTCCCAACTGGCAGCATCGGCCGGGAGCGGTTTGCCGTCGTTACCCACAATGGCGGGCGTAATGGCAACCGGTGCGAAACCGAGTAGTTTCGCGTTGAGGTCCGACCAGCCGAGAGGCCGCCAGCCGTGGACGGCGCTGCGGTCGACCATCACCCACTTGTAGGCCCGCGTGCGAACCTTCGGCGAGGCAGCATCTTTGCCGATCCGCAGTTCGCTGTTCGGGAAGCCGACGAATTCGAGGTGCGCTTTCCGCGGCCATGGCGTGTTGCGAAGTAGCAGGTTGCGTTCGCCCCAGATCGCCGCCACGTCGCCGAAGTCCGCCGAGAACCGCTTCACGGAAACTTGGCGCGTGACGATCGAGAAACCGACGAATGCGGCCAGCAAAATACCGAGGGCGAAGCCGACGAGCAGCACCGCCTTCCACTTCAGGCGATACCAGTTGAACACCGAACTGACCGGCACCAGCGCCACTCGTTCGCGGGCTTCGTCGATCGTCTGGCGGATCATCGTTTCGGAGTAGCCGAACGATTTCATCTTGTCGACATCGGCGAGTTCCACCGCCGTAATCAAACGGTCGCCGAGGATTTCGGGGAAGCGCTTTTCGAGGACGAGCGCGAGTGCCGGGTACGAGAACGACTTCGTCAAACGGAACGCGAGCCGCGTAACGAGAATGCCCAGCAGCAGCACGCCGAGCGAGACGAGCGCCACCGCACGGAGCGCCTTCGGGGCATCGAGCACCCAGTCGAATGCGGTCGCGCGGAAGACGCCGTAATCGAGCGCCATGCCGAGCCAAAACCAAAGGATGACGAACAGCCCCGCCGTCAGCAAGCCATCGCTCAGCACGTATTGGCGGATGCCAGAACGAAGCTGTTCGAGCGGGTGAACGATCTTCGCGTCCACGCCGGTGTCTTCGGTTTTTGTTGCGGTCGAGGCAGCCATTTTCACTTCCGAGACAGTTAAAAGTTATCGCGATGCTTACGCAAGCCGTGTCGTTTTGCGAACCGCCCATTCGATTGCGAGCAGGCCAATTGCGGCCACGAGTAAATAGCTGACGTTCACCACTGCACTCGTGAACCAACTCGTCATCCACGACGGCAGTGCGAACGGCGTGTCCCAGAGGTCTTCGACCGGGCCGCGGTTGCGGAACTCTTTCCGGTCGGCCTTGATGCAGTACGGGATCAGTCCGAGCTTCTCGCGTTCGGCGATCTTGAACGCCAGCTTCACGCGGGCTGGGTCGGTTGCACTCCCCTTTAGGCGATCGAACACGCCCGGCTCGGTGATCTTCGCTTGTACGTCTTCGAGCGTGTTCGCCGCGCTGATGAGCGCATCAAAATCCGGTCGGGCGTTATCGAGTTCGGGGTCCGATTTCCGCACCATGAACTCGCCGGAGATCGTATCGCCAGGGCTATCGGGAATATCGACGACGACCTTGTACTTGAAGTCGCCGGGCGGGAACAGCTTCGGGTCCGCGAGCACCTGTGCGGTGTAGTAACCATCGAACCCCGATGCACCTTTCTTCGAGGCGAGCGGGTACGGGCCGAACTTCTTTTTCGATGTGCCATCCGAATCGAGTTGCTCGACGATGAACTTCGGGCTGATCGCATCGGGCAGGTACGGCCGACTGTTCGGCGCGAGTAGCCGCGTCTGCACGCGGATCATCGAACCGGACGTATATTCCTTGTTTACCAGCACCTGCCCGCGGAACGACTGCACGTTCCGCCGTGCGGACGACATATTGCGGGCGAGGCGAATCCAGAAGCGATCGAAGTAATTCGGATCGACCGCCCGCGTTCGCCACATCTGCCCCCATGCCAGGAACGCCGTGCGACCGCGACCCGGCTGATTCGCTACGAAGTACGGTTTCGCTTCGGCTTCGCCGCGCTCGTTCACGTCGAGTATTTCCATCAGCACCGCCGCACCGGGCTTCGTTGCCTTCAGCGGGTAGTACGAGAAGAAGCCATTCTTCGGGTTCAAATTCTTCTTCTGATCCGCGTCGGGCACGTATTTGTCGCGACCGGTGAAGAAGCGCTCCCAACCTGCCGTCGGGTCGTCGGCGACGGTGTCGTCTAGCTTGAGTACGTCGAAGTCCGCGTTCGGTTTAATCAGCACGCGCCGCGGACTGCGTGGCGTCGGTCGCGCTTGCATCAAAATGATGTCGTCGGGCAATGCGCAAAGCATCTCGAGCGCGGGCTTCAATCGTCCCGTCTCATCGGCGCGTGCCAGTTGATACGTGTGGATCGGCCCCGCGACATACACGAACCCGCCACCGCCATCGACTACCCACGTACGCAAGTCTTCGACCTGTGCCGCCGAGAGTTCGGACCAGTCCGGGTCGAACGCGACGATCAAGTCGTACTCGTGGAGGTTGTAATATTTGTCTTCGGGTTTGTCGGTCGCTTTGCTCGTCACATCGAAGCGGTTCGGGAAGCGAATCAGCAGCCGATCCGGCGCGACATCTTGCACGATGTTCCCCGCCTGGCCGCCTTCATTTTGCAAAAACACGCTCATTTCCGCGCGTTTCTCGTTCACTTCGCGCATGAGTAATGTGCGTAGCGTCTGGTACTCGCGCGTCGGCCCGCTCGCCCACAACAGAATTCGCAGCGGGCTTTCGAGCACCTGAACGAGCCGTGGCGGGCTGATGTGCTCGGGGTTCGGGAACACCTCGCGCTTGTCGCGTGCGATCCGCGCAACCATCGACCACGCGCCTTGTTTCAGTTGCTTACGCTTGCCCGCGCGGATCGCCTCTTCCTTCTTCGCGTCCTCGGTCAACGCCTCCGGCAGCTTGTCGGCATCGATCACGAACTCGACTTGCCCGTGCGGCGGTTCGCCCGTTTGGAATGTGAGTTTCGCGACCATTTCGTGGTCGGGCAGGTCTTTCTTCGGGTCGCGCGTCGGCAGGTAAATTCCGAGTTTCACTTCGACTTCCTGCTTCTCCAACCCCACGCCATCGGCTTCGACGATCACTTTGTGCGGTTCGTCCGGGGGCACGCGATCCGGTGCTTGCAAGTCCGTGATGCTGATCGCAATGTTCTCGCGCGGCTCGCCGACGGCCACGGTGAAGATCGGAATCTTCTCGCGGCTGGCACGTTCTTTCAGTTCGGAATATGCCGACGACGAACCGAGGTTGCTGCGGCCATCGGTGAACACGATCACCGCTTGCACCATGTTCGCCGCCTCGCGATTCACCGCCGCCGTCACCGAATCGGGCACGTTCGTGCCGACCATGATCGACCGTGCCACATCGATTCGCTTCTCGAGTTTGCTGCGATTATCGAGCAGCACCTTGGCATCGTCTTCGGTTAATTCGGCCTTCACTTCGGCTTCGGGCAGCTTGCCCCAGCCCGTTGCCCACTCGGCGGTGCCGGGTTCGACGCCGTTCCACGCGGTCGATTTGCGAACCGTCTCCACACCCGCAGGCGAGAGGCCACGCAATACCCACGGTTTGAAGTCGTACTTCGTCCAGGCATCCCACTCAGCAGTTGTCCAGACGGGCGAATCGTTGGCGATGATCTGCGATTCATCGTCGAGTCGCGAGCCGAAACGATAGACGTTGACGGGGTGGCTTTCGATCAGCTTCTTGAGGAAGCCGACTTTGTCGTCGGTAAGGAAGTCGAGGACTTTGCTCAATCGCGTCGGTGGTTTCGGCGCTGCCGCAGTTGCGAAATCGTCGCTGATTTGCGACACGCTCGGCGAGACATCGAGGAGTATCACGACCCGCGAATTCTTCTCGACGGTCTCCCACGTTTGGTTTGCCGGTAGCAGGAACGCGATCGCCAACAGCACGTACACCGCCAGCCGTAGAATCGCGAGCGGGGTGGCCACGTACCAGTGGCAGGTGCGGCTGTCGCGACGATACATCCAACCGATGAAGAACGCGCCGACGAGCAACACCCCCGCGACGAGCACCCACCAGCAGTAGGCGTTCGACTCCGGCGTGGCGAACGGAAACGCATCGCTCACTCGGCGAAAAATCAGCTCAGTATCGCGTGTCACACCCGTGTCATTCATCGACATCTCATCGGAAGGAAAACGAACTACGAGCCACCGGGTTCATCCCGGTGGGAGGGAAATCAAGCATCCGCCATCGAACCCGAGTTGTAACTCAGCCGCGTCGCCAACGCTTGCTCGCCGATTAACAACAACAGCACCGCGAGGAAAATCCAACCGCCTTCGGTCATGTCGGTGCGTTTGTTTTTCAGCACATCGACCCAGCCGGCATCGGCGACCGAGTGCAGTTCCGCCGTTGGCGCTTGTCGCAAAATATCGTCTTGCGAGGCACGGCGAAGGTCGCCCTCACGGCGTGCATCGACGTTCATCGCGAACGCCTGATACTCCGGTATCTCGGTGGCGTCCGACCCGCTCGACTGTCCGCGAATCTGCGTCAGCGAGAGTAAATATGCACCCGGATTGGCGGTGTCTGCGAACAGCACATTGTGCGTCCCGGCCAGCGTGGGCACGCTTTGTTCCTTCAAGTCCGTGAACGCGAGCGTGCTGCCGTTCGCACGTTGTCCGGCGAGCTTGAACGGGTCGAACGTCAGCAGCGCCCGGCTAATCAGCGGTTTGTACTTCGTCGCTTCGAGTTTGAATTCAATCGGCGTTCCCACAGAGCGATTCTCTTCCGAACCGCCACCCGAAAGGTATCGCTCCATCTCGGAAATTACTGGATAGTAGCAAGGCTTTCCTGGGCCAGAAGGCCAATCGTTCCACGTTTCTCCCGCTGTTGTGGTGATTAACGTGACTCTCCCGCGTCCGAACTGTTTTGCGATATACAACGAGTCGCCATACTTCACTGCATCGCGTAGGCGTATGAATTCCTTCTTCAAATCCGCGTTTTCAGGCAGTGACCAAAACTCGCGAAGTAAAGATTCGGCTTCTTCGGCTTTCTCTCCACTGCCTCGCGAATCGCATAGAAGTACATCGAGTAAATTCGCGAGTTTGAAAAGTGGCTCCGTAGATAACGCTGTTCTGCGGATTTCGTGTTTCAACGCTGCGAGTGGAATCTTGTACTTGGCGTATTTCGGTTCATCGATTGGCAGCTTGCTTATCAGATCGGTCGCGGGTTTATCGAACTCACCCATCGCCTGTTCGTTCGGCAAGCAATACAACTCGGAAACATTGCGGTCGTCCCGCCATTTGCCTATGCGGCGAACCGGCCAATATCGCTCGATTGAGATGAAGTTAAAGAATTTTTCTACACCATCTTCTTTATACAACTGACCGATGTCGTCGGTGTATATCCGCGTCAATGCAAGGTGATTCTTCATTGCATTGTCTTTGAGAAGGATATTTTTCTTCAAGTTCAACCGACGTTCGAGCCGTTTTTCATCGGACAAAGGCTCCGTCGGCCTGTCTGGTAACGACACGGGAAAGATGCCGTTGCCGTCGGCGTAGAGCAGCTTATTGTAGTCCGCCGGTTTCACGTCTGGCCCAAGGAAGAAGCCAATGCCGCCACCTTCGCGGACGTATTGTTCGAGGTTTTTCACGATCGCTTCGGAAACCGTCGGCACGTTCAACAGGAACACGCAACTATATTGGCGAAGCTCGCCTTCTAATTCGCGAGGCGTGCCCTCTACCCACTTAATACCGCCGACGACATCGGTGAATATCCTTCGTAAGTAGAAGCTATCGCTTTCCTTTTTGTCCTTGTTCGCGGTCTTACCATCGACGACCAGAATCGGCAGTTTCTCGCGAACTTCGACGACCGCATACCGCGAATTATCGGCGACAATCCCGCCCGCTTCTTCGGCTTCCATTTTGGCCGTAACGAGACTGAACCGATCCAGAGGCTTCTCGGCCGTACCGAGGCGGTCGAAAGCCAGAATAAACTTGACGGTCCGTTCGTCGTTGCCAGGCAACGAGGGTAACTGCACCGATAGCCCTTTGCCATCGTCGCCGTTCAACGAGATCGTGAAGCGTAAATCTTTGAGTTCGCTCGCACCGAAGTTGCGTACGCGCATCGTGAATTCGAGAGGCTCGAAGCGCGCGACGGTCATCTTCTCGGGCTTGAGCTCGATGATGCCGACATTGTCGTGAAACAGCGGCGGTCGCTTCTCGTCTTTGCGGTACGGGTGTGCGACATCGATCAGGTGAACTTTCGTGCGTGAGGCCGAGAGGTCTTCGATGGCCTTCTTGATGGCGGGGCCGTCTTCTTCCCAATCGATCGTGCGGAAATCGCTGAGGACGTGGATATTCCGTGCCGTATCTTGCCCTTCGTTCGTCGGGAACGTCTCGCTCGCTTTCTTGATCGCCGCCGCCAGCGAACCACGAACGGGCGTCGGTTTGTAACCCTGCAAGTACGTCTTTAACTCGTCGATTGTCGTCGTATTCAGCCGATTGAACGAGCGAGGCGAATTCAACTCCGATAGCCGTATGACATCGAGCGTTTGGGCAGTCGTCGCTTGCGAGGCGGACGGTGCGATTTGCTCGACGAGTACCTTTTTCGCTTGGGCGAACGCATCGGTAATTTGTCCGTCATCGCCGCGGAAGAAGTCGCCCATGCTCGGCGAATCGTCGAGGATGGCCACGTGTGCAGTCGTGCGAGTTTCGCGACCTTCGAGCGGGTTGCAGCCGACGAATCGACCGACGATCAGGCCGATCAGCGCGACGAGTAGACAACGGAGGAGGAGCAGTAGCAGTTGCTGAAAAATCAGCTTCCGCTTCATGCGTTTCTGCGCCTTCAACAGAAACTCCATGGCGGCCCAGTGAACCCGCTTGAAGCGCATCCGATTGATGAGGTGAATGATGATCGGCACCACAACCAGCCCGGCACCGATAATCATCGACCACGGATTCAAAAACAAGTCGAACATCGTAAGGGTGTCTCAATAAGTCGGGTCGCCACTCGCACGCAAACCGCATTAGCACCTGAATCGAATTCACTGTCCCATTTGGACAGCGATCGAAAACGGAAAACAAAACATTAACCGCAGAGGCCGCTGAGTACGCAAAGAAGAAAAATCATGTGATAGTTCACTCTGGATTGCCGCTTTCTGATTGTATTTGTATCCTTCGGAAATCATGGATTTTTACTCCGCGTTCTCTGCGACCTCTGCGGTTAAAATTCCTGATTGAGATCAGGAAATCCATGTGCCATTCCAGTCAAATGGGACAGTTAATAAACTTCGTAACCTTAGCGGCGGACGGGCGAGGCCTTGTTCGACATCCGCTGAAACAGAAACTTCGACAGCACCGCATCGAGGTAATCGCTGGTTTTCACCAGCGAATAATCGACGCCCATGCGGCTACAACCGCGCCGCACTTCGGTTAAAAATTCTTCGACGACTTCGAGGTAGCCCGCTCGCAATGCTTTCGGGTCGCACATCAGGTTCGGCATTTCTTCCATGCCTTCAAAGCGCGTCATCCCGCCGAACGGGAAGGTCAGTTCGTCGTCGTCCATCACGTGGAACACCATCACATCGTGACGGCGATGGCGGAGCATTTCCAGCCCCTTGAACAGTATCTCGCGGTCCGAAAGCAGATCCGAAAATATCACAACCAAGCCACGTGCCGGCGATGTTTCGGCGACGCGCCGGATCGCCTTCATGATGTCGGTTTTTTCCTTCGGCTTACTCAGGTCGAGCGCCTTCGTGATCGCATCGAGTTGCAGTTGAGCACTGCGTGCGGGCACCACTTGATTGACGTCCCAACCGTAACTGACGAGGCCGATGGAATCTTGTTGCTTCGTGGTGAGGTACGCCAAACACGCCGCCGAGGTGCAGGCGTATTCGTACTTGTTCATCGGCCCGCGACCGTAGATCATCGACTCGCTCGTATCGACGATCAGCGTGCAACGCAGGTTCGTTTCGGCCTCGAACTGCTTGATGTAAAAGCGGTCGGTCCGCGACCAGACTTTCCAGTCGATGTAGCGAATGTCGTCGCCGGGGACGTATTCGCGGTGCTGGACGAACTCGACGCTCTGGCCGAAGAATGGGCTTTTGTGCAACCCGGAAATGAACCCTTCCACCACGTGCTTCGCGCGCAGGTCGAGGCTCGCGATCCGTGCGATCGTGCCGGGGTGGAGGAAGCGTTTCGGGTCGGTCTCTGTCGGCATAAATCCGCAGTCCTGGGGTCGTGCGTGTGGGGTTCGGCCTGCGGATACTTACGAGGCGAAAATCTTCTTGAACCGGTCGTCCTTCTCCAAATCGCCTTCTTTGTCGGGCGTTTCGTCGAGGATCTTCTTCACGACGATGTCCGTCGTAATGCCTTCGGATGCCGCCGTAAAGTTCGTCAACAGTCGGTGGCGCATCACGGGCAGTGCGAGTTTCTTGATGTCTTCGGTGGTCACGTGCGGTCGGCCATTGAGTAGCGCTCGTGCCTTCGCACCGAGAATCAGGTTCTGCACCGCACGCGGGCCAGCACCCCACGATAGCCATTCGCGAATGAACTTCGGCGCGCCGCCTTCGCTGATCCGCGTCTGCCGCACGATCGCCAGGCAGTAGCGGATGATGTGGTCCGACACCGGCACTTTGCGAACGAGATTTTGCAACTCGAGGATATGCTCGCCCGTCAACACGGGGGCGATTTCCTCGACTTGCAACGCCGTCGTACGCCGAGCGATCTCGAACTCTTCGTCGAAGCTCGGGTAGGTGACGAACACCTTGAACATGAAGCGGTCGAGTTGGGCTTCGGGTAGCGGGTACGTGCCTTCTTGCTCGATCGGGTTCTGCGTGGCCAGCACGAAGAACGGGCTGGCGAGCTTGTGGCGAACGCGACCGACCGTCACCGTACGCTCTTGCATCGCCTCGAGTAGCGCGGCCTGCGTTCGGGGCGGCGTCCGGTTGATTTCGTCGGCGAGTACGATGTTCGAGAACAGCGGGCCGGGGCGGAACTTGAGGTCGATCCCGCCCGTGATCGGGTTCTTCTCGATGAAGTCCGTGCCGGTGATGTCCGCAGGCATTAAGTCCGGGGTGAACTGGATGCGGCTAAAATCGAGCGACAAACACTTCGCCAACGACGAAATGAGCAACGTCTTCGCGAGGCCCGGCACGCCTTCGAGCATACAGTGGCCGCGGCTGAACATGGCGATCAGCAGTTGCTCGATGACTTCGTCTTGGCCGACGATCACGCGACCGAGTTGGTGCTTCAGATCTCGGTAAGCCGTCTGAAGTTTCTTGATCGACGCGATGTCCGTGTCTTCGAGTTTGAATGCAGGCGTATCGACGGTCATAGTGCGAGGGTTCCCATTAAATACAGGTGAATTAAATGCAAATGAATGTCGTGTGGGTGTCGGCGAAATTTTACCGGTGGTAGATCGGGAGGATGCCTTTTTCCAGTTGCAAGATCGTCAAGTTCGTGGCCGTCGAAAACACCGGCCCGATGTAGCCGCCGGACCAGCTCCCATCGGCGGCCTGTTGGCCTTTCAGATACTCGTACATCGCTTCGCGGTACGATGTCCACGTCAGCCAGTCGGCCTTCGCAACTTTCGGGAACATCTGCCCGTAGCGGTCGTCGCCGAGGACGTAGATGGCTTGTGCGAAGTAGTAGCTTTGGTACTCGTCGTGCGACAGACGGCCTTTGGCGTACGGGATGTTTTCCTTGCAATACTGGATCCACTTCTTCGCGTATTCATCGTTGTATTGGCCCGAACTGAACGCGCAGGCGACGGCGGCGGCGGTGATCGGCGGGCGCTCTTGGCCCGATGCCGCGATGCCACCACTGCTGAGGTTGTAGATAATGCCACCGCGTGGCGTCGTGCATTTCCGCAAGTATTCCACCGAGTTATCGATCGTCTTCTTCGGCACTGGGATACCCGCGTTGCGTGCGGCACGCAGGGCTTGTAGTTGTGTGATCGTCGTCGAGCCTTCGTCGAAGTTCCCGCCTTCGAGCGCACTCACATAACCCCAGCCACCCTTATCGGTTTGCGCTTTGCAGGTGAAATCGACCGCACGCTTCAGAACTTGTTCGAGTTTCTTGCGGCGATCCTCATCGTCTTCTTCGCCGTAAACGCTTGCGAGGAACATCAAGCCGAAGCCGTGGCCGTAGATGTAACGCGACGCTTCGGTCGGGTTCGAGGGGTTGCCGAGCAGTCCGTTCGGCTGCGAGCGAACGAGGAACCAGTTGACCGCCTTGACGAGGTTATCGCTGTACTTGCCCTCGCGGAGCGTGCTGCCTTCCATGAGCATCGCCATGCCCGCAACGGCGGTCATCGTCGTCGGGTACTGTGCGCCTTGGGCCTCCCAGTGGCCATCGGCGGCCTGATTTCGCTTGAGCCACTCGAGGCCCTTCTCGACCATTTGCTCCGCGTCGAGCTTCTTCTTCGGCGCTTCATCCGCAGCGCGGCACGTACTCTGGAACGAGTTCTGGAATACAAAAATCGCTGCGAATAGTGCGATCCGATATCGGGTCATCGTTCGATACCTCACTTGGTGGTCGTTGGCGGTTTCGCTTCCAGATCGGGTCCGATCTCCACGTAGAAATCCCCGCGGACGAGCCGTGCGGTGGCGTTCTTCGGATCGGTCTGCATACTGTAAAACGTGTTGCCTTGATTTTCGTTTCGCATCAGTCGCAAGCGGCCATTCTGCTTGTCGATGATCGCGAATTTGTAAGTCGGCTGGCCGTTGTTTTCCTCGGACTGAACGAGGCCCGCGATGACGATCGCAGGCAGTTCGTCGAACCGCTCGATCATGAGTTGCTGCGTTTCGGTCAGCGTCTCGGTGAACCACAACCGCTTGCTCGTCGCTTTGTCGAAGCAATACATCGCTCCGCTGAGCGGCACCGTCTTGATTTGCTGATTATTCCCCCAATTCACTTGACGGTTCGCGTTCGCCGTGCGGTTGAGCACGACGTAGTACCGTTCTCCGTCGGCGATGAGGATCGGCGTACTCAGCCCCTTCATGTGCGTCGCGATATTCGCATCGTCGATCCGGCCCTCGAATTGCGTTTTGCCCGTTGCGGAGTCGAGGACGTCGAACCGTCCATCGACTTTCAACATCGCCACCGAATCGGGAACGTACGACTTCAACAACGTGGCATCGGCTGGATATTCTTTCTTCCAAATATCATTCGCAGTCAGCGGATCGTAGAGCCGGAGCGTACGCGGTTTGCCGTTGCCGCCCTCGCTGAGGAGTATATTTCGCCCGATGATGCGTTGCCGGGCGGGACCGGTGACGAGCGTGCCGAAGTCGGGCACGCCGTCGACGGGCATCCCATCGACGGCCCGCAACACGCGCGATCGCGACTTGCCATCGGTCAGCGTTTCGACCAGGAACACGTGCTTGCCATCGCCGAAAATGAGCGATGCCGAACTCACGTTATTGCGCGTCCAGAGTTTGTTACCCGTGGTCGGCTCGTAGGCGGAAAGGCCATCGCGAGTGACCACGCAGATGTAGTTCGATTCGAGGATCGTCGAGCGACCGAGACTGATACGGAAGCCGTCGGCGTTGTAAGTGACGAACACTTCGCCATCGACGCCCGGCACCAAACTGACGTTGTTGAAATCGACTTTCGTGCCTTCCCCGAGTACGCTCACCTCCCAAAGTTGCCGCTTCTCAGCAAGGTCCAGACAGTGGACCTTCATCCCCGCGTGCAACAACAGGATGTGCCCTTTCACTTGCGCCATCTGATGCTGTGGCGTCCCGTTCGGCGCGTAAAGTTGAATGTTCGGAAACCGGCTCTTCACCTCATTCGTCACGCGATCTTCGACCCGCAACGTCGAGGTTCCATTACCCGAACTCGTGTTGTCCATCATCAGTCGGTGTCGTTTGAAGAACGGGTTCCCCTCCGCACCATCGGGGTGGATCGCGAAGCCCATAGTCATCGCGCTGCCTGGATTTCCAGTCTTGCGTTCCGCTTTAATTCGCGATGGCGTGATCGTTCGCGTCGGCTCCAAGTACGGCAGCAATCGCTTGTCGGTCAGCAGATCGCCGAAGAAATCGGCACCCGTTTTACCATCGCGGACGACGACATCGGCATACTCGGTACCCAGACGGCTGTAATATCCGACGGAGTCGTCCATCATGCCGCGTCGCGTCGATAACGCGGCCAGCATCTCGATGGCGCGCGCCGCCATCGTCCGGTCGTCGGCGGTAATCGACCAGAGTTTCAATAGCACATTCTGCGCTTCGCGAGTCGCTTCCTCGGTATTGCTTTCGAGGAGCTTCTGTGCGAGTTCCAGTTGCGCCTCTTTACCGGATGCGAAGTGATACCCGAACACTTGAACGAACTCGCGGATCGCGGCGAGATCGCCCTTTGCCCGGATCGCTTCCCAATCTTTGGCGACGCGGTCTTCGAGCGGCTTGCGGACGGCAGGGTCTTTCGCGTTGCGGATCATCATCTCGATGCGACCTTGCGCCCAAACGTCTGGCCGCGTCTGGCCGTTCGGCTCGTCGTAGATCGAAATCAACTGCTTGTTGCTGCCGAGCGATGCGAAGCCGCGGTAGTAATCGAACGCCTCGGCGAGCCGCCCTTGACTCTCGCGCCCCTTGGCCAAGAGTTGCAAGTACAGTCCCTGACGGCGCAGTTTCTCGTCGATCAGTCGCTGCTTCGCGTTCGGTTCTTCGGCATCGGTCGAGATGTCGCACAGCGTCTTGTACTCTGCCAGAAACCCTTCGGCCGAAGCGAAATCTTTTCGCATCAGTTCGGTGTAGGCGATGTATAACTTGTCGCGTAACCGCAGTCGCGTCGTTTCGTTCGGGCTGTTCTTGTCGGCTTCCTTGAAGTCCGCGACGGCATCGGCGAGCTTACCTTCGTCCATGTTGAGTTCGGCCCGCGCGACGAGGCCACTCGGATCTTTCGGGTTCGCCTTCAACAGCCGATCCATCTCGCGCTTCTTGAGTTCGATGAGCGGAAACACCGCGAGTTCGTTCGGCGATTGCGAGAACAATTGCCCTTCGTGGAAGGCGAGGTTGCCGAGCATCGGCTTTGGCCCGCCATCGTCTTTGACTCGGAATGCGGCCTTCGCGATGACTTCACCTTTAGCTACATCGATCGCCCAGACTTCGGGGCGGCTGCCGTCGGGGCTGTCCGCAAGTGGCACGTAGAACACGCCGCCCTTGCTCGCGGTACCGTGCCCGGCAGGCGTGCCGATACGCAAGTCGCGCCATGCGGTGACAGTATCTTCCTTACCCGTTGACGTGGCTTTTGCACGGGCTTGGCCAATCACGTTGATCGCCCGCAACGATCCTTTACCGACCACGACAACCTTGTCTGCCAGTACGCCACCCGCGTACAAGTCGCCAGTGTGGCGCGGCTCGGTCCAGATGAGATCGCCGGTTCGCAGATCGAGGCAATCCATGCTTTCGGAATCGAACGCGGTGAAGATGACGCGGCCATTGGTGATGATCGGGGCCGCCGAACGCCAACGTTCGCTGGAAAGCACCGTCTGCGCACCGCCGGGATTGACGCCGCCGAGTCGACCCATTCGTCTTACGCCACCACCTGGAACTTGCTCATCTTGCATCTCGGTACCCTTGATGCTGCGATACGACCGCGCCCACATGAGGCTGCGGGCCATGATGTCGATCGCGACCACCGCCCCCGCGTTCGTCGGGCAGATCAGCACGCCGTCGGAGTACGTCAGGTACGTGCATTGGAAGCGGCGATAGGTATCCACTGGTAGCTTCACGTTCGGCTCGCCGATGCGCTGCGACCAGACCAACTCCGGGCCTTTGTCGCTCGGCTTGCCGCCGGGCACATCGAACCGACGCACTTTGTTCGGGTCCAAACACGCGAGCCGGACTTTGCCGTTCTTCTCGAACAGCACGTAGAGTTTGCCGTTCACGGGCAGCGGAGGCCCGAGGAAATAGCTGTTTTGCATGAGCAAAAGCGGGTTGTCGGTCTTGTCGTCTTCCTCGTCGCTCAGCGGCGGTCCGCCCTGCGAGACGCCGAGTTGCCACGCCAGACGGCCCGTAACCATGTTGAGCGCGATCAGCCGGTTACCATCGCCGAACAGCTTATCGCTCGTAACCGGCACGCCCTGCCCACCGAAGCCGTTATCCTGGTTGTTAATCACCGGGGCGTTGGGGATCGCCGCATCGTCGATGGCGTAGACGTTCTGGCCATCGTGCGACATCGAACCGACGAGCGGATTCTCGAACAGAATCGACTTGAGTTGACCCTGATTTTGAAATGCCGTCCAACGATTGATGACGTCGGTTTTGCTGTCGTCGCCGACGATCTTACTCAGGCTGCCTTTCGCCTCGGCAATCCAGTAAAGGTCGCCCGGTTTCGCAGGGCGACCGTGATTGGAGAAGCCCTCTTGCGTGATGTAGGCATAAATTCCGTCGTAGGTGCGGATGAATACCAAGTTCTGCGACGTGAGCGGGAAGAAGCCGGGGATGGCGACTTCTTGCTTGCCGGGTCGGATGCCGCGAAGCACCTCGTTGAGGTTCTGGCGTACCCACGTCGAACCTTCCTGGAACGGCGCATCTTGCGTGCGATACAGCATCGGCTTCGTGTAACTCGGATCGAGGAACGGTGCTCCCCCGTCGGCAATCGCCGAGTGCGACGCATTCCCGAGCCGCGAGATAATGTAATTCTCGCTGATTCGCCCGAACATCGTCAGGTGTGGCTTCGCGAGTTCTTCCTTGAGTTCGTCGATGGTGTACGTTCGCAAGCCGATTTTAAGCCCGTTACGCGGGTAGTTCTTTTCGAGTTGTCCCGTCAGTTTCGCAACCGTTGCACTCTGCGAACCGGCCCGTTTGAACGCGACGATGGCTTTGAACGTGGTCAGCGGGTTCCAGAGGTCGTCGATATCTTTGCGTTCGAGCAATCGCTCGAACGAGTACGCCGACTCGACGTAGTTGCCGCGATCGAGGTTCAACCCCGCCAGATACAGCGTGGCTTGCGTACCGGCTTTCGTGTGGAAATAGCGTTGGGAAACGTCCGCGAGAATCGCACGGTCGTAGCCTTTATCCTTGGCATCTGCGATTAACGCCTCGGCAGGTGGGCCGAACGTCAGTTGATAGAACTGCTTGCCATCGGGTGGGAAACGCCCGATCAGCCGATTCGCCTCGGCCTTCGCACTCACCCGTTGAATCTTCCCCGCATCGTCGCCGATCGCTCCCGATTTCTCGAAGAACGAATCGCTCTTGGAATCGAGCACCTGTTGCGCCGCCGCACAGATTTTATCCCACGGTGCCCTGCTGGATTTATCTTTGAACTCGACGAGGTAATCGTTGACGGCACGAATCATGTTCTTCGCATCGCGATCCGACGGGAACGTCATGACCTCGATCGCCTGCGCTTTCATCTTCTTGCCATCTTCGAGAACCGCCGGGACAGGAACCGGCTTCACCACTTGCCCAACGGTAACCCGGTTCGTTCCGAGTACGATGGCGAAGGTGAACACCATCACCAGGGTCGAACCCATCGCGGTGCGGAGATTGGCGTGGTGCATGGAAGTCGTTTCCAAAGAGCCGGTCTAGCCGGGGTATTCGCTGATGATAAACATTCTGCACTTTCGCTAAACAGCCTACACGGTAAATCCGATTCCGTCGAGGAAAGAACCGACGTTCTTTTCGTCACAACCGACCGAACCGACGCGAATCGAGCTATCCGAACGCCTCAGAACCAGCCACACCACAATAATAGACGATGCAAACCGACTGAACTAACCGGTGACCGGAATAGTTCCCAAGTAAAGGATTGGTCTGGATCGCGATGAGATGAAACTAGGTCAATTTTCTAGATAAGTGTATACTGTCGAAATTGGACGTTGCGTCTAGTTATCATCGGCCATGGCCCCGAACTCAAAGCCATAAGTGTTTTTAGATAATAATTCGGGATCGTCCGAATACAAATAGATAAACCTGGAAATAGAATATAATGAGTAGTTACGATCCATCGCTTATTGTTAGGCATCTTACTCAAATTCGTTCAGAATTCGACAGGTTGAGATGGCAATCATCTTCGATTAAAGCGCAGATATACCATCGCGCCTCGAATGCCGAAGCTGAAGGCGTTCGCGGTATTCCTGGTATAGGTGCTATAGGTATGAGCTTTGTTGGAATGCAAGGTGCCGGTCATCGTGACGGGGGCATGCGAACTGATAAAAATGGCAATCCTAAGTTTCGCGACGATGCCATACTTGATGCATGTGGCACCCCTATATCTAACTCTGCCGGGAGCAATTTTGATTTCATTATGCCAGCAAGCCGAAGTGTGACATTTGCAGGCGAAGATAAAGATTACGTCATCTTGGCTGAGATAGCTAAAAGAGCAGGTCGTGTAATGAGGATGACATCTAATCCTATACTATCAATACTTTCTGACTGGAGATTTAGTTCCGATAGCGATGTGTGGTGGGCATTTATATTTGAACTTGCTTGGTCAGGAGCAAATGCACTGCTTATTGCAGAAAAAAGACTTTGGATTCCTGCGGTTGTGCCAAACGTCTTTCTGCCTTACGACTTGCAGCAACTACAACAACTTAGCTCAGCAGCACATGGTCACTTGCCTCTTCAGAATATTCCTAAGAAATGGACTATAAGATTGCCCGAAGCTTGGATAAGTATTATTGACAATGTGATCTTAGCTTCGATTGATGCGGTTGACTACTGCCTGAACGATGCCCTGTCAAATTGCAATAACAACTTCAAAAACGAATCGGCAAAACAAGAATGCAACGAGAACCTAGGTACTCAATTGATCGCTTTAGAAAAAAGATTTGCGGTGGCTTTATCGTTCCCTGGCGAACATCGTGGTTTAGTCAGCAAGGTAGCCAAAGAGCTAAGCGACGTATTCGGCAAACAAAAAATATTTTAGGATAAGTATCACCAGCCTGAACTTTCATGTCCGAACCTTGACATCTTATTTCAAAGAATATATTCAACTGAAGCGGATCTCGTAGTTGTATTTATTTGCGGCGAGTACGCCGAGAAAGAATGGTGCGGCGTAGAATGGAGAGCAATTCGCGAAATGATTAAATCCAAAATTCGCAACGATGAAGATGTCATGTATTTTCGGCTTGATAAAAAGGAAATTAAAGGCATGCTTTCAATTGACGGGTACATTGATATCTCAACTGAAAAGAAACCACGTAATATTGCAAATCATGTGATTAGTAGATGGATCAGCTCGCGCTAGTTTTCAAGCAACGCATATGAGTATCGCTTTTCTATATATTTTGTCGTACAGAAACTTTGGAATTCTCTCGCATGGCCGCTCGCCCGACGCCGAACTTGACTCGCGGAGACGCCGACGCCCGCACGGTTGCGGATACCGAACGCCGGTTCCGGCCGAATTATCTTTCGTTTGCAGGTACATTTCAGTGTAATCTCGCCTGTCCGCACTGTTGCGTACCGATCGAATGGCCGGATCGACTCGACATTCCCACCGCGATTCGTTGCCTCGAACAGTCGCACGATCTGGGCATCGAGATCCTCGGCTTTACCGGCGGCGAGCCGTTCGTGTATCCGGAATTCCTCGTTGCACTCACGAAGCGCGCGGCCGAACTCGGCTTCCGTTTCGACAAAATGATGACGAACGGCGTCTGGTTCGAGGACGAAACGCACCTCAGCGGAATTTTGACGCAACTGCGCGACGTCGGCTTCACGGGCAAGCTCGGCCTCAGCGTCGATAAGTTCCACGGAATGGACATCGCGAAACTCGCCACTTTTTGTCGCGTCGCGCGCAAAGTCTTCGACCGCGACACGATCCTTTCGCTTTCCTACGCCAGTCGGTCACCCGAACAGGGCCTCGAACCGATCCGCCGATTGGCCACGGAACTCGATGCCGTCATCGAATGGTCCGACCTATTGCACCGCTACTTGTTCGTCTGCGATGAACTGACGATGACGATGAACTGGAACCACCTCGCCACCGTGGAGCGGGCCGAAAAGCTCGGGAATTCCTGGGATGGCGAGTGGTTCGAGGAGGATTATTGCGAAGGCCCCGGTCAGGCGCTGATCGTCAACCCGAAGGGCGAAGTGAAGCCGTGTTGCGGGTTTGGGTCGGACCTCGATCAACTGACGATTGGCAACATCTACACCGAAAGCGTCGCTGAGATCATCGAAACGGGGCGAAATCACCCGTACGTCGGCAAGGTCTTCCGCGAAGGGCTGACCGCGATCCGCAACGAAATCCTGGCCCGTGACCCGAACGCATTGCCGGGCGCAACCAGCAACCACTGCTTCTTTTGTTGGTATATCCTCACTAAAAATCTCGTCGCGCTGCCTGCGGGATTCCCTGGCGTTCCCCCGCAAGGGCGGGTGAGCCTGACGCTGGCCGGCGAGGCTTCTGCAACACCCGTCGCGCGTCCCGGCGAGACGGCGACGTCGCTCATCATGGCGTTCGATGGAAAGACAGTCTTCCTGGGTCGCGAACTTTCGCCGCAAATGCCATTGGAGAAAGGCCGTGTCTACTTGGTGACCGTCACTGGCCCCACACCAATCGCATCGCCTCCACAACAGATGTCGTGGACGGATTATCAGTCGTGGATCGACCGACACCGCGACGAAGGATACACGCTCACGACGCAAAACTTCTCGCCTTGCCATAAGTGAATCTCAGGACTCGATGATCGATGGCACTGCATCCGTTTTTTGCGGGCGAACATCCCACGGTGTGCCGCGATTCGCACGGCAAATACCGTGCGGATTTGCCGCGACCGAAGGCGTTGTTGCCGGGGTCGTTCCATCCGCTTCACAATGGCCACTTGCAATTGGCGCGTGTGGCGGCGCTGCACTTGGGATCGCCCGTCGATTTCGAGTTGAGCATTCAAAATGTCGATAAACCGAACCTGACGATCGAAGACGTCGAACGCCGTACGGTAAACTTTCCGGAAGAAACATCGCTCTGGTTGACGTGGGCTGCCACCTTCGAGCAGAAGGCGGCACTGTTCCCCGGTTGCACGTTCGTGGTCGGTTACGACACCGCCGTGCGGATGCTCGATTTGAAATACTATGCGGGTGAATCGGAGTTACGCGACAGAGCATTCTGCACGTTAATCGAACGCGGTTGCCGCGTCCTCGTCGGCGGGCGTATCGATGGGGCGGGCACGTTCCGCGTGTGGGAAGGCAACGAAACACTGTTCACCGCACTCACCGAAGCGGAGTTTCGACTCGATATTTCTTCGACAGCGCTGCGGCAGAAGTGTTCGTGAAACCGCCTACTTTTTCTCTTCCTTCTTCGGTTTCGCCTCGAATTCGTCCCACTTTTTGAACGCGGCTTTGCGTTTGTCGTCGGATGAGAAACTGTAATTGTTGTAGCTGAACTTCATGGCTACGTTCTGGTTCGCGTTTGCGTACAGCATCTCGAAGCCGTAATCTTCGACCTTCTGATCGGTGGCGAGGATGCACATCGCCAGGGCGACGTCGCGCACCTGAATATCGGTTTGCTGTTGGACGTTGTTGACGAAGCGAACGACTTTCTGAACGGTTTCGTCTTTGAGCCACTTCTTCATGATCGCGAGGTGTTCTTTGCCGCCGACTCGCGCGAGTGTCGTCAATGCGTACATTCGATAATAGCCCGTTGCGCCCTTGAGTTCTAGCACTTTCTCGGCGTACTTCGCGATCGGTGCCTCTTTGAGGTTCAGGCTCGCGGCGAGCGACATCGTGCTGTACACCTCGTACATTTCCGTGCGCGAGTCCATCCAGCGGATCAACAGTTTGCGTGCCGGTGCCCCGTTCTTTTCATCGGTGATTGCCGTGCGGATGTTCGGAAGGTTCAGCGCGTTGGTAACGACGTAGTAATACTGTCGTTCGGTCGTGACTCCATCGTACGATTCCGCGAATAGCAGCGTTACGACATCGGCGAGCGTGGCAGGGGTTCGTTGTCCTTGCGGCGAATATCGCATCGTCGTGTTGTAAAGGTCGATGCGGCGCGTGAGGACTCGCTTCGCGAATTCTTCCTTCGATAGTTTCGTGGCCGCGAGTAGGCTCGCATTGAGCTTGTTTTTCCAGAGTTCCGCGAACAGTTCGCGCGCCCCCGTCGTGTTGCCGGTAATCTCCTGGAACTTGTTCCAGCCCGGCAAATCGTGCGAGAACTTGCCCTCTTTGTCGGCGAGAAACGCTTTCAGCCGCGCGATCAGGTCCGCTGCCTCGATCGTCGGCTTGAGCATTTCGCAGCGTTCGCGAATCTCGGGTTCGGACGTCTCATTGATCGTGGCTTCGATGACGCCTAATGCGACGCGGCCCATCTTGAAGAGTTCGCGCGTGGCTTCGTCGCGTTCCCGATAGACGGGGCTGCCCAACTCGAGCACCAATTGCTTGGCACGCGCGATCTGCTCCGGCGTCGGCGCAAGGCTCGCCGGGTTCGGGTCGTCGGCCATCGCAACGGCGACGAACAGGAATATCGCGAGTAACGACACAGCCGCGAGACGAATCATGGCGGCCACTCCGTAGGGCAAATGAGGTATTGGAATCATCCATCCACAATAGGGTACGCCGCCGTAATGACGCAACCCAAATCGCTCTACGGCTTCGCCGTTTCGAGCAACCATTCGACGACATGATCGTCGCCGAGTTTGAACTTCACGCGGTTCGTGGCCGATTGGGCAATCTCTTTCGGCAAGTTATGTGCGAACAACATTGGCCCGCAGAGATCGACGAACGCCTTCAACCCACCATACTTGCACGCACCGGGGAGCAGCATCGGATCGTCGATCGATTGGATCGCGTCGAACGAAAACTGATTGAGATCGCAGACGGTCTTCGACACAGCATCGCCCGCCAAGAGTTTCGCGAATGGTGCGAGCGGACCGAATTCGCCCCAGGCGATCAGGTGAATCGTCTTCGATTTCAAGATCGTCTGGCCAAATGCTACTCCCGTCAGGATGTCGTGAACCCGATTCGCGAACAGGCTGCGGTTGTAGCCGAGCGTGTAGCCCGCGAACTTCGGATCGACGGAATACGGCTTGCTAAAAGCCTGCTCGCCGGTGCCGAGCAAGTCGAGTGCAACGACCGCGTAGCCTGCATCGATGAGCGACTTGACGGGTGCGACGAGAGAATCGCCATTGAGTAACGATGCCTTGCCCTTGGGGTGAATCCAGATTACACATTTCTCCGCCGCCTTCGGGCCATACACTCCTGCGAACGGCACGGCATCGCGTTCATTTTCCCGGCCGATTACCGCACGGTGCATCGTGAACCCATCGTGCTTCGATTCGAGCGGCCCTTTGCGGATGGCAATCTTTGTGGGAAGATCGCTCGCGATCATCGCTCGAATCGCGGGCAGCACGACTTCGCGCGACTTGAGTTTTGCGTCGTCCGTCGCTTCGGTCGTCCAGCGTTGCCGTATCGCGGTCGCGTTCATTTCGTCTTGCGGTCGCGGGTGCTTCGCATCGTAGACGGACAGATCCTTCGGCAGAATCGGCACGAAGGGGGTTTCCTCGATCTCTTCCGTACGCCCCATAAGGTGCTTCACGAACCACGAATACATGAACTCGCGGGCCGGCTGGTTGTAGTTGTGCGGGTACTCGGGCCAGAGCTTCGCGGCGACGTTCTCTTCCTTGCCGTACAGGCCGTAGAGTTTCTTCAACTCGGGTAGGCCATAACCGTCTTTCAGGAATTGCATCGTCCAATCGTCGGCACACGATAGCGCCATCGGCTTCGGTGCGAACAGTGCCGCGACTTCGACGTTGTCGGTGTGCGTTCGCAACAGCGAGCAATTCTCGCAGACGCAGCCGCCCTGCATCGTCGTCGATACCATCACGGCCGGAAACGCCACGACGGGGCGCGGGTCGAGGGCACACAGTATGAATGTCTGCGTGCCGCCGCCGGATTGCCCCGTAACGCCGATCTTCTTCGGATCGACATCGGGCAGGCTTTCGAGGAAGTCGTACGCCCGGAAGCTGTTCCACGTTTGCAGGCCCATCGCGTTCTGCGACCAGAGTTCCGCCTTGACGTCCTTGAAGCCTTCCGCGTGTGGGATCGCCAAACTGTCGGCGTTGCCGACCATGTCGTAGTGGAAGACGACGAACCCGAGCCGCGCGAGCATCGCACACTTGGCTTGCAAGTGATACTTCGCCGCTTCGGGCGTCGATTCGGCTTTCGTTTTCAACAGTTCGGGAATGCTGGCATCGGGCGTCTCGCAGAAACGCCCGTTCTTGTTGTGCCCGTGCGGCGCTAACACCGCGGGGCGTTTCTCCCCGTCAGCCAGTGGCGTTGCAGGCCGATACAGATTCCCACTGACATAATGGCCCGGCTGGCTGGCGAAGTAGACCTTCTCAACGGTGTAACCCTTACGTTCGATCTTGCCGTGGATCACCGCGTTCAGTGGCGTTCGCTTGGGCAGCGGCCACAACCCCATCGCCACCAGCAGTTGTTCGCGGAGTGCCTTGCTGCGCGCTTCCCATTCGGCCAACGTCTTCGGCACGACGAACGAGTGATAACTGTTGAGCGTGCGAACGGTACCGAGACGAGCGTCGGTCGACTTGTCGGTTCCCGTAAAGATTCGCGTCGAATCTTCCGCAGATGCGGTCGGGGTCGCAAGACTACCAACGGCGAGGGCCGTCGAACCGGAAATCATCTGGCGGCGGGTGAACATGCGTCTCTCCATCGAAGCGGGCGGGTTCACAGAGGGTAAAGCCTTTGCAGCGACGGGTCAATCGTTTCTTGTGAAGATCGCATCGTGAGTGAAACCGAATCATGCTTGGGTTACACGGGTGATTTAGTATGGTAATTCCAATCGCATTGGAATCGGCACGTATTCGAGGGTAGTTTATGCTGACTGCAGAAGGTTGTGCGGCTCGCCGACAACGCCTCGTCAAAAAACTCAAGCCGACCGGGCCGCTGTTACTCGGCGACGCTTTGCATCTTCGTTACCTCGCGAATTTCCACGTCGACCCGTTCAGCCTGGGTGCCGACTTCGGCGGACTTTTGCTGATTCAGCCCGATGGCGAAGCGAAACTGTACCACGACCATCGATTGCCAAAGTCGGTCGATGCGAGCCACGTCGAAGAACGAATCCCGCTGAAGTGGTACGACGGCCAATCGCCCGGCCAAGGTTCGCGTCGGCTCGTGTTGCGTCAAGTCGTCGAGATGGCCGGTACCGACGGGCGAATACACGATGCGCTGAACGACCCGATGTCCATACAGGTGATCGGCGCGATCAGCGAAATGCGCCGTGCGAAAGACGACGACGAAATCGGAACGATCCAGACCTGTTGCCGCGCCGCAGAAGCCGGACAAGCCTGGGCACGAACGAACGTGAAGCCGGGCATGACCGAACTCGATGTCTATTCGAGTATCTTCAAAGTCTGTACCGAATACGCACAGCAACCGGTCATCGTGTACGGCGATTTTGCCGTGTCGCCGGGGATGGCGAAACGCGGCGGCATGGCAACGAATCGCGCAATCTTACCCGGCGAAATGCTCATACTCGATTTCTCGGTGATCCTCTTCGGTTATCGCTGCGATTTCACGAATACACTCGTCGTCGGGGCCGACCCGAAACCCGAACAGCAACGCTTGTTCGATCTTTGTGTCAGTGCGATGTCAGCGGGGGAACGCCACCTGCGTGCGGGCGTCCACGGGCGGGAGGTTTACAATGCCGTTCGCGATGTGTTCAAGGAAGCGGGCGTCGCGGATTCGTTCCCGCATCATGCCGGCCACGGGATCGGCCTCAGCCACCTCGAACCGCCATTTTTGGTGAAGCAATCGCTGGAAACATTAGTCACCGGCGACGTCGTAACGCTCGAACCGGGGCTGTACGTCGATGGCATCGGCGGCGTCCGCATCGAACACAATTACCTCATCACCGAGACCGGCTACGAGCGCCTGAGCCAGCACGCGCTTTCGTTGACGTGATGTGCAGCACGCGAGCAAGTTTTGAAGTTGCGCTTATCGTCGCGATGTGGATGTGCGGTCGCTTCCGAGCCGATTCCCCGCAAGGGGTCGGGTGTGTCACATCGGCTTATTTTCACC
>JAYVXI010000253.1:0-11748 GCA_043785305.1 Limnoglobus sp. | reverse complement strand
AGCATCAATCATGAGAGCTTCCTTGCGATCTGAGGACTTCGTAAACGTCAGAATAGCTTGGAAGCTCTCACTTTGCGCCTTAAGTCACCGGCATTGGCCTTACGCCGTCCGGTGCGCGACGCCGTACAACCAATTCCCCACCATCTCCCTCGGCGTAATGGACGCCGCCTTGCGGACGAGAACGATGAACGTGGCCTGGAAGGCGTCTTCGGAATCGTGGTGGCTCAGTATGCGGAGGCACGTGCCCCAGACCATCGGGCCGTGACGCTGTACGAGCGCGGCGAGTGCCGCTTCGTCGCGATGTTCGATGAAGCAGCCGAGCAATTCGCCGTCGCTCAACCCTGCCCCATCGCGCAACAGCACCGCCCTACGAAGATGATCGATCGTGCGGGTTGGCATGTTTCTCCCTCTATACACTTATCTGCCGCAAGATGAGGATTTGATACGCGACTTGGGTAAATCCAGTAATGGACAATGCTAACCCAGCACGAACGTCAACACGCGGTCGAGGTTGATTTGTTCGGGTGGGCAGTCCTTTCGGCGGGGGACGACGGGGTAGACTTCGGGGAAAGCGTACTTGCCAGGTTCCCAACTTCGCGGCCAATCGGTTGGCACCGTCGAGGGTGTGAATCGCTGTTCGAGGCCGGGTGCGATTTTCTTGCCGGACGCATCGCGGAGCGGCACGCCGATCAACGATTTTTCGTCGGGTTTCGTCGAAACGACTGCGGAACAGGGGAAGAATTCGTGGCTCATGCCGTCGCGGTCGGCAGCGACTTTGCCCACCATTCGCCGCAAAAGGTGCAGTGCGCGGTCGCGATCGCCGGGGTGGATCAAGTCGAGTTTCGGCGCGACGAACGCCACGCGCGTGATCCACGATGGCCGCATCTCGCGTGGCAAAAATAACTTCGAGAGGTGCCGTACGCTCGTGCCAAGCAGGCTTTCGCCGGGTTCGAGTACGCGGAACAAGTCGTGTACCATTTGCCGGTTGTCGTCGTACATGCCGACGCCACCCGCGAGCAACATCGGGATATCGAGCATCACGATCAGAGCATGACACGAACGCAGTGCGTTCAGGAAATGTTCGACGATCTCGGTGCGGAACTCGTCGTAATGCAACGCAAACAATTTCCCCGTCGGCGTCTCGCGTAACGCGGGTGGCAACGGCGTGAATTGTCGCGAGGCATCGAGGCCGCAGATACGTCCTTTCGCCAGTGTCGCCGCATCTGCCGGGCGCGCTTTGTTGCCGGTCTTGTCGAGTAAGAATGTCGAAGGCGAAATCAGCGGTTTGTACGAAAGGATCAGATTCGCGAGCGCGAGCTTGTAACTGTCGACCAGCTCGATTTCGGTCGCATCCAGTTGCAATATCGCTTGCAGGAACGGCAGACATTGCTCGCGGTACGGCGTGTCGCTTTGCAAGTGGTGCAAGGTGTGATCGGACCAGTCGGCGTAACTGCGGCCGAGCATTGCGGCATCGGCGACGCGCTCGCCGGGCAGGTCGAACAGCTTTAGCACGACATCGCTGAAGTTCCAGTCGCTGCGCTCGAAGCGGCAGGTGTATTGGTAGCGGTCGCTGGTTTTTTCGGGCCAACTTCCGGCGTGAACGAGCGAGTCGCGATGCTTTGCAAACGGGAACTCGGCCCAACCCGGATCGCACGGCAACTTCTCGAACTTGCGAATCTTCGTGTTCGGGGAACCGAGCGCGAAGCGTTCGGGGTCGTGGTCTTGCAGGTGGTTAATCAGCGACGTCAGCAACACGGTTTTGCCCGCGTTGTACTGGCCGACAATACCCACGCGGCACTCGGTCGTTTTCAGGCGGAGCAGCGGCATCATGTTCTGGTTCGCGGTTGAGTATGGCGTATCGTAACTACCTGCCGAGACTTCTACCCGACGAGGCACCATGACTGCTATTCGCTTCACGCACATCGATCATTGTTCGGTTTTAATTACCGATGTCGCCCGTTCGCGGCAGTTTTATGGCGAACTTCTCGGCCTGCGCGAGATCGCCCCACCCGCCGAGTTCGACTTCGTCGCAGTCTGGTACGACATCGGCGGCAGCTATTTACACCTCCTTTTGAAGGATAAACCCGACGCGATCAGCCCGCGCCACTTCTGTTTGCACGTGCAAAACGCTGAAGTGGCACGTGCCGAATTGGCCGCAAACGGGTTGAAGATCGACGAAACCGTGAAGATCGCGGCGGCGGACCGGTTCTTCATTCGCGACCCCGACGGCAACCGCATCGAGCTATTGCAGTGGCTGCGTCCCTATCATCCAGAGGCCGACGGCCAGTTCGCCAGTTGACGTTTGCGACGCGGCGCGGGGTTTTCCGTTTTGCTTTGAACCAACTGGTATTGTAGGTCGGGCCGGAGGCTTTGGGAGGCCCGACAGTGCTATCGCGCGGAACATAAAAACCATGAGGGTTGTTGTCGCGGATACTCTGTCGGGCCTCATCGCAAAGCCTCTTCGGCCGCGACCTACGGCGTCTGAAACGTTGGAAATGCAATCGGACCTCGTGAACGGTTATGCCAGTTGACGTTTGCGACGCGGCGCGGGGTACAATGTGCGAACCGCCCGCTCAGGAGTGAGAGCCACCATGCCCGACGACGATTTTGCCCCGCCGCCCGCGAGCGAACAAACGCCCGATCCGCGCCCCGGACCGGCGGACAAGGTGAAAACTTTCCCGACGACGCCCGGCGTGTACCTGATGAAGGACGATCGCGGGGCGGTGATTTACGTGGGGAAAGCGAAGAACCTACGGAGCCGGGCCGGGCACTACTTCACCAAAGAAGCGGTCGAGAACCCGCGGACCAGCGAGTTGGTGAAGCACATCGTCGACGTCGAATTTATCTTGTGCGATACCGAGGTCGATGCACTGCTCAAGGAAGCTCGGCTCGTCAAGGACATCCGCCCGCGTTTCAACAAAGATCTCAAAGACGACAAATCGTTTCCGTACTTGCAGATTCGGATTCGCGAGGAGTTCCCGCGCGTCGAATTCACCCGCACGCCACGCAGTAAGGGTGTGAAACTCTACGGCCCGTTCACGAGTGCGCGAAGTTTGCGTGCGGCGATCCAAGTGCTTCAGCGCGTGTTGCAGTTTCGCACCTGTTCGCTCGACATCGTCTCCACCGAAGACCGGTGGCGCTGGTTCCGCCCGTGCTTGTTGCACAGCATTCGGCAATGCACCGCACCGTGTAACTTCCGCGTCTCGAAGGAGGATTACCGCAAGCAGATCCGCAAGTTGATCCTCATCTTGGAAGGCAAACGCGGGAAGCTGATTCGCGAAATGGAAGGGCAGATGAAAGAGGCGAGCGTCGCGATGCAGTTCGAGAAAGCCGCCCGCATTCGCGATGAAATTGCGGCACTCAACAAGCTCGAACTCCGCGGCGATGTCGACAAAGATGTGCAACCGGAAGTGTTCGCGATCGACCCGAAGAAGGGGCTGCGCGGGTTGCGGAAAGTGCTCGGGTTGGCGACGGTACCGCGGAGTATCGAAGGGTTCGACATCGCGCACCTCAGCGGGCAAGATACGGTCGCTTCGCTGGTTTCGTTCCTCGATGGTTTGCCGTTCAAGCAGGGGTATCGCAAGTTCAAAATTAAAACGGTCGAAGGCGTCGATGACTTCGCTTCGATGCGGGAAGTCGTGTTCCGCCGGTTCAAACGGCTCCACGACGACGATGCCGTGTTCCCCGATATTTTGCTCATCGACGGCGGCAAAGGCCAACTGAACGCGGCGATGGATGCCTTCCGAGCGCTCGGCATCGAGCCGCCGACGGTGATCTCGTTGGCGAAGCAAGAAGAAGAGATTTTCCGACCCGGCGAATCCGAGTCGATCAAGCTCAGCCGTCACTCGGCAGCCTTGCGATTGTTGCAATACGTCCGCGACGAATCGCACCGCTTCGCACAACATTACCACCACACACTGCGACGAAAGAAGCTCGTCGAGTAGTTACGAGAGATCGTAGAGCATGACGACGGCGTCGGTGCCGCGCATGATGATCTCGCCTTTGCCGTAGCCATCGAGGTACGCGCGAATGGCGGCTTCCTCGTGCGTTTGCCGATGGGCCATGAGGATCCAGACGCGTTTTTGCCCGCGAAGTACGCTCATCTCTTCGCGGAATTGCCGAGGATCTTTCCCGCGATTCTCGACGCCAATCACCGCCGTATCGACAGGAATCGGGTACCGCGAACGATAGTATTCAAACGCGGGCACCGCACCGTAAAAGACGTAAATGCGGTCGCCGGGCTGCCATGCGGCATGGACGGCTGCGATCGCTTCGCGGGTATTTTCGGCATGAATCGGCCGTTTCGCGAGCTGATTGCATTCGGAGATCGGCCCGATAAACGCGATGGTGAGGATGAGCCAACGGCCACCGGCAACCGCCTTGCCGACCTGTTCGGAAATCAAGTTCAGCCCGTACGCCATGCCGACGATGGCGAGCGGAACCGCGAACAACATGAGCCGCCCCGCGAACGGATATTTCTTCAAACCCGACGCCAACAGTGCGAGTAACAACGGTGTGAGAAGCGCGATCAGCAAGCGCCAGTTGGTTTTCGCAAGCGTGAGACAGCCGACGAGGAAGCCGATCCCCGCGAAGCCCGAGAGACCGAACTCGCCGTTCATACCGCAGGGGTTGTCGAAGAATACGAAGTAGTGGTGGACGATCCACGCGAGGTCGCCGGGCCGCGTCGGCGGCAGTGGCAGGAACGTGCCCGCCCAGTAATCGAGCAAGTACGCATTCAGGCCGAGATGCCGCAAAAACACGAGGTAACACGCCGCAAAACTGGCGAGCCAGCAGCCGACGACGATGAGCCGAATCCACGATGCACGCCAGTCGCGGCGAGCGATCGCATCGGCGAGTATCGCGAGGCCCACGCCACCGAGCACGAACACCGACGGGTGCGAACACCAAACGGCCATCGCGCCGACGAATGCGAGTGCAATCGAACGCCATGCGGCACGCGGTCCGTTCGCCATCGGCAGCCCGAGCGCGAGAAGTCCGACCGCGATTGTGGCATCGAGTTCGTACTGTTTGAACTCGGCCGCGTAGCCGATTAAATTCGGCGAGAGTGCGAATAGTATCGTGGCCAGCCGCGCGATGGGGATTGGCATGGCTCGATAAGCGAACGCGGGGAAGATCAACAGGCCAGCGAGCGATGCGAGAAATGGGATCGTTCGCATCGCACGTTCGTTGTCGCCGAGGAGCGCGATGGCGGCTTTCGACGCCATCAGGAAGCCGAGCGGCGCGCCCTGGTTCCAATCGAGCGGTTTCATCAGTTCTGCGGGGCTGCGATTCACGACATTGAGCGCGAGCATCGCTTCGTCGATCCACAGCGAAGAATCGCGAACGTACACGCCAACGCGGAACGCGAAACCGACTAGCAGGCAGATCGCCACGACGACGCGGCCACTCGGCCACCATTTTGAAGGAGCCGTTTCCACCTCGGCCACGGGCAGTTCCACCACCGCCGACACCGTCATTCGGTTTTCCGTCGTCAATCGCATGGAAACTTCTCGCGGATAGAAAATCGCATCGAGAAGAAGCGTAACATTCTCGTCGATTCGCCGTCAACGCGGAATTCTCTGCACACTCAGCTGAGCTTTAGACAGGATTTGCAGGATGAAACAGGATTTAGAGAACACGATTAAATCTTTCTTTCAATCCTGTAAATCCTGTTAATCCTGTCAGTTGGTGCCCAAGATCGCGCGATTCCAACAGTCGAGCATTCCCGTTCCCAACGATTGCATCGTGAATTGCGCGACCCGTTCCCGACCGCGTTCGACGAGGGTTTTGCAAAACGCCGGTTCGTTTAACACGCGCAGCATCGCGTCGCGAAATGCACCGACATCGTCGGGTTCGACCAGTAATCCCGCATTGCCGACGATTTCGGGAATGCTCGTCGCATGGCTCGCGATCAACGGCACGTCGAGTGCCATCGCCTCGAGCGTGGGTAAGCCGAACCCCTCGTAGCGGCTCGAGTAAATGACTGCCGCTGCATGGTGCATCGCCGCTAAGAACTCCAAGCGTTCGAGCGTCGGCACGATGACGATGCGGCCATCGGTCGAATGCCAATACTCGTCGAGGATGTACCCGCGTTCGGTCGGCGAGAGTAATTCGTTCAGCACCGTTTCCGTGAGTTGCGCCGTGCCCGCGATGATGAGCTTGGCGGTTCCGGGTGGCAACATGCGGAAACTGCGGATCGCGTTCGGGACATTCTTGCGAACGCGGTTGAAGCCAGTCGCGGCCCCGACGGGCAGGAAGAAATACGGCGAACTCTCCGCCGCCGAGTGCGAACCGAGCCGAATCGACTCCGGACGAAGTGCCTTTGCGGCCGAGAGAAGTTCCACCGAATCGGGCAGTGCGTGCCAGACGACGGCCGTATTCGCGGGTTCCCACGGCAGATGGCGGCAGATACGGTCGCGGGCATCGTGTGAGATGCAATGGATGAGCGAGATGGCGGGGCGGATCGTTTCGAGTGTGCGGTGGCGAATCGCAGCCGTGGCCCCGAAACCTTCGGGATTCTCCAAGAAACCCGCATCGTGAAAGCTCACCACTTGCGGACAACCGGGTTGACGCATTCCGGTGTAATACGAGCAGTACAGCAAGTCCGGTTTCACCTCAGCAACGATCCCACCGAGAATCGGGTCGAGTGGATTCGCCAGACTGAACCCTAACGGGATGTCCAACTCGCGATATTCGAACTGCGTTCCCCGGTCCCACGGCTCGAGTGCCGTCGTCGGAAACAGCAACTGCGGCGAGGCCGGGCTGACCACCGTGAACCGATGCGGCGATTCGACTTCTTGCAATGCCGTCAAAAGCATCCGGCAATGCACACCCAACCCGCCGCTGACATCCAAATGCGGCAAGAACAACACGATCGACATTGCGCGAGACTCCCGTTCTTACCCGCTGACTTACGATATTGGCGTACGAGGAGCGACCGCGTTCTCGGTGAAAATGCCGCAGTCGCAGGACATGACCTGCCCTTCGCAGAACGGGCACTCCTCGTAGTCGCATAGCGGCTCGTGGAGTTGGCCCTTTACCGCGTTGCAGTGCCGGCAGGGCTTGCGGTCCGCCTCAATCGGATCGCGGAACGTCTCCCGCCCGTACGGTATCCGCAAGTGAAACTCGCCCTCGAACTGGTAGAGGGTGAGCGTCTGCGACTCCTTCAAATAGTCGCCCGCATCTTGATCTACAGAGCCTTCACTCATCGTAAACCTCTTGCCGATTCGAGCAGATCCGTTTGATCGCCTCACGTAACCTCCCACGCTACCAAGTCCGGGAGAGGCAAGCCACTCGATTCGGCGAACCGGCAGGCGACAACTAGCGCGACCTCGAATGGAACCGTGTTGCGAGCTGCGTAGAAACTCGGTTCCCCGGCGTAGTCGAAACACACCTCGCCGTCCGTCTCCGTCCCGACCACGCTGAAATAGGGAGGGTCGTTGTCCGACGGGATGTAGGTAAGGAAACTCGCCGCCCTGCCCAACCCCACGGAGAGTTGATCCCCATCTGCCCGCACGACAGTGGCGATAACGGGCCGAGGGCATTCAGCCGCGATACGACGCAGCAAATCGACGAGTTCCCGTGGCGAACCGACTGAGGACGCGCCCTCCGGCAAAGCCGCGCAGACAGTCGAGTGCCCGTATGGAGGTGCTGAGTGGACTTCCGCGAACCCATCGCCCATCGGTCCGCCCTCTTGCCGCCATGCAGTTCTTTATTGCAATCCACAGATGAGATCATACACCCCAGCAAAATGCGAGGTCAAGAATTTGCTCGGCGCTCGGCTATCCGATCGACTCGAAGAAGTCCCAGATCATTCGGTTCGCATCGGGGACGGCTTCGGCGATGGCTCCGCCGATGCGCGGGTGGAGTTGCCCTTTGCCGCCGGGCCAGTGGTGGCCTTGGCCCGCGATAATCACCGACTGAAACGGCACCTGCGTCGGGTGCGAATAGGTTTCGATTGTCAACGGATCGCCTGGAATATCCGTCGGTATCGCGTCGCAACCGTTGGCGATGGCCCAGTGTTCGAGCGTTGCGGGTGGTCGCGTAATCAGGCGGTTTCCCCATGGCACGCGGACGGCACCGCCCCTCAGCGGCACGAGCGGATCGGCATCGCCGATGAGGTAAATTGTCGGAACGGGCCGCGATGGTTTCGTATGGTTCGCCCAGCACAGCCCGGCCACGGGTGCGATCCCGGCGAGGAGTTCGGCACGTTCGGCGGCGAAGCGGAAGGTCATGCCCGCACCGTTGGAAAACCCACTGAGATACACCCGTGCGGCATCGGCCCCGCTGCGTTCGATGGCATCGCGTATCACGACGGTGAGGAAATCGACGTCGTCGTTGATCGTTTGCATTTCGGTAACGGAAAAAAGCGAACCGTCGTTCCAGCGGGTCGGGTTCGTGAGAAACTTCGACGGTTTGGATGGGTCGGGTGGAAGGGCTTCGGCGACGACGAGCGAGAAGCCGTTGAGTGCGGCGAAGAACGGCAGGCGGCATTCGTCGGCCGCCCATTCGGCGGTACCGCCCGTGCCCGGTAGAAACACCATCAGCGGCAGCGCTTTCGCTGCCGCTCGCCACAACAGGTATCGACGCGGTTGCCCGCCGTGTTTCAGAACGATCGATTGCACGCGGTCATTCCATGGTCCACTCGCTGAGCGCGATCCAGTTCGGGGACAAATCTTTGGTAACGGTGAATCGCACGGTGCGAACGCCTTTCACATCGGCGTCGAGTGCGGATTTCATGTCGAACTTGTCGCCGGTTGCGATCACGTCGTGGCTGGAAAGTGTCTTGCCCGATTCGTCCATGAAGTCGAACCGGCCCGCGTGAACGAAATAGCCCGACCACTGGAGATCGCGGTTCCCGAGTATCGTCATCGCGTGGATCGTCACGTCTTCGGGAAAGGTCACTTCCACCCACGGTGACTTACCGGAACCGACCGTATCGCCGGTACCGGAAAACCAGGTTGATGTCTCGATGCCATCGAACAACTGCGTGACGGAGTAGCTGCCCCAGACGGAACTCGCTCGTATTTTCAGACGATCCGCATACTTGGCGACAAGGCCTTTCTGCTTGGCATTCGGCGCGACGGCTCGCGGCAGTGCGGGATTGGGGTTGAAACGCGGGTCGTTGTTTGGCGGGAACGCTCGGGTAGAAGAGGGTCGCAGTCGAGGTGGTGCGACGGGTTCCGGTTCCGGATCCGGCACGAACTCGACCTTCGGTGGTTGTTCATTCAACGGTGCGAAGTTGTTCATCGGTTCGACGGGCGGTTTCAAAACGGCAACAGCCTTCGGGGCCTCTGGCACTTGTGCTTTGTTCCCACCCGCAACGGGCATCATCGCCCACACGACAGCCGTGAGGCCCGCGATTCCGAGCACGCCGACGACGATCAACCAGACCATCGAAAAGCCCGTCAATACGCCCGGCTTGCTGCCGCGCCGCCTGCCATCGTCGTCGTCTTCGTCCCATTCCTTCTTCGGCTTCCGGCGGGTCGATGTGGCCTCGTCGTCGGCAGCGCGTCGCCGCTTCACGGGGCGATCGTCGGCCACGTCTTCCGACTGGGGGCGAGTCCGCGCGACGGGTCTTGCAAACGCCGGCGCGGAATCGACCTTCGCGGTGGGCACTTCGATGATGCCCTGGCAGTCGGCGCAGCGAATCTTCTTCCCGGCGAATTCGTCTGGGGCGGGCAGCGTCGCCTGGCACGATGGACAAGTCACTTCGATCGGCATCGCATCATCTCCCGTGTCGGTTCACTTTTTCGGTTGATTCGGCACCACTTCGTGTTCCCACCCATCGATCGGCACGTCGTTCTGTTGGCCAATCACCGGCGCGAAGTTGTTCATCGGTCCGTTTGGAGCGGGGTTGGCAACGACAAAAGGCGGGTTCGCAATTGGTGCGAAGATCGGTGCGGGTACGCCCAGTGGTGCGCCGTGTGGACCTGGCATTAAGGCGGCCCGCAGGCCCACAATTATCGCGATTCCGACTACGCCGGCGAGTACGAGCCAAACCTTCGGTACGCCCGTATTGCCCCCACCACGCGGTCGATTGTATTCCTCATCTTCGTCGTCTTCCCGACTCCGCTTCGACCTGCGACGCGGGACGTCTTGCTCGTCGTCATCGTCGGCAGCGCGGCGACGTTTGCTCGGACGTTCCTCATCGTCTATTTCGGGCTTTCTCGCTGCTTTTGCCTTCGCAGCCGGCGAAAGTGCGGCGGGCACTTCGACGATCCCTTCGCAATCCGAACAGCGTACTTTTTTACCGGTGAAATTCTCCGGGATCGGTAGCGTCGCTTGGCACGAAGGGCAAGTCACTTCAATCGGCATCGCAGAATCTCCCGTGGGAGGTCGGGGTTATTCGACCTGAAATTCGCCGAGGGCAATATATCGAGTGTTCTGTTCGTCGCGCGTCGAGGTAAAGCGAATCGAGCGAACGCGGGTGTACGGCGTTTTGAACGCGCAATCGAAATCGTGGCGTTCGCCGATACTTTTCAAATCACGGCTGTATAACAACTTCTCATCGCGATCGAACAATTCGAGACGGGCGTCGAGTACGAAGTAACCCGCGAAGTTCGGTTCGCGGTTGCCGAGAATCGTCACGCGGCGGACGACGACATCGTTCGGAAATGCGACGCGTATCCAGGGATTGTTTACCTGATTCGGTTGCGAAAACCACGATGTCTGCTCGTCGCCATCGAACGCTTTCTTCGCATCCCAACCTTGCCAACCCGAACTCGCCGTGACGACAATCGCGTTGCGGTTCGCATTGATGATGGCATTGGAACTGGCCACGATCGGCATCGCGGGTTTCCGCATTACTTGCGGAGGGTCGAATACGATCGCTCCGTCTTCGATGGGTGGCACATTCTCAAGCATGACGGGCGGGGCGGGACCGGGCATCGGCATGCGTTGCGGTAGGATTGGCATCGCCGGTGCAGCCGACACGCGTTGGCCGCTACCGAGTTTGTTGGCGGGTGAGCCTGTCGAAATGGCACAATAACAAAAGGTAATCAGCCCGCCGAGCGCCGACGCGGCCAACAGGTACAGCCAGATCGTTCCCGTGCGGGTGAGCGCGGTTTTCTGGCGTCGCCGTACCGGTCGTTCTTTCGCCGGTTCCTCGTCGTCGTCGTCGAGCCGTTTCCAAACCCGCTTGCCTTTCGGGCGAGTCGAATCGTCGGCACGCGACTTCGGTTCCGTTCGGGTTACGGGCATGGCAACCGGACGGCCCACTCGTCTCGCGAGTATCGGGTCCGACGACATCACGGGAACTTCCGCAGAAATTCCCGGCACTTCGACGACGCACTGACACCCCCCGCAACGCACGGACTTACCCGCCAATTCATCGGGAATCGGCAGGATCGCACCGCACGTTTGGCAAGTCACCGAGATCGGCATGGCGGAACTCCTCGAACGAACACTCCCATGAATGTACCGGACTTTCCGCACCGCGTCAGGAACAATTTCAGGCCCGGTTCCAATCGCCTCGGTTTTGGGGTAACCGGAGTCCGTCCGCGTGACTCCGACGCACGTTGACATCCCGTTAGCCCGACGCGCCAGTTTTGAAGTTGCGCCAAATTGCAGTTCCGACACGGGTTTTTGGAACACTTGCGTTTCCAAATGCCAGTCTTTCGGCCTGTAGGGCCGGTTCTGTCAGCCCAAGTCGGAGCGAGCAAAGCGAGCGCAGGCCTGGGTATCGTTGTTGGAATGTCCATCGGCCCTGAAAGGGGCCGTTCACGGTGCAGTGCCCGCGCGATCCAT
>JAYVXI010000252.1:0-11750 GCA_043785305.1 Limnoglobus sp. | reverse complement strand
AAACGGCGAATTCAGGATCGGATTTTCAATCGTGAATGGCAGCACGTTTCACCAGCGTGAGAGCGTCAATTCGGGGTGGAAGTGAGATTATGCGAAAGCAAACCGAACAACGCCAGTCAAATCGTGTTCGCATAGTCGCTTCGGCAAGATGACGAGTATCCCCGCAGGCGTTTTCCGCCCCTTTTTTTAGGTGCCACTAAGTCCGTTCCCGCTTCTTTTTTTAGGTGCAACTAAGTCGGGTTTCGTGCCATGGGCTTACAAGGGGAGGGAATGAGTATGTTTCATCGCGGGTTGCGGTTCGAGGATGAGCGTTTTTGCTTCTTTTTATAGGGGCTAGTTTGCCCGAACTTCGAGCTTGTTTTCAAGGGGTGAGTTATTTGCCATCGAGCGAACCCGTGGCACTTGCGATCATCGCTCGAATCGCGGCCTTGAGCGGTTCGGCCAGCGTCGGCCACGGTGAGCCACGGTCAGCCACTCCCAACGAATTCCAACACGCGAAAGCACACCATCGCATTGGTGTCTCACGATTATACTCGATACACTTTCCCGTAGTGGCGCGACCCCTCCGTGATGGACGCATTCAGCCATGAGCGATGTCGAACGAACCCAAGTCCAGGGAAGTCCACCTCCACCTACACCGGGAGTCTCCACTGGCCCCTTCGTGCCGGCCGATCCGACACGCATCGGGCGGTATCGCATCGAGAAGGTGCTCGGCGAAGGCGGCTTCGGCAAGGTGTATCTTGCCAACGATGAGCAGTTGCAACGGCTCGTGGCGATCAAGGTACCGCACGCCAAACTCGTCGCTCGGATGGTGGATGCGGAAGCGTACCTTACGGAAGCTCGTGTGGTGGCGAGCCTCGATCATCCGCAGATCGTGCCGGTTTACGATGTCGGCAGCCTGCCGGAGTATCCGTGTTTTGTCGTCTCGAAGTACATCGATGGCGTCGATCTCGCTGGGCGGTTGAAGCAAGCTCGGTTCAGGTTTGGGGAAATCGTCGAACTCGTGGCCACCGTGGCGGAGGCGTTGCACCACGCTCATCGGCAAGGGTTGGTGCATCGCGACATCAAGCCGGGGAACATTCTGCTTGACAAGTCTGGCAAGGCGTTCGTCGGCGACTTCGGGCTGGCCCTTCGCGAACAGGATATCGGCACCGGGCCACGGTATGCAGGCACGCCGGCGTACATGAGTCCAGAGCAAGCACGGGGCGAAGGGCACCGCGTTGATGGTCGGTCGGATATCTTCAGCCTCGGCGTCGTCTTCTACGAAATGCTCGTGTCACGACGGCCATTCAAGGCCGACACGCAAGCCGACTTGTTGGAACAGATCGCGACGATCGATCCGCGTCCGCCCCGGCAGTTCGACGACACCATCCCGAAGGAACTCGAACGCATCTGTTTGAAGGCGTTGGCGAAGCGGACGACGGATCGGTACACCACGGCGAAGGACTTCGCGGATGACTTGCGACACTTCCTCGCACTGCCATCGTCGGTGGAGAAATCGACCGTCACGGCCCCAGTTCGCAGCGAAGCTCCTGCACCGGCCACGCCTGTTCCGACGCCGGCTACGCCGACTTCGGACCATCAGATTATCAAGATCGTGCCGAAGGGGTTGCGGTCGTTCGACGCCCACGATGCGAATTTCTTCCTCGAACTGTTGCCGGCGCCACGGGACCGGGACGGGTTGCCCGACAGCCTCCGGTTCTGGAAGACCCGGATCGAAGAGATGGATGCCGACGCCACCTTCCCCGTAGGGTTGATCTACGGTCCTTCGGGGTGTGGCAAGTCGTCGCTGATGAAGGCCGGATTGCTGCCGCGGCTCGATCCGAAGGTGATTTCGGTTTACGTCGAAGCGACGGCGGACGAGACGGAAACGCGATTGCTGAATGGCTTGCGTAAGCGGTGTCCGGCTCTGCCGGATGGGTTGTCGTTGAAGGAAACACTGGCCGCCCTCCGTCGGGGTCAGGGCATTCCGCCGGGCAAGAAGGTCGTCATCGTTCTCGATCAGTTCGAGCAATGGCTGCACGCCAAGAAGGAGGAGAACAACACCGAACTCGTACAGGCACTTCGGCAGTGCAACGGCGGGCGGCTGCAAGCGGTCGTCATGGTGCGCGATGACTTCTGGCTCGCAGTCAGCCGATTCCTACGGGATTTGGAAATCCGACTCGTCGAAGGGCAGAACAGTGCGCTCGCCGATCTCTTCGACATCGACCATGCTCGGAAAGTGCTCTCCGCGTTCGGGCGGGCGTTCGGCAAGCTGCCGGAGAACAGCGGCGAAACGAGCAAGGATCAGAAGGAGTTCTTGAATCTCGCTGTGGCGGGTTTGTCGCAGGAAGGCAAAGTCATCTCCGTGCGATTGGCCCTCTTCGCGGAGATGATGAAGGGGAAGCCGTGGACACCGGCATCGTTGAAGGCCGTCGGCGGCACGGCGGGTGTGGGTGTCACGTTCCTCGAAGAGACGTTCAGCGCGTCCACGGCACCGCCGGAGCATCGGTATCATCAGAAGGCCGCACGCGGTGTGTTGAAGTCGCTGTTGCCGGATTCGGGCACGGACATCAAGGGTCACATGCGGTCGTATGAGGAACTACTCGAAGCGTCTGGCTACGCCAAACGACCGAAGGAGTTCGACGACCTCGTTCGCATTCTCGACGGCGAAATCCGGCTCATCACGCCGACCGATCCGGATGGCAAGCAGAACGACGAAACAAGTACTCAAACAATTGCGGGACAAAAGTACTTCCAACTCACTCACGACTATCTCGTGCCGTCGCTGCGGGATTGGCTGACCCGCAAGCAGAAGGAAACTCGCAAGGGCCGGGCGGAACTGCTGCTGGCGGATCGTGCCGCCGTGTGGAATGCCCGCCTGGAGAATCGGCAACTGCCGTCGGTCGCACAATGGCTGAGCATCCGCTGGCGGACGGCGAAGAAGACCTGGACACAACCGCAACGCAAGATGATGGGCCGGGCGACGCGCTACCATGCCGTGCGCGGTGTGGCACTCGCAATGATGCTCGCAGTCGCCACGTTCACCGGGCTGATGATCCGCGAAGGCGTCGTCGAACAGCGGAAAGCAACTCAAGCGGCGGGGATGGTGCAGGCCGTGCTCAACGCGGACACGGCGAAGGTGCCGGACATCATCGACGGCATGGCCGAGTTCCGCAAATGGGCCGATCCACTGTTGCAAGCCGAGAATGCGAAAGCGGCGGCGAACTCGAAGCAGAAGTTGCACGCCAGTCTGGCGATGTTGCCGGTGGATGCGTCGCAGGCCGAGTACCTGTATGGTCGGCTTCTCGACGCGGCCCCGCAGGACGTGCCGGTGATTCGCGATGCGCTTGTTCCGCACAAGGTCGAGTTGTTGTTGAAGTTGTGGTCGGTGGTGGAGACACCCGAGAAGGGCAAGGAACACCAGCGGGTGCGGGCGGCGGCGGCGTTGGCGAAATACGACCCGGAGGGCGAGAAGTGGGCGAAGGCCGGTGCCCTCGTCGTCAACTCCCTCGTACAGGAGAACCCGGTCTATTTGAGCCACTGGAGTGAATCCTTCCGAATCGTGAAATCGCGGCTTCTTCCCCGATTTGGCGAGATCTTCCGCGATCTGCTTCCGGAACACGCAGCGGAACGCTCGTTGGCGACGAACATTCTCGCCGACTATGCCGCCGATGATGTGAAGTCGCTGGCCGATTTGCTGATGGACGCGGATGAGAAGCAGTTCGCGGTTCTCTTCCCAAAGTTCCAGGCACGGGCCGAGCAGGGATTGCCGATTCTCGTCGCCGAGATTGCGAAGACAATTCCGGAAGAGTTACCCTCTTCGCACGTTCGGCGGGAGACGTTGGCGAAGCGGCAGGCGAATGCGGCGGTGATGCTCTTGCGGCTCGGTCAGCCCGCGAAGGTGTGGCCGTTGTTGAAGCACTCGCCCGATCCACGGTTGCGGAGTTACATCATCCACAAACTCAGCCCGTTGGGTGCGGATGCGACGGCCATCACGGTTCAGTTGGATGCCGAGAAGGACATCACGATTCGCCGGGCGTTGCTGTTGAGCCTCGGCGAGTTCAGCGAGACGGAACTGCCGCTTGCCGCACGCACGGCGTTGTTGCCGAAGTTGCAGTCGATGTATCGCACGGATGCCGATGCGGGGCTTCACGCGGCGGTCGAGTGGCTGTTGCGTCAGTGGAAGCAAGAGTCGTGGCTGACGAAAATGAACGAGGAGTGGGCGACGAACACCGACGAGCGAGAAAAGCGTCTCGATACAATCCAGAAGCACGTGGCGAGCCGAGCGGCGTCAGCCGCCGGGTTAGTGCCGGAGTCTCGTTGGTACGTCAACACGCAGGGCCAGACGCTCGTGGTCATTCCCGGTCCGGTCGAGTTCCAGATGGGTTCGCCGAAGCAGGAGAAGGATCACAGTGAAGACGAAGTTCAACACAAGCGGCGGATCGGGCGATCTTTTGCGCTTGCCCAGAAGTCCGTGACGCTCAAGGAGTACCGAGAACTGACGAAGGACAAGTACGAGATCGGCGAGGCGTACACGCATTCGCCGGATTTGCCGGTAGTGGGCATCAATTGGTACATGGCGGCGAAGTATTGCAACCTGCTCAGTCAAGAGGAGGAATTGGAGGAGTGTTACGAGATCAAGGGTCCAAAGGACGTGAAGCTGAAGCCGGATTATTTGAGCCTGTCGGGTTATCGTTTGCCGACGGAAGCGGAGATGGAGTACGCGACTCGTTCGGGTGCGATGACGAGTCGGTACTACGGCGAGACAGACGAATTGCTCGGCCGTTATGCGTGGTACACGAAGAACACGAATGAATTGTTGCAAAGAGTCGGTCTGAAGAAGCCGAACGACTTGGGCTTTTTCGACATCCATGGAAATTGCTTCAATTGGTGCCAGGAAGCATTCGATGACTATCCGGCAGGGGATGGAGTGAAACTTGACAAAGAAGGGAAGATCGCTGTAATCGCTACAGACCGCCGTGTGTTGCGGGGCGGCTCGTTCTTCAATCAATCGTCGATCGTCCGCTCTGCGTATCGCAACAACGACGTGCCGACGATCCGGACCAACAATAATGGGTTCCGTGTGTCGAGGACTTTTACTCCTTGATTTCTTTACTGCTTTACTGCTTTTCTTCTTTATTTGTCTTTACCGCCGTAGGCGCGCGATTTTGAAATTACCTCTATATTCAAATGCTCCCTATTGGATGCGTGATGGCGGTCCCGAAACCACAAGTTGAGTTAACGGTCATCACGAAGACGTATGACCTCATACTTTGGTCCTGTAATCACACGAGCAAATTTCCGAGGAATCACCGCTTCGTGTTGGGCGAGCGAATCGAACGGAACCTGTATGACTTGCTGGAAATCCTGATACGAGCGAAGTACACGAAGCAGCGTGTCGAGCTTCTCGAAACCGCGAATCTCGTGTTGGAAATTCTGCGCTTCCAGATGAGACTTGCCAAAGACTTGCAATGCCTAAAAGTCGATAGCTACGGCTTCGCGGCGAAGGGCATCGACGAAATCGGCAAGCTGGTCGGCGGTTGGCTTAAGAGCAGTGCCAAGCCATGAAACGCCACGGCCATCTCTGGGATCGGATCGTCAGCTTCGAGGCGTTGCTGCGTGCTTCCGATGCCGCCCGCCGTGGCAAGCGCTTCCGCCCCGCCGTGGCCGCGTTCCAATTCAATCTTGAACGTGAGTTGTGGACATTGCACGAAGAACTCACCGCGAAAACATACCGACCGGGAGCGTATCGTAGCTTCTACATTTTCGAGCCGAAGAAACGGCAGATCAGCGCGGCCCCGTACCGGGATCGCGTCGTGCATCATGCCTTGACGAACGTGTTGGAGCCGATCTTCGAGAAGTTGTTCATCACCGATTCCTACGCTTGTCGGAAGGGCAAAGGGACGCACGCCGGCGTTGCGCGATGCCAGGAATTCGCCAAGCAATATCGGTACGTGCTGAAGGCTGACATCCAGAAGTTCTTCCCGTCGATGGACCACGAGATTTGCAAGGAACTAGTGGCCCGCAAGATCAAAGACCCGAACGTAATGTGGCTGGTGAATCAGATCATCGACGGCAGCAACCTGCAAGAAGAAGTGGTGAACTACTTCCCCGGCGACGACCTATTCACGCCGGGCGAACGGCGGCGCGGCATCCCCATCGGCAACCAGACAAGCCAGTTCTTCGCCAACGTGTACCTCGACCCGCTCGACCACTTCGTGAAGGACCGTTTGGGGATCAAGGGCTACGTCCGCTACGTCGATGATTTTCTGGTGTTCTCCGACGACAAGGGCCACTTGGCCGATGTGCGGGAACAGATCAGGGATTTTCTGGTTGGCCTGCGGTTGCGGCTTCACCCGAAGAAGTGCGCGATCCTCCCCGTCGTAGACGGCATCCGATTTCTCGGCTACCGGGTCTTCCCCACGCACCGGCTGCTGCCGAAGGAAAACGTGCGGCGATTCCGACGACGACTCCGGCTCATGCAAGACGACTACACGGCGGGGCGAGTGTCAATCGGCGAAGTCCATCAACGGCTGATGAGTTGGAACGGCCACGCCCGGCAAGCGAGCACGTATCGGCTTCGGTGCCGCCTGTTCAGTACAATTCGCCTTCAGAGGGCGACGACCCATTAGCCGTGTGTTGCGGGGCGGCTCGTTCAACAATCAATCGTCGAACGTCCGCTCTGCGTATCGCAACAACAACGTGCCGACGAACCGGAACAACAATAATGGGTTCCGTGTGTCGAGTACCTTGCCCTGCCAGAATCCGAAGGGTAGCTCCGACGGAGTGTGCCGAGGTGCAAAGTCCAGGTCGTCGTCCCGCGTCGGGCTGTCGAGAGATGGCTTGGCCAAATGATAACCCGGCCCGGCAGGTCTGGTAGGCCGCAAGGCTCGAAGGCCCTGCCGGGCTTTATCGTGGCGGGCTTCGGAGTCCAAAGTCGAAATTCTGGCCGGTGGAATTTTTTTGCCAAAGTTGGAACTGATCGATCTCATTAAACTGTTCAAGCACCCCGCCCGACTGCAAGCGTTCCGCTTCTTTTTTTTTAGGTGCAACTAAGTCGGGTTTCGTGCCATGGCGTTCGGCGGCGGTGATTCGACATTCGATTGATACCGGGTAATCAACCGTCGTTCGACACTCGGCTTTCTGCTTGTCGAAATCGACTGTAACACAAGCCGTTCCTGTCGAGTGTCGCAAGTGTCGAGTGTCGAACGCACAGGAAGTGCCCACGGACGGCCACGCGACTGGCATAGTTTTTGGTTAAGCCGGGTTACCACGAGTTACTTATAGTGGGGCGTTTTATAGCACTCAGTGATACTTGCGATCATCGCTCGAATCGCGGCCTTGAACTCGATACGGGGGATACGGGGGCAATTTTCCCCGTTCGCCTTCACATTGCGGCTTCGAGGATGGCGAGCATGGCACGGCGAATCGGTTCGGCCAGCGTCGGCCACGCAGCAACAAGGCGCGACAAGTCCGGATCGTCGTTGCCCCCTTCGCTTTCCCCCGCTACTGCAACCGGCACTGCAACGGTTTCGGCGGATTGCTGCAAAGTGTTGCCTTGCAATACGTTGTGAATTGGAACCGACTGACTCTTAATCAGCGGGTCAAAGGTTCGAGCCCTTTCCGAGGCACTGGTGCAATCTTCGGCAGACCGGTGCAAAACAGCGCCGGTCTGCTTCATTTTCAAGTGCAGTTCGACGCGATCCGCATGATGTTACTTCGCGGTTGGGAACCAGCCGAGCATCTGCGTCGTCTGGCCATCGTCCTTGATCGTCAGCAACTCCTTTTCGTTCTTGCCATCAGCGTCAAATAGAAGCAGGTGCGAGTCACCACGTCGATTGTTTGCAGAATCGAAATCGTACTTCATGCAGCCGATGCGATGACCGTCTGGCGACCACATCGCCTTGACGTATTCCACATTTTTGAATGCTGCGATCTTGGTCGTTTTCCCGTTCGCGGCGTCAACTTGGAACATCGCCTGATCTCCAGAGGCGAGATAGGTCTTGCCATCGTGGGATGGGTCGAGCCACATGAACGATCCGGAATCGTTGATCGGAGTCAACTTCCCGCCGCCAGCCGGCATGGATAACCACTGCTCGTTGACATTTTTGACCACGCGCCACGTCTTGCCGTCTGCCGACCACTGCATCAGTTGGTGGTCGCTGGGCAAGTCGATCTTCGTTTCCTTCTTCGTCGCGACATCGAACAGAACGTGCGAGAATTTGGGTTTGGCGTTTTCAAACCTGTGACACCGCTGCCGCACGATTTGCTTTTCATCGGGCGAAAACACGAAGAAATCGTCGGGTTGATACCCGAGGCCGGAATCAGTACCCTCTGGCTTTACGAAGTCGCTCCGCAGGTGCAGCGTCAGCCCTTCGGCAACGTCGGCATCGGCGACTTTCCCGTTCTTGCCAGCGAAGAAGATCTTGGTGCCGTCCGCCGTGAATCCGAGGAAACGGTCGCCTTCGGGCAGATCGATTTCCTGGTGCGTCCGCCCATCGGGCGACTTGGCGATGAGCTTCTTGGCCTTGGTATCGTGCAACCAGAGAAGGCCCATATCGGGTTCCGCCTTCGGCACCGGCGCGATTCGCTTCAAAGCGGGCTTCGTCGAAGCCTTCTTCGGGAACCAGCCGAGCACGTGGCGACCCTGCGTGACCGAGCGGCCGTTCAACCCGTCCAGGCCGGGGTCTTCGAGCGCCAGGAGTTGTTTCTCGCCCGTGCCGTCCGCGCTGCGCACGACGACGGTGCCGGCCCCCGCCCGCGTGAATGTCTTCCCATTCTCGGTGCCGATTGCCTCGGTCCGGTGCCACTGCATGACGACCCGCTTGCCGTCGGGCGACCAGTATCCACGGAGGAAGGCGGTCCCCTCGAAGCCGTCGATTCGCTCGTGCTTGCCTCCTGCGGGATCGACGCGCGCGAGCGTATAGTGCTCTTCCTTCTCTTTCGTAATAACTTGGACCTTCGTGACGAGCAGCGACCGGCCATCCGGCGAGTAGCTGGCGTTCTCCGCGTTCAGATCCGCAGTCACGCACACCGGTTTGCCGCCGCCGGCGCAGCGGTGGGCGCGCGTCTCGCCGGTCTCGCGGTTCCACTCGTCCAGAAGGAACTCGTCGCTGGGGAGCGCCTCCCGCAGGCGCATCCGATCCGGGAGGTCGATCGCCTCGGGGTTCTTGCCGGTGGCCTCGAACCGGGTCACCGCGTACTCCGGGCGTTTCGATTCGCCCACCAGTTTCGACACGTCGCGTCTACGGTAGAGGTGTTGACCGTCGGGCGACGTGGTGAAGGCATCGTAGGGCCGGTAGAGGATGCCGGTGTCGAACGGCTTGCCCTCCGAATGGAGCGGCCGCAAATGCACGCTCAACCGCAATCTCCCGAGGAGCGATTCCCATGCCGGATCCGCTATCTTCCCATCCTTCCCGACGAACATCGCGTTCTGGCCGTCGCGGGTGATGCCGAGAAAGTACCTCGGCTCGATCGCCCCGTCGGCCAGTTTCACCGTTCGCGCTGGCTTGCCGCCGGGGGTGTAGCCGACGAGTTCGCCCTTCGCCGGATCGAGCAGCCAAATCATGCCATCATCCGGCACTTCTTTCGGCACCGGCGCGATTCGCTTGGCGGCAACTTTTGCCGGTAACCAGCCGAGCAAAGTCGTTTGCTTGCCCTCGTGCGGGATCGTCAGAAGTTTTCGTTCGTTCTTGCCATCGGGGTCGTACAGGAGCAGCGTCGAATTGCCGGGTTTATCGTGGGCGCTCGTTTGACCGAGGCAAACCACACGTTGGCGGTTCGGGGCGAGCCGAAGTTCGATACTGTTGAACTCGTCGAACGTTTTGACGAGCGTGGCTTCCCCTTTCGCGCTCACCCGAAACCATCGGCGATAGGTGGCGTCCTCATTCTCGTTCGCCGGGTTCGTGTGGCCGTGCCCGAAGCCGAAGTACGTCTGCCCATCGCCGGTTGGCTCAAGCCACAAGAGAGAAGCGTTATCGCAAAGTGGCGTCGGCTTGCCGCCGCCGACGGGGACGGACATCATTCGGTAGCGCGGCAAATTCGCATCGCGAACGTCGGCACGCACGTATTCGTGCAACTGCCATGTCTTCCCATCAGCCGACCACTGACGCATGTAGTGGTTGGCCGGCAACTCGATTTTCGTTTCCTTCTTGCTCGCCAAATCGAACAGCACGTGCTGGTGTACGATCTGGTTATCGACGTCTGCGCTACGCCATCGCACGACTTGTTTACGATCGGGCGACCAAATAATCGTGTCGTCGTTTTGAATCGAAAACCCAGTGTCTTCACCAATCATCTCGTCGTTCACATCGCGCAAATGCACCGTCAACGCGGCATTGTCATTTTCGATGGGGAGCTTGCCGTTCTTGCCTTGGAACGCGATTTTTTGCCCATCGGGTGTGATGCCGAGGAAACGCCGGCCGTCCTTCAGGGTGAACTCTTTCGCTTTCTTGCCATCGGGTGAGTACGCGGTCAGCAATCCGCTTTTTCTGTGGTGTAACCAGATCAGTCCTTCGTCTTTCGCTTCTACCGGCACCGGTGCGGCAATCGCGACTTCCGGGCGGGTGATGCTGCCGATGCCGAGGCTGAGCAGCATGGCGGCACAGACCCCGATGACGGCGGTGAGTTTCAATTTGGAAAGCAACATGGTTCGCAATACTCCATTCGCGAGAGTGGTGACAAGTGGCGGTGCGAGCGTGCCGGTGGCGGCCCGCACCGTCGCAGCGCAGAGTTCGAGCGTCACCGTGGTGGAGACGGCAAGTGTCGCAGGCATCGTGACGCCACGACGGCCCAGCGCGACGGCTAATAATTTGCGAGCCTTGGCCAAACGGCTACTCAGCGTGCCTTCCAAAATGCCGAGTGTCTTCGCGGCATCGTGTCGGCTGACGCCCTGCAATTCGCACAACACCACGGCATCGCGGTAGAGCGCGGGCAGGTTCGCGATCTCGGCATCGAGCACGCCATCATCGACCGGGTCGGGTAGCACCGGCGTTTCGGGCAATGTCGAAGTCAGCGTTTCGTGTTTCGCGCGTCGCCCGGCCATGGTTCGCGCCCTCAAGGCCACCTTGTACGAAACGCCGTAAAGCCAACCCACCAGTTTGTCGGGCTGCACGCTCTCCGCTTTGCGGGCGAGTACGACGAACGCCGCCTGGAAGGCATCGTCCGCCAAATGCCGATCCGGAATGACGCGGCGACAGACACCCAAAACGAGTGGGCCGTGTCGCCGTACGAGTTCGGTGAAGGCCGCATCGTCGCGATCGCGGACGAATCGCCCGAGCAGTTGCGCATCGCTGGCCGGATCGCGAACGACGAGCGTTTTGAGAAGCGAGGTCATAATCACACCGCGTGAAAGGGGCTTCCGTCAAGATATTCCCCACCCGAAGTGCGGCGCGTCGCGAAATGTCAAGAATTGTTAGCCAGCGAGGATTCGGATCGATGCCGTTCGCCCCGAACGGTTTTGTTAGCCCGACGCGTAAGTTTTGAAGTTGCGCCAAATTGCAGTTCCGACACGGGTTTTTGGAACACCTGCGTTTCCAAATGCCAGTCTTACGGCCTGTAGGGCCGGTTCTGTCAGCCCAGGTCGGAGCGAGCAAAGCGAGCGGAGGCCTGGGTTTTTTCCCCCCACGGGCGTATTCGCCTTCGTTGACCTTCGCCTTCGTATCCATCGGTATTTCCAGGGTATCCGGCCCCGTCTCCTCCGCCTTCACCGCCCGCACATTGGCGAAAATGGCGTCCGTCTCCGGCGTCTTCTTCAACGGCTTGCTCTT
>JAYVXI010000251.1:0-11791 GCA_043785305.1 Limnoglobus sp. | reverse complement strand
GCAACGAAACTCGCGACCCGCTATGCCTTAAGTTCCTGTCATTGTGGGGCGGGGGCTTCCCCCGCGCGGCGTGGCCCAAGGAACTTCTTCCGGCGGTGTACACTAACCCGCACTTGTGACCGGTGTACTTCATCACCTTCGGCGCGCACCGGTTGCGATGGCCGTCCTTGAATTTTGCTAAGCAGCGAATCATTCCGAATTGTCAATGCCGTCTCACCACTCGTCACTCGTCGCTCAGGCCATCGCGGATGGGCGATGGACCTCGTAGCCCGCCCGACGCTGGATGGCGAACCTGATCGTCGCCATCGTTCGGAAATAATCGCGACGATTCCCGCTAGCATTCGATCCATCGCTGGTTTATAGTCTCATTAACCCAACTGGGTTCCCTCCGCTGGTTTGCTCTTCGTTCGGTCGTTAGGTGGTTCCATGACTCAGCCGCTCTCGGTGCTGATACTCCTTTGCAGGTACCAGCGTCCCGCCCATTCTCGTGACGCTCGTCACCACCGATAGAATATTATTCGGAACGATGGTAGCCGCATAAAGGGAAGGGACATCATGGAAGCGGTCGAAAGTGCTAACCGCTGGCATCAGTGGTCTGTGAATGGCACCGGAAACGTGCTGACACAGGTAATCGACGGGTTGGATTTGAATTGTCCGCACGGGTGGTTGCGACTGCGTGGAGAAGATCTGAAGAGTTTTCAGTCGCTCGTACGACCGGGATCGGCCTGGTACTCCCTCGTAACCACCTCTGCATACGCGGGTGTGAGATTGAGCGTAGAGCAGCGGGGAGACTCGGAACTGAGGGGTGGCCGGGTCTGGTTTTTGAATCACCTAGTACCGGCACCTGCCGCCGGTATCTCAGCTGCCTGGAATGAAGTCATGCGGTTCCTGGACGAGGGTATCGTTCCGGCTGCCCGTGCGGCGGGGGCGTTGATCTCGGTGCCTACGCCCCAGGAGATGTTCCTCGGCGACCTGCCGCCCGATGTTGTCGAACGATTACAAACGTTCTCGCGGCTTGCCAAGAAGGGACTCCCGCTCGACCGGGACGAAGCGGAATTGTGGCAGGCGTTCGTCGTCGGTGCTTACCGCGCCAGAGCCAGCATTGATGCCCCCCGATTCATCGACTGGCTCGTTCACGAAAATTGGAAGCGAGCAGACGCGACAGAACTGAATATGCGCTTCTTCGATCAGTGCCTGTTGCTGGCGCGATACGCGGAAGAAGTGTCCGCCGCATGACCATCACCATCGCCGATGTTTTTGGTATCAGTCTGGTCCGCATTCCGAGTTCCGAGTTCCGAGTTCCGAATTCCGCATATCTCCAGAGTCCGCATTTCGCATTTCTTCCAATCTTGTTGACCGACACCACGTCGCTGGTTTATAGTCTCAATAACCCAACTGGGTTCCCTCCGCTGGTTTGCTCTTCGTTCGGTTGTTAGGTGGTTCCATGACTCAGCCGCTCTCGGTGCTGATACTCGTTCTGTTTGGGCTGGCCCCTGCGTATGCGGGCGCGCTCGTTACGCCTCCTTCCGTGAAGCTCGATAGCCCCGAATCGTCGCAGCAATTACTCGTAACGCTGGCAAACAGCGACGGTACGCGCGCTGCGAAGTACGAGATCGCGAACGCGGCGATTGCGGCGGTCGATGCCACGGGGCTGGTGACGCCGAAGGCCGAAGGCAAGACCGAAGTCATCGTCCGGCACGGCCCCGATCTGTTGCGCGTGCCCGTCGAAGTGACCGGACTGAAGGCACCGCGTGCCGTGTCGTTCGAGCAAGAGATCATTCCGATTCTCACCAAGGTTTCGTGCAATAGCGGTGGCTGCCACGGTAAAGCCGAAGGGCAGGCGGGGTTCAAACTCAGCGTCTTCGGGTTCGACCCCGAGGCCGATTACCATGCCCTCGTGAACGAGGCACGCGGTCGGCGCGTCTTCCCCGCATCGCCGCAGAACAGCCTGTTTCTCGTGAAAGCGGCCGGCCTCGTTCCACACGGTGGCGGCAAAAAGATCGACAAGGACGGCCTGCGCTATCGCCGCCTGTTGCGCTGGCTGCAAGAAGGCATGCAGTTCGCCGGCGCGAAACTACCCGCGGTGATGGCGCTCGAAGTCGAACCGAACCAACGCACACTCGCGCTCGGTGGCACGCAACAGTTGCGAGTCACGGCAATCGCCGCCGATGGTTCGCGCCGCTGCGTGACCGCCGAGGCCGAGTATTCCTCGAACGCCGGTACCATCGCGGGTGCCGATGGCCGTGGGTTAATCACGGCGGGCGACAAACCCGGCGAGGCCGCGATTCTCGTGCGTTACATGGGCCACGTCACCGTGTGTCGCGTCACGTTGCCGCGGCCGGGGGTGACGTTTCCACGGCCACCCGAAGCGAACTTCGCCGATAAACACGTCTGGGATAAACTCGAACGGCTCGGCATCCCGCCGAGTGAAATTGCTAACGACAACGCCTTCCTGCGAAGGGTTTTCCTCGATACCATCGGCACCTTGCCCACCGCCGCCGAAGCGAGTGCGTTCCTCGCCGATGCCGCGCCGGACAAGCGTGCGAAGCTGATCGACACGTTGTTGGCTCGCCCCGAATATGCGGACTTCTGGGCGATGAAATGGTCGGACATTTTGAAGGTCGATAAAGACGCCATCACGCCACAAGCGGCCGTCGCGATGACGCGCTGGGTGCGTCGGCAGTTCGCGGAGAACCGCCCGTACGACCAGTTCGCACGCGACATTGTCACCGCAAAAGGCAACACCACGGCAGACGGCCCGGCGGCGATTTACAAGTCGCTCGGCACGCCCGAAGTCGCTGCGCGATCGCTCAGCCAGATCTTCCTCGGAGTGCGGATCGAGTGTGCCGAGTGCCACCATCACCCGTCGGAAAAATGGGGCCAAGACGACTACTGGGCGCTCGCCGGGATGTTCTCCGGCGTTGCACGCAAACCGCTACCCGGCGGGGCCGAAGCCGTGATCTGGACCGCAGGCATCGACCTCGGCCCGAAGGTCAGCAAGGGCAAAGTCGCACTGGTACCCGCGAAGTCTCTGGGTGCGGCCGCCACGGCGTTCGTGCCGTCCGACGACCGTCGCCGCGTCCTCGCCGACTGGATGACCGCGCCGGAGAATCCGTTCTTCGCCACCGCGATTGCGAACCGCCTGTGGGCGCACTATTTCGGTCGCGGGCTGGTCGAACCGATCGACGATATTCGCGCCACCAACCCCGCTTCCAACGAACCGCTGCTGGCCGCGTTGACCGCGCACCTTCGCGAAACGAAGTACGATTTGAAGGCGTTCACGAAGACGCTCTTACTATCGCGGGCGTATCAACTGAGTAGCCAGGCCTCGGTGGGGAACGCGACCGACGAGCAAAATTTCTCGCACGCCGCCGTGAAACCGATGCCCGCCGAGGTGCTTCTCGATGCCGTCTCGCAAGTGTCGGGTGTCGTTGAAAAGTTCAACGGCTGGCCCGAAGGGTATCGCGCGATCCAAGTCTGGGACAACCGGATGCCGTCGTACTTCTTCCATATCTTTGGGCGACCGGTGCGGTTCAGCGTGTGCGAATGCGAACGCGGCACCGACCCGAGCATCGCACAAGCCTTGCATCTGATGAACTCGCCCGAGATCGCGGCAAAGATCCGCGCCCGTAACGGGAGCGTCCGCAAGCTGGCCGACTCGGACAAGAAGCCCGAGGCAATCCTAGACGAACTCTTCTTGAGCGCGCTTAGCCGTCGCCCCACCGACGCCGAGCGTGTAAAGTTGCTAACCGCATTCACCGATGGCGACCGCCGCGCCGCCATCGAAGACGTACTGTGGGCCGTGCTAAATAGCAAAGAGTTTCTGTACAATAGGTAACTTGTAACCGTTGACAAAAGCATACAGAAGCCGCCATGAACGATATGCAATTACCTCCACGGCAACTAGACGGTGCAGAGGTGTTGTTGTGGGCGATGAGCGACCGAGAAAATTATCACACGATCCCACACGGGGCGAACCCTCTTGAAGAAAATGTGATTTCGGTGAAAGCGATGGCGATTTGTCGTTACACCAATGGAGATTGTTATTACCTGTTCAAATGGGATAAATAACCTCGGTATAAATGTGATTCAACGAGTATCATGAACTTTCTCACGAGTAGCAAACCAGTTAAAGCGGAGAAGTAACCGATGTCAGCTTGGAACGTTTGGCAGACCGCGTTTGAGCGTCTTACTTTGAAACAAGATGGTGATTCGTTGGAAATGCGCGCCGCAACCCAGCATAGTTTAGACGTCAGTTTCCCAAACCATACTGTGTTTTGGCGTAGACATGTTGCCCCAGCTACAAACAGACCCGCTAATCTGGATCTTCGAAAAGAAGCTTCGCAAATAGTGATTCAGATTGCGACACTAAACCATTCACTGCTTGACGACCTAGTCAATGCTGCTGATGCGTTAGATCAAGTTAGGGCTGGAAATCTTGGGGCGAACCGTTTCCAAAACTGTACTCAAGCAATTAATTACGACGGCAATGCTATACAGAAGTTTACTGATCTACAAGAGTTATTTGAAAAATCGCTTTCAAATGCTTTGAATCGCGACATTAAGATTTGGTCTAAAGCAGACTGGAAGAACAAGTGGTCACCATCTCGTGAAAAAATCATTTGCTATCGCAACATACTGACTCACGCCGGGCATCCCCATTACATGATGGTTCCGCAACCTAATCAAGATGTTATTCCCTACGTAATTGACCCTAAGTTTATTGTTATTGGTGACACCTTGACTTGGTCACAGCAAGAAGAGTTGTATAGGACAAATCCGGAGAAGTGGTCTCCACTGGCAACTGTCTGTGTAGAGTTGCACGAAAAATCAATCTCTTGGCTGAACGACGTGTACGCCGAGGTCATTGTTGCACTCGAACAAGACTTATCCAATGCGGAATATCACTGGTTGTGGGAGTGGGATACATTAAAACACGGTCGCCAATGCATGCGATATAATGGTCCCTATGGTGTATACGGTCGTCCGCCTGCTACAACTGATGCCCAAGGCAGGCTGAGCTAAAGACCTGCGGCTACCAGAAATACCCAAGAATTGAGGCTTCTATGTCACTCCAATACGCCCATACATCTCGTCGTCAGGCCCTCCGAATTGGCACTGTCGGCCTGCTCGGTGGCCTGACACTGCCGCGGCTGTTGCAATTTCAGGCGCAGGCGGCGGGGGATGTCAAACCCAAGGCGAAGGCGTGTATCTTCCTGTTTCTCGAAGGTGGCCCCAGCACGATCGATATGTGGGACATGAAGCCCGATGCGGCGGCGGAGGTGCGTGGGCCGTATAAGCAAATGGCCACGAAGGTACCGGGTACATTCATCTGCGAGCACCTGCCAAACTGCGCAAAGATTGCCGATAAATACACGATCCTTCGCAGCCATAGCCATAACGACAACGGCCACACGACTGGCTATCACTATGTGATGACCGGTATGAAGGCCGACTTCGCCGATGGTACGAATAGTCGCAAGCCGAACAATGTGTTGTACCCGTCGATTGGCTCGGTCGTGTCGCGGGAACTCGGCAACACCGGCACGCTGCCGCCGTACATCAATTTGCCGCACCCGTTGGCGGCCGGCGGGCCGGGCTTTTACGGTGCGGAGTACGCCCCGTTCATCATCGAAGGCGACCCCGTTTCGCCGGACTTTGAAGTCCGCGATTTGCTGCCCGTCGAAGGGATCGACGCGAAACGGCAAGATCGTCGGCAACGGCTGTTGGGCGGGCTGGATAAGCCGAACGCCATCGCGGGCAAAGCCGGCACGATGGCCACGTACTACGAAAAAGCCCACGACCTGATGACCTCGGCGGCGGCCCGCAAAGCATTCGACATCAAGAGCGAACCCGAGGCACTTCGTGCCGCCTACGGGCACACCACACTCGGCCAATGCGCCCTGCTCGCACGCCGACTCGTCGAGGCCGGTTCCCGGTTCGTCGGCATCGACCACAGCGGCTGGGACACGCACTTTTCGTGCTTCCCGAGTTTGCAAAAAGACTTGATTCCGAGCGTCGATCGCGCATTCAGCGCACTCGTTACCGACCTCGACCAACGCGGCTTACTCGATAGTACGCTCGTCGTGATGATGGGCGAAATGGGCCGCACGCCGAAGGTGAACGCCCAAGCGGGGCGCGATCACTGGTCGGCCGCACAGAGCGTGTTGTTCGCGGGTGGCGGCATCAAGCCCGGCAAAGTCATCGGCGCAACGACCAAGACCGCCACCGAACCGTTGGCCGACCCCGTGAGCGTCGAAGACATCTTGCGAACGCTGTTCCATCAAATGGGCATCGACAGCAGCAAAATGTACAACACGCCACTCGGCCGACCGGTACCGATCGTCAGCGGCGGGAGGGTGATACGAGACTTGGTCGGGTGATAAGAATTAAAATGTTTACCACAGAGTCACAGAGATCATACAGAGAAGAAAGAAGAAGTTATGTATCAGAAACAACTGAAAAATGAGATACTAAATTCTCCTCTCTATTTTTTATCTCTGTGTTCTCTGTGTTCTCTGTGGTTAACGGTTTTTTTCGCCTCTTCCGCGTATGCGCAGAAGCCGAAACAAACGGCGGAACTGAAAGCCCCGGAGCCGGGGTACGTTTTCCCTTCGGGTGGCAAAGCGGGCACGGTCATCGATGTGCAACTCGGTGGGTACGACTGGACGCCGGACGTGCAATTGTTCGTGCTCGATCCGCGCGTGAAACTGGAACTGACCGGCGAACAAGGGCCGGTGCTGGTGCCGCCGCCACCGTTCTGGTTCGGGGCGAAGAGCACGAGTACCGCGCCACTGCTGCCACGCGAGCGCGCGGCCCGATTCACGCTCCCCGCCGACTTACCGACCGGCCCGATTCGCTGGGCGGTGGCGAGCGCGAGTGGGGCCGGAGCGAAGACTGGCCTCTTCTGGGTCGGCACCGAACCCGAGGTCAACGAACTGCCGACGACGAAGGTTTTACAAAAATTGCCGGCGCTGCCGGTGACGGTCAACGGGCGATTGTCGCGGGTCGAAGAAGTCGATGCGTACCGATTCGCGGTACCCAAAGATGGCCCCGTCACGTGCGACTTGTTTGCGCGTAGGCTCGGTGTGAATATCCATGCGGCACTGAGTATTCGCGATGCGAAAGGGCAGATGATCGCCGACGCCGTCGACACCGACGGGCGCGATCTTGCACTCACATTTTGGGCAAACGCGAATATCGAATATACGGTGAGTTTGCACGATTTCGACTTCCGCGGGGATCGCTCATCGGTCTACCGATTATCACTCACTGCTGGCCCGCGCGTCGTCGCAACGATCCCCGCCGTCGGCCAGCGCGGCGCGACGCGCGACGTCGAATTCGTCGGTTACGGGCTGGCCACAGGGAAGCCGAAACTGGAATCGCTGGTGCGCAAAGTCACGTTCCCCGCCGATGCGAAAAAGCTCGCATTCGCGTACAAGCTCGACACGCCGTTCGGCAGCGCACCCGCGTTCGATATCCTGCTGAGTGACACCCCGGAGTCAGTTGCCAGCGCCGCACCGGTGCAGGTGCTTGCGCTGCCGGCCGCGATCACCGGCGTGCTGCGGCAATCGAGCGTGCGGTTCCAGTGTACGGGCAAAAAGGGCGATGTCTGGAACGTGGCCGCCGAGGCACAGCGGTTCGGCTCGCCGCTCGATTTGTCGCTCGCGGTTCTCGATGCCACCGGCAAGGAACTTTTGAAGAACGACGACTTGCCCGGCACCACCGATGCGGGCTTAACGATTACGTTGCCCGCCGACGGCGCGTTTTCGATCGTCGTCTCGGACTTGTCCGGAAAGGCGGGAAATCGTGATACAATCTACCGATTGACCGCGACGAAAGTGGCCAGCGATTTCACGCTGTCTACGGTCGCGCGGCTGAACGTCCCGCTCGGTGGCACGGCCGAACTCACGGTCAAAGTCGACCGCAAAGGGGGCATGAAGTCGCCGGTTACGATCGCGCTCGCCGGGTTGCCCGAAGGCGTGACGGCACTCGCGAACCTCGTGATTCCCGCCGACAAACCCGAATTGAAGCTCGTGCTCGCGGGTGCCGAAACCGCCGCTGCCAACGCGGCGTTCATCACCGTGACTGGCACCGCCGATGGCATCACGAAATTTGCGAGTGCACCGATCCCGATTAACCTTGCGGCCCGTTTTGTCGATGAGCAAACGTCTTCCATCCTGTTGGCAACGACGCTTGCGCCGCGCTTGAAATTAGTCGCAGTCGAAGCCGACGGTGGGCGGAAAGTGCATCGCGGTAGCACGCACCCGGCCGAGGTGACACTCGAGCGAATGAACGGCTTTCAGGGCGAAGTCAGCCTGCAAATGTCGGCGGCACAGTCGTACCAACGGCAGGGAATCACCGGCCCGGAGATGACCGTTGCCGCGAATATCGACCGTGCGTTTTACCCGTGCTTTATGCCCGAGTGGCTCGAAACCACGCGCACATCGCGCATGGAATTAATCGGCGTCGTGAAGGTACCCGATGCGAAGGGCAAACTGCGTTACCTCGCCACGCCGATGATGGGCCGCATCACGATGTCAATCGAAGGTTCGATCCTGAAAGTCGCGACGGTGACCAAGGAACTGAAGATCAAACCCGGCGAAACGATCGCGATTCCCGTGTCGGTGTTGCGCTCGGCGAAGCTCGCGGTGCCGGTGCAGTTGGAACTGAAACTGCCCGAAGAACTCGCCGGAATGCTGACCGCAGAACCGGCGACGATTGCCGTGGGGCAAAGCGCTGCGACGTTCAACATCACTTGCGCGAAGGACGCGAAACTCGACGGCGAATGGCTCGTCACGATACGTGGCACCGCCTTGCAGGACGGCAAATACGCGGTCGTGTCCGAGGCCACGGTGAGCGTGCAGATTATCGCGAAGTGACGCGCGATCGAGATTAAAACAACTCGGTCAGCGGTTGGCCGTCTTCCATCAGATGGAACGGGCGACCCTCGCGATCGACGGCGTGCAAATCGTCGATACCCATCGCGTGATAGATGGTGCGGGCGATATGCTCCGGGGCGACGGGGTTTTGGTCGGGGTATTCCGCCCGCTTGTCGCTCGTGCCGAAGACCTGTCCGCCCCGAATGCCGCCGCCCGCGAGCAACACCGACTGGCACGCCGTCCAGTGATCGCGACCGGCACCGTATCCGCCACTCGAACGTGTGTCGCCGACCTTCGGCTTCCGCCCCATCTCGCTCGTCACGACGACGAGGGTACTCTCGAGCAATCCGCGTTGATGCAGGTCGTCCAATAGTGCCGCATACGGGCGGTCGAATTCGGGCAACAAGCGATCCTTCAAGCAGTTGAAATTGTTCCCGTGCGTGTCCCACCCACCGCCACTCTTGCAGAGTTTGTCGACTTCTTTGTCGCCCTTCCAAAATACCGTCACGAACGGCACGCCCGCTTCGACGAGTCGACGAGCCATCAACATCGTCATCGAGTTGATGCCCTTGCCGTAGCGTTCGCGGACTTTTTCGGGTTCGGCACGCAAATCGAACGCGGACTTCGTCTGCCGCGAGGCCAGTAACGTGAATGCCTTCCGCTGATGGACGGTGTAATCGCGATTCGCCGCCGAGTATTCGCCGAGTCGTTGCGTCGCGTCGATCGTACGAAGTAACGTGAGCCGGTCTTGCAATCGTTCCGCCGAAATATCGCCGCTCAGAGACAAGGCGGGCACGGCAAAGTCCAGCGGTTTCTCGCGCGAGCCATCGACGAACACGGGGTCGAATTCGATGCCCAACCGAGCCGCAAACTGGCCGGGCCGGGTGTATTCGGGGGCATCTTCTTTCTGCGGCAACGTGATGGCCGAAGGCAAATGCGGGAGCGACGGCCGCTTCGACGCGACGACCGACCCCATCGCGGGCCAGTCGGTTGCGTACGGCGTGCGCGCATTCAGCAACTGGTGGAACGTCCGATCTGGGGCGTGCCCCGTCAGGTTGTAATAATACCCCGCATGGTGGTCGCCCGTGCCGCGACGGTGATCGCCCAGCGAGCGAACGATCGCAAGGTGGTGGGCCTGTTTCGCCAGATACGGCAGATGTTCGCAAAGCTGAATGCCGGGTGCCGAAGTCGAAATCGGTTGGAATGTGCCGCGATATTCGACCGGTGCCTCGGGCTTCATGTCCCACGTGTCGATGTGCGACGCACCGCCGCTGAGCCAGATGAGGATGGTCGATTTCGCGGGCTTGCGTCGTGCCGGTGCTGAAGTTTCCGGTGCCGACGCATTCCCGCGGCTCATCCCGAAGTAACTCATTCCGCCCGCAAGTAGAAAGGTGCGTCGATCGTGGGGGAGATTGGATTTCATCGTGAAACCTGCTTGGAAGGATTCGGCAAATCGGACTGTTCTGGCAGGATTTCGATGTTCTCATACCTCCGGTGTGCCGTCAAGCGAAATTTTTAACACTCACTTCTTTTCCTCCGCACGGATCTTATCCAGGATCACATTAATTTCTTTGTAGCGTCGATCGTGATCGACTTTGGCGTCTGGCACCTTCACACTCACTTTTACTTCTTTCCCGTCGAGTATATCCTTAATGGTCGTTCGTAGCTTTTCTGTGGAACCGAAGTAACAGGCCGACATGGTAGGCTCTGCACGGATGAGGATCCAACATTTACTATCACTGTTGTAATCGGCCGAGTAACAGTAGTCGTCGATGAAGACATACCCGATTCCGTGCGTTTTCGCTTCAATCGAGAACATCACAGCGGTTTTTCCCTTGGCAAACCATTCGAGAATCGGTTTCGTTCCTTCCGCATCGATGCGTAAAACATGCTTGAATGTCGGTATAGCAACGATCTGTTTTTGAAGCGATTCCGCATTCTCAAACACGACCACGCCTTTATCTTTATCGAACTTTTCGACTTTCAAAACGCGAATGTGGTGTGATTCCTTACACATTTTCTGTAGTGTCATCGGTGGGAAATGTATGTAGGCGACCGCAACCGACGCCATCGTTGTTACGATTACACCGACATACATTGTCAATATTGCGAATCGTCGAAGCATGGAATCCTCCTGTAATGTATTCGACGTCGGTTCGGCAAGGCTTACTTTTCCACTCCCCCTCGGCGGTGCTTGTGGATGAATTGCTCGATCTCGCCTGCGGAACGCACGTCGTCGATGTGCTTCGGAATCTCCAGGTTTTTCAACGTGATCGCGTCGCTCAGCCAAACGTGGACTGCGACGACGTACCCCGGTTCTTTCTCGGTTTGTCGCGGGTCGTTCGGCGTCCCCCAACCGCGTCGGTAGATCTCGATGTTCCAGTCGTACGGCGTCTTTTGATCGCCGCCGAGCGCGACGGTCTCTGGCTTGGACCCGGTGTGGAGTACTACCGTCAACGCGATATCCGGCAGTTTGCCGTACGCGGCCAGAAACGCATTGAGCGAGGCGACATCGCCACGATAGTAAAAGAAATCGTTCGCGTTGACCCAGTAACCGCAAACGCGGTCGGCGGAATTGATCAGATCGGGCAAGCCGCCGGGCCAGTCCTTCTTGTAGTCGCGTGCGATTTTCCCAGCCGGGTGCAATCCTCCCAAAGCGAGCACCTCCGTTGCAGCGACGCCACACAGCATCGCGGACAAGGCAAATAGCAGAATGCGACGCATGATCTCACCATTGGGAACGTGGAAAGGAATGTCCACAATCAGAGACGTCAGCCCGCCACACAGCGCACGCAGAAAAGCCGCGATCCTCCCACCGGGACAAGCCCTATCGCGTTCGGCACGATATTTGCGCGTTGCGCGAGGGTGAGGCCTCCGTTTAATGTACGGCTTCTCTTACCGGGAGTGCC
>JAYVXI010000250.1:0-32210 GCA_043785305.1 Limnoglobus sp. | reverse complement strand
TCGGGTTGTTGCCGATGGCCGTGATCGCGCGCCCGCCAGCCGGTCGCACAAGGGAACAATCGTTGCCGATGTGGGTGGATCGCATCGCTGAGCGCGTGGAAGCCGAGGCCCCACAAGTGGCCGCCGACATCGTGTTGTCGTCGTTTATAATGGCCGGTATGCACGTGTCGCGTGAGGTCATTCAAAAGATTTACCGAGGAGTATTCGCGATGAGAGAATCGGTCGCATACGACATCATCATGGAAGAGGGAGCCATCGCATACGCTCACAAACAGATAATACAGCAAGGAACCTCGCTGTTCGGCACACCTACACCGGAGCAGGAGTCCCAACTGGAAGCGATTGAAAATCTGCCACGACTTAAGCGGTTGTCATTGCGACTACTGAAAGTGAAATCGTGGGATGCACTTCTGCGCGGGCGGTAAATTGCGAGGCCGACAGAAACGATCTATCGGGGAGTATTCGCCATATTATGCGGCAACACGGCACGATGATTCGCGCGCGGAATGCCGTCGTCACCGGGGATGTGACGTGCGGCGCGGGCGTGAATATCTGGTACAGGGCCGTCGTTCGCGGCGATGTCGCGCCGATCGTTCTCGGTGAAAATGTCAATTTGCAAGATGGCGTGATCGTCCACTGCGATTTCGGTTTTGCGAACGTGCTCGAACCTGGCGTGGTCGTCGGCCATGCCGCCGTCGTGCATGGCGTTCGCGTCGGGGCCGACACGCTGATCGGCATGGGGGCCACGCTGCTTTCGGGCACCGACATCGGCGAAGAATGCCTGATCGCCGCCGGTGCCGTCGTGCCACCCGGAATGAAAGTTCCGCCCCGCTCCGTCGTCATGGGCCTGCCGGGGAAAATCGTCCGTAAGGCCACTTCCGAAGAAATCGCACAGACCAAAATCATCAACGCACGCTACCGCGAACTGGCCGCGAAGTACGCCAACGGCGACATCGCATGGCCGTACGGCGAGGCATCGTAGTCGTTGTCGAACGATTCAATCGCCGAACGTGACATTGCTTTCGGCGAAGCGGTCGACCAGTCGCTGTTGTGCGTCGCCGATGCCTGCCTTGTCGATGTACAAATCTTTCAAATTCTCCAGATAGGGTGACTTGCAAATCGCCATTGCGCCAGAACTCGTGATGGGATTGCCAGACAATTTCAAAACGCGGACATTCGCCAGCAACGGCGAGACGCACAGGGCTTCGATCGCATCGTCGTCCAACTCGTTTGCCGTAAGTGCGAGAACTTCCAACTTCGTCAAGTACGGCGACTTCGCCAGTGCGATTGCACCTCGGACACCGATCTGGTTGAATTCCAGCGATAGGCTGCGAAGGTTCTCGAGTAGCGGAGAATTTGCAATCGACTCAACCGAGGCATCCGTGAGGGCGGCTTCATTAATCGACAAATGTTGTAATGCGAACAAATGTTGAGAAGCGAGGAGGGCATCAATTGAGGTTGGTGTCCATGCGTTCTTATCGAGCGCGAGCGATTCCAGTCGGCGAAACTCGCAATCGGCAAGGATTTGGCCCGCCTTGTCCTCGAGTCCACATTTCTTGAGTTCGAGGCGGGTTAGCTTCGGCAGGAACGCGGCTTTGCAAAAATTCGTCAAGCCCTCATCGCCGATGGGATTCTCCGATAACGACAGCACTTCGAGACGCGGGAAGTGCGGCGAGGCAGCCAACGCGAGCATCGACGTCGCGTCGAGATTATTCCCGCTTATGCACAGTTCTTTCAATCCACCGCATTTTCGTTCTGCGACGAGGGGCATCAACCCTTCCGAACCAATGTCGTTGTGTTGAATGTTGAGCGACCGCAGTTGTCCGAGCACTTGGGATTTTGCGAGTGCCTTGCCCAATCCGGGTCCGAGTTTTTCCCAGCTGATTTCGAGATCCAGCAGTCGGCCCAGATACGGGGATTGCAGCAGGGCCTCGATGCCAGGCAACTCCACGCCGACCATCGAGAAACGCAACGAGGTAATTTGTGACATTTGCTTGCAAGCAGCTAAGCCGGGCAAGTCGATGCAATCGTATTTGAAATCGAGTTTGTGGAGCGCGGGGGCAAAGGCAAATAGTCGTTCCGCCTGCTCGGGAATGACTCCCGGCCGTTCGACATCCAGAATCTCGATCAGGCCCTGAGTCGAGATATATTCTTCCGGATAAAATGTACCGAACGTCTCGAAGCGAAATCCGAGTCCCGTCAGTGGCGGGATCATCACGTTGGGCACGTATGTGTCTTGTAACTCGCGCCAGCGTTTGTCGAGCAGATCGACTTCCGAACTATCGGTCGGAAGTTGGTCGATTTGCGTGCAAATGCGAACGTATTCTCCCGCCGGATCGCCGAGCCTTTCGCGAAACGACGCCCATTCGAGGAATGGCCTGGGATCGTAGACACCATCCTCACGAATCATTTGATCGATCATCACCCGAATGCGTGGCCCCTCGCCAGGAGTTCGCTTCGGCATTGGCAACATCAAATCGAGAGGCGTGTGATAGCCTCGACAGTCTTCGTAGAATCGGCGCGATTCGGCGAACTCCTCCGGCGTTTCCGGCTTCCAGTTCATCAAGACAACGCCATCGTCATCCGTGTTTTCCATCCAGACCAACAAATACCGCCCCAAACCGAGCGATCTCTTGACCGGTACGTCCAAAAGTCGACGCACTTGGGTTGCGGTTGTAGTCTTAACTTTCCCAAGTGGTTTGAGCGATGGTAGAAAATAGGTGCCCAGAACGGCACCAGCGAGCATGACGAGAAAACTTCGCCGCGTCGGTTGGGCAACTGGAGTCTTAGCCACGAGATGTCTCCGCGAAGATACCGATTTTTCGGAATACCTATTCATCGACAGTAACAACAACATGAATATACACGACTGCGAACCTCTACGACACGCTACCGCGAACTGGCCGCGAAGTACGCCAACGGCGACATCGCATGGCCGTACGGCGAGGCGAAGTTGGCCAGTTGAAGCCAAACGGCCGAAGTCTGTGGCAATCGCGTATCGGTTCGGTTACAATTCTTCGTGGCGGCGACCCTCCCACCATGCCGTCCTCTAATCGTAGGTCGAATCGATGAACTTTCGCATTGCTGTTGGCATTCTGTTCGCGATGGCGTGTGCGCTCGTCGTCGCATCGCAGGCGGCACCCGATGGTGGGTCGGCGGTCAATCGGCCCGTCGATTTCAATCGCGAGATTCAACCGATCCTTTCCGATCACTGTTTCGCGTGTCACGGCCCCGATGAGAAACAGCGTAAGGCGAAGCTGCGGTTCGACACGCAAGCTGGGGTCGTGTCGGTAGCGAAACCCGACGAAGAAGGTAAGAGCGAACTGCTCGAGCGGATTCTTTCGACGGATGCCGAAGAGATCATGCCGCCGCCGAAGCACAATAAGCCGCTCTCGAAGGAGAAGATTGCGACGCTGAAAAAGTGGGTGGCCGAAGGCGCGAAGTGGTCGGGGCACTGGTCGCTGATCGCGCCGAAGAAACTCGCACCGCCTGTCGCTGGCAACCCGATCGATGCGTTCATTCGCGATCGGCTGACGCGCGAGGCACTGAAGCCTTCGCCCGAAGCCGAGAAGGCCACGTGGCTGCGCCGCGTCACGTTCGATTTAACGGGACTGCCGCCATCGCCGTCGGAACTCGATGCGTTCGTCAAAGATGCATCGCCGAAGTCGCACGAAACCGTCGTCGATCGCTTACTCGCATCGCCGCGCTACGGCGAAAACATGGCTCGCTTCTGGCTCGATGCCGCACGCTACGGCGACACGCACGGCCTGCACTTGGACAACTATCGCGAGATGTGGCTGTACCGCGAATGGGCGATTGCCGCCTTCAACCGCAACCTGTCGTACGACCAGTTTCTAACCGAACAAATCGCGGGCGATTTACTGCCGAACCCGACCGTCGATCAGTTGGTGGCGACGGGGTTCTTGCGTTGCCACATCACCACCAGCGAGGGCGGGGTGATCGAGGAAGAATGCTACGTGCGGAACGTGAGCGACCAAGTCGACACGGTCGGCACGGTGCTGTTCGGGCTAACGATCGGCTGCGCGAAGTGCCACGACCACAAGTACGACCCGATCTCGCAAAAAGATTACTACTCGATGTTCGCGTTCTTCAACAGCATCGAGGGCTCGGCACTCGACGGCAATGCCGCACAACACGCGCCGGTGATCCGCAAGCCGACGCCCGAACAGACGGCCAAGCTCGATGCGGCACGCGCCCAGTTGGCAACCGTGAAAAAGCAGATCGCCGACGAATTGACGAAGGTAAAATTCACCGAAGAGGCGACCGCCACCGAAGCGAAAGCCGCCGCGAAAAAGGACTTCGTCTGGATCGACGATGCGCTACCGAAAGGGGCACACGCATTCGGTCCCGATGGCTTGAACCTCGCCTGGAACTTCGTCGATCAGTCGGTGTTGCCCCCATTCTCCGGCGAAAAATCGGTGCAGTTGACGGCGAAGGGATTTCAGCAAGTCGTGATCCAACAATCGACGCCGCACCTGCGCGTCGGGGCGGGCGACACGCTGTTTGCTTACGTGTACCTCGATCCGAAAAATCCGCCGAAAGAGCTGATGCTTCAGTGGCACACGAACGCCTGGAGCCATCGCGGTTTCTGGGGCGAGAACCGCATCGACGCCGGGATGGATCGCTCGAACGAGCGCCGTCAGATCGGCGAGTTGCCCGCCCTCGGCAAGTGGGTTCGCCTCGAAGTCCCCATCGCGACGGTCGGCATCAAGCCGGGCACGCCGATCACCGGTTGGGCGTTCACGCAGTTCGATGGCACCGCCTATTGGGACAAAGCCGGCGTCGAAACTTCAACGCCACAGGGCGACACGCGGTTTGCGACACTCGCCGAATGGGCGAAGGCCAGCGCCGCCGATACCGCTGTCCCACAAGCGATTCGCGACATTATCAAACTCGAGCCGGCGAAGCGGAGCGATGCCCAGAAGAAAGAGTTTCGCGAGTATTTCATCGAGTATGGCTACGCGCAAACCCGCGATGTTTTCGACCCGCTGCACAAACGACGCGACGAACTCAGTGGCAGTATCGTCAAGATCGAGAGTGAGATTCCTGCCAGTTACATCTTCAAGGAAAAGGCCACACCGCGACCGGCATCCGTGCTGAAACGCGGCGAGTACGACCAGCACGGCGACACCGTCGCGCGGGAGTTGCCGAAGGCGATCCTCGGGCTGCCGACCGATGCGCCGAAGAATCGCCTCGGGTTCGCGCAGTGGGTGACAGACCCCCGTCACCCGCTGACATCGCGAGTGGCCGTCAACCGCATTTGGCAACAGTTGTTCGGCACCGGCCTCGTCAAATCCTCGGACGATTTCGGCACGCAAGGCGAACCGCCGAGCCACCCGGAACTGCTCGACTGGCTCGCGGTCGACTACCGCGAAAGCGGTTGGGACACGAAGAAACTCATCCGGCAAATCGTACTCTCGGCGACGTACCGCCAGTCGGCGAAATGGACGCCGGAGAACGCGGCCATCGACCCGCAGAACCGGCTATTGTCGCGCGGGCCACGCTTCCGCCTCGATGCCGAAATGGTTCGCGATCAGGCGCTGTTCACGAGCGGGTTACTCGTCGAGAAAATCGGCGGGCCGAGCGTCAAGCCACCGCAGCCCGCCGGGTTGTGGGAAGCCGTCGGCTACTCCGGCAGCAACACCGTCCATTTCCGTGCGGACACCGGCGCGGAGAAAGTCTATCGCCGCAGCTTGTACACCTTCTGGAAACGCACCTCGCCGCCACCGCAGATGACGGCGCTCGATGCGCCGTCCCGCGAAGCCTGTACCGTTCGCCGCGAACGTACGAACACGCCCCTCCAGGCGCTGTTGCTCATGAACGACACGCAGTTCGTCGAGGCAGCCCGCGCAACGGCGAACCGCGTCGTGAAAGAAGGCGGCACGCGGGTGTCTGGGCGGGTGAGCTATCTGTTCCAGCTAATCGTTTGCCGACCTGCGAATGTCGACGAACAGAAGCTGCTCGTCGATGCGTATGCCGAGCAACTGAGTTATTTCCGTGCGAACCCGACTGCCGCGCAGAAGTTGGCGAACGCCAAAGATGCGACGCCCGAACTGGCGGCGATGGTCATGCTCGCGAGCCTTGCGTTCAACCTCGATGAAACCGTCACCAAATAGCGATGGGATACCGATGCACCCGATCCACGATGCCCTTTCGGCGATGACGCGGCGAACGTTTTTTGGCCGGAGCGCGCTCGGCCTCGGCACGGCGGCGCTCTCGTCGATGTTGCCATCGAACGTCGTGGCCGCCGAGACGATGCCCGGTTTGCCGGGGCTGCCGCACTTCGCGCCGAAGGCCAAACGCGCGATTTATTTGTTCATGAACGGCGGCCCGTCGCAGATCGATCTGTTCGACCACAAGCCGAAACTCGTCGATCAATTCGATAAGGATCTGCCCGAATCGATCCGCAAAGGTCAGCGGCTGACGACGATGACGAGCGGGCAGGGACGGTTCCCGCTGACGCCGTCGAAGTACAAGTTCGCGCAGCACGGCAAGTCCGGCGCGTGGGTCAGCGAACTGATGCCGTGGACCGCGAAGATCGTCGACGACATCGCGATCGTAAGGTCCGTACATACCGAAGCGATCAACCATGACCCGGCCGTCACGTACATCTGTACGGGCAACCAAATCCCCGGTCGTCCGAGCCTCGGCGCGTGGCTCAGTTACGGCCTCGGCACGCTCAACAAGAACCTGCCAGACTTCGTCGTGATGACGGCATCGTGGACCGGTCGCAAAGAAGCGCAGGCGATTTACAACCGCCTCTGGGGTAGCGGGTTTCTGCCGAGCAAGCACCAAGGCGTGGCACTCCGTTCGCAGGGCGACCCCGTGTTGTTCCTGTCGAACCCCGACGGCGTCAGCCCCGACTCGCGGCGAAAAATGCTCGATTCGCTGGCGAAATTGAACCAGAAACATTTCGACGACGTCGCCGACCCCGAGACGCAAGCTCGCATCGCGCAATACGAAATGGCGTTCCGGATGCAGACATCGGTGCCGAGTTTGGTGGACTTGTCGCAGGAAACGAAGGCGACGCTGGAGATGTACGGCCCCGACGTGCAGAAGCCCGGCACCTTCGCGGCGAGTTGTTTGCTCGCGCGCAGACTCGTCGAGCGCGATGTGCGGTTCGTGCAAATTTTCCACCGCGGCTGGGACCAACACGCGAACATTGCGAGCGACTTGCCGAACCAGTGCATGGACGTCGATCGCGCCGCCTACGCGCTCATTTCGGACCTGAAACAGCGCGACATGTTGAAGGATACGCTCGTCGTCTGGGGTGGCGAGTTCGGCCGCACCGCATACTGCCAAGGGAAGCTCACGAAGGAAAACTACGGCCGCGATCACCACCCGCGCTGCTTCACCGTCTGGATGGCCGGGGCGGGCATCAAGCCGGGGATCGTCTACGGCGAAACCGACGACTTCAGTTACAACATCACGAAAGACCCCGTCCACATCCACGAATTGAACGCGACAATCTTGCACAACCTCGGCATCGACCACAAGCGTCTGAGCGTGAAGCACCAAGGTCTCGACGCACGACTCACCGGCGTCGAAGACTGCGCCGCCGTGAAGGGGCTGATGGGGTGAGCATCCATTAGCCTAAAGTCAGTTTACGTGGGGCACGTTAAAAACGTGCCCCACGTTGACACCTTGTTTTGTACCAAACGGAATTCTCGCTATAGTAGTTGAGCCTGTTCACGGAAAGACGGGCAAGACCGTGCTCGAAAAGCAGAGCACCCGTAGCTCAATTGGATAGAGCAGCCGCCTTCTAAGCGGCCGGTTGTGAGTTCGAGCCTCACCGGGTGCAATTGGGAATTCGCCAGATTTGCATGCCTTTCGCAACGAACGCCGATTCCGAGCGAACTCGTCGCAACCCCCCTCTCATAATCGACGTAAGTCAGTATTGCGGACGCTCAAAAACCGGTTTTTTGGCATTTTCGCGTCCCAAAACGCCACTTTTTGATCGCAAATTGCCGATATGTTATTGGGAATTTTGCCGCAACTCGAATGAATGATATTGTTTACGTCGAGTGTTTTGATTACACATAAGCCAAAAGTACCGGTCAAAAATCGACCAAACCCGACCGAAAATCGACCGGAAGCGACACAAAATCGACCGGAAGCGACATTTTTCGGTCACTCCGCGCACGTCACGAATTCCGACTTACGTCGGATCGCCTCCGATTTTTTGACTTTGCGAATTCGTGTGGATGCGACCAACTCAAAGCCCACGGACGACCGTCCGTGGGGAGTTCCCATTAGTGGAAGCCGCTCGGCAAGCAGGCATATTGTGATCGGTCGCCGGTTGGCGACCGTATTTTCAGGCAGTACGGATTGCTCAAGTAATAAAACGCTCGAAATGGTTTGCTTTATGGTAAGCAGTGGTTACAATTCGCTTGGGATACGCTGCCGATAGTCGGCAGAATAACTGGTTCGGCGACGGAGGGCTTTGGGGTGGAGAAGCGGCGGGTGCTGATCAACACGGGTGATCGGCTGATGCTCGTGTTCACCGAGTTGGAGGCGCAGGACTACTGGCTCCGGCCGGGCGAGTCGGTCGAGGTCCGGGCAGATGTCGAGTCCCCGGCCGACGACTTCGAGGTGGAGGACACGCCGGAGGGCGTCACCGTCTGGCCATCGCGGGGCATGGGGTACATCAGCACCTGGGCCGGTGGCGAAGAGTTGTCGTGCGGCTACCAGCGGCCCGCCGGGTGGGCGCGAGAGGACGCCACCCCAGGAACTTCCCCAGGCGGTGAGCGGTAACACGCCGCAGCGACCGGTGTTCTGCGTTGCCTTCGGCGCGCACCGGTTGCGTTGGCCGTCCTTGAATTTTCGACCCACGACCGTCGCTTCCCCTTACAGCACGCCCTTCGTCGATGGGATGCCCGTTGCGCGCGGGTCGGGTTCCACCGCTTCGCGAAGTGCCCTAGCAGTGGCTTTGAAGATCGTCTCGATGATGTGGTGCGCGTTGCGACCGTGGTGGGCCACGACGTGAAGTGTGAGTAGCCCGGCCGACGAGACGGCGCGCCAAAATTCCTCGGCGAGTGCCGATGAGAAAGTGCCCAGAAGTTCGTTCGGCACGTCGGCCTTCCAGACTAAGAACGGCCGCCCGCTCAGGTCGATGGCACTCGTCACGAGCGTCTCGTCCATCGGCACCGTGGCGTCGCCGTAACGGCGGATACACGCCTTGTTTCCCAGGCATTCGACGAGCGCTTTACCGAAACAGATGCCGACATCTTCGACCGTGTGGTGCGCGTCGATGTGCAAGTCGCCGACGCACTTTACGGTCAAGTCGAGCATCCCGTGTTTCGCGATGTGCGTCAGCATGTGATCGAAGAACCCGACGCCCGTCGACAGTTCCGATTTTCCGGTCCCGTCGAGGTTCAACGTCAGTTCGATTTGCGTCTCGGCGGTCGTTCGTTGGATGGTCGCAGTTCGCGGCATGGTCGTCCTTTTTACTCGGCTGAGAACGATCGGCTTCGTTCGCGAGCTTCGCTTTGATCGTATTCGCGAACGGCGACTGGCGGCGGATTTGCCACCCGATTTCGACGAAAACTTCGTGTGGCCGCGCGACACGACCCAACGTGGAGCAAGTTACCGAACCGCCGTTATGCGGACCCTGCGGACGGATCGAGCTTCGAGAGCGGTATCCCGAGCGCTTTCGAGATTTTTACGAGAGTGATTCGAGTTGCGCTGTACTGACCGTTCTCCAATCGACTGATGTGGCTTTGGAGTAATCCGGACTTCTCCGCTAATTCCGCCTGTGTGATACCGGCGACTCGTCGCTGTTCGCGTATCGTTTTCGATACGAACGCTTTCCAGTTGCCATCGCTGGATTCCTCGTCGAAATCCATCTTGGTCAACGCGATTTTACGTTGCGAGAGAATCTCTTCGATCGTCTGGAAGATTTCCGTAATCTCGTCGGGTGACTGAGTATTCGCCAGTTCATTCATCAATGTACAGACGTCGTCTTTTTCCTCTTTCGACAGCGAAATGAACTTATCGACGAGTATCGCCACCGCGAGATTCGTGATCTTCAAGTCCGGGATTGTCGTTGTCATAATTATTGCCTCGATTACGCGATTGCTTTCAGATACCTTTTCAGACGATTCCGCATCCGGATTTTGATCGCTTGACTGGCTTGGCCGTCTTCTTCTTTTTTGTACGCGCCGAGGATCACAATTCGTTTTGCCGACTTGTGGATGTAGAAGTAACCACGAAAATTCAGCTTCCCCAACACGCCGCCTTTGTCGCGGAGTTCGTGATACCCCTCGATCGTTTGCACGTCGATCGTTAGCGGGTGACTCGGGTCGATGCACTGCGCCAATTCGCGGTACTGTTCGCAAATGTGCGAGTACTGTTCGGCGTTCAAAAACCGGGCATCGCCGATGCTTTCGTCGAGAAAGCAAACCTCCCAAAGATAGCCCGGCGGTTTACCGCCACCGCGTCTCGCACCAATTTTCAGATGCTTCTCGGATCGCTTGGCCATAACTGAGATACCTCATGCTTCATATAATCTCTGATCTTGTAAGCCGAATCCGAAACTGAGTAGTGCAAGCAAGAAGTATGCTCGCTACATATTTATTACATATTATGTAGCGGTTGTCAAGCATTTTCTATGTGAGAATCCCAAGCGTTGCCCGTTTGGTGGCTTTCTGATACGCTTCCAGCGATACGATACCTGTGTGCGACATGCACTCCCGCCGGATCCTTTGAGGGTTGCCACTTTGTTTCGCTTCCTACTCGCTCTCGGGTTGACACTTGCGGCTTCGATGGCTGTGCGGGCCGACAACTGGCCGCAGTGGCGCGGCCCCAAAAACGATGGCCACAGCACCGAGAAGGGACTTCCTGCCGCGTGGTCCGAAAGCTCGCACATCGTCTGGAACTGCCCGTTGCCGGGGTCGGGCGCGTCTACGCCGTGTATCTGGGGCGACCGGATCTTCCTGACCACGCAAGATTCTGCCGATCTCAAGCTCCACGCCATCGGCACCGATGGCAAAGTGAAATGGTCCGAAATCCTCGGGGTGAGCGCGAAGAAAGCCTACCGCAACGACGAAGGCAACGATGCCTCCGCGTCGTGTAGTACCGATGGCAAACACGTCTTCACATTCATCGGTTCGGGCGGCGTGACCGCACACAATTTTGAAGGCAAGAAAGTTTGGGGTTTCGATGCCCAGGCGAAGTACGGCAAGTTCGAGATTCAGTTCGGCATTCACCAGACACCGGTACTTCACAAAGGCCGATTGTACCTGTCGCTGCTTCACCGCAAGGCGCAACTGCTAGTCGCGCTCGATGCCGCGACGGGGAACGAAATTTGGAAGCACGCCCGCAAGAGCGACGGTCGCGGCGAATCGCCGGACGTCTATGCCTCGCCGTTCATCTGGGAAAAGGGTGGCGAAGCGTTGCTGATTTCGCACGGCAACGACTACTGCACCGCACACAATCTGGAGACCGGCGAGGAAGCCTGGCGCGTGACCGAGTTGAACCCGAAGGCGAAGTACAACAACGCCTGGCGTGCGGTTTCCAGCCCACTGGTCACGCCCGATTTGATCGTCGTACCATCGTGCAAGCGCGGCGTGACGGTGGCCATCGACCCGACGAAAGTGAAGGGCACCGTTAGCCCGAGCGCGACCGGCGAACTTTGGCGTCTGGCAAAGGACACGCCCGATGTGCCGTCGCCATTACTCGTGGGCGACATCGTCTACATCATGGGCGAAGGCGGCACGTTGTATGCGCACGAGGCCGCGACTGGCAAGATGATTTACGAACAGCGGATCACGAACATGCGGCACCGTGCCAACCCGATGTTTGCCGACGGCAAGATCTATCTCGTCGGCCGCGATGGCGTGACCGTGGTGGTGAAACCGGGCCGCGAGTTTGAGAAACTCGCCGAGAATAAACTGCCCGACAACTTCACCGCCTCGCCCGCCACCGCAAACGGTCGCATCTACTTGCGCGGCTTCAAAAGTCTCTGGGCCATCGGCGAAAAGTGATCGTCCGACCCGTTTTGCGGGGAACGTCGTAGAATCGAGTTAGGATGCTCCTTTCCCGCACCTGACGGCGAAAAGCGATGCCTGCGACTCCGAGTATGCCTTACGTTCCGCCCCGCACGAAGCGCGTCTTACGGACGGGACCACCTGTGGAACCAACCGAAACGACCGACTACGAACTGTCGGCGTCGGTGGCGCTGCCCGTCCACATGGTTCCGCCCGCAGCGACGACCGATGTATACGTGCCCGTAGGGCGGCTCGATTCGGAGACGAAACAGCTTTTCCAACAGCGATTGATGCTCTGTTGTTTGGTGGCGGCGGTGCCGTTCTTTTTCTTCTTCACGTCGGCGGCTACGGGGTTCATCGAGCTATTCGCGCGGCCCGTCGTCGGTTGGACGGGGATCGTGCTATCGGGTGTGGTGTTCGCCGCACTCATCGGCACTGCGACGGCGTTACGGATGTGCCGCGACCTTCCCGAGAACGCCCTGCGCGTATTCGAGATCGCCATCTTCGGCGCGATGGGGCTGTTCTTCGCCTACTGGCAGTTCGCCTTACTCACGTCCGATTTGCTCCGCGTCGCAGGATTACGCGACGACCCCAACCTGTTTCGGCAGGAACAATACTCGGTGCTGGCAGCGGCGCTGATCGTACACTTCAACTGGTTCGCGCTCATCGTTTTCCACGGCGTACTCGTTCCGAATACACTGGCACGCGGCATCGGTGTCGTGGCGACGATGGCCATCGGCGCGCTCGCAATCGACGGCATCAGCGCGATGCTCCACGAACCGACGTGGCGGCACAAAATTATGCTCTTCGCCGTGTCGTTCACGATGCTGCTTGCGGGTGCGGGGCTGTCGGTGTTCGGGACGGCAAAGACGGCGGCATTGCGCGAAGAAGTGCAAACGGCCAAGCAAGCCGTGCGCGAACTCGGCCAGTATCGGCTACGGCGTAAGCTCGGTCAGGGCGGCATGGGCGAAGTCTACCTCGCCGAACATCGACTACTGAAACGCCCCTGCGCCATCAAGCGAATTCACCCGAAGTACCTCGATAATGCCGAGCAATTGAAGCGGTTCGAGCGCGAAGTGCAAGCGACGGCGCAACTGCGCCACCCGAACACGGTGGAGATTTACGACTACGGCCGCGCCGACGATGGCACCTTCTATTACGTCATGGAATATCTGCCGGGGATGAGCCTGGAAGAGATCGTCGCGGCCCACGGCCCGATGTCTGCCGATCGCGTCGTTCACATCATTCGGCAAGTCTGCGGGGCACTCCGCGAGGCGCACCGTTTGGGATTAGTTCACCGCGATATTAAGCCGTCGAATGTGGTGATTCTGCCCGATGGTAGCCCGCACGATCAAGCGAAAGTCGTCGACTTCGGCCTCGTGCAATCGCTGGCCGAAGAGGCCGACCCGAACGCGAAGATCACCCGCGATGGCCTGATCGTCGGCACGCCGGAATACATGTCGCCCGAACAGGCGCAAGGGTTGCCACTCGACGAATGCAGCGACCTGTTCAGCCTCGGCAGCGTGGCGTACTTTTTGCTCACGGGTAAGGAAGCGTTTCATCGCGATAATGCCGTGCGAACGCTGTTGGCCGTGGTCAACGAGGAGCCAACGCCGATCGCCGTGGCAAACCCCTACGTGCCCTCGGACCTCGCGCACATCGTGGCGAAGTGCCTCGCGAAACCGCTCGCATCGCGGTACACGAAGGCCGCCGACCTCGAAGCCGCACTGAACGCCTGCGAGTGCGCGAACGGCTGGACGATGAGCCGATCCACCGAGTGGTGGGACCGCAACCCCAGCACGCACGGCACCGGCACCGATTTGAACAGCCTGCCATTGGCATGATGACGCATGACCTGACAAATACAATCCGGCGGAGGACTGAACGATGGGCCGCGAATGGCGTGAGCATCCGAAGCTGAAAAATCGGTTCTTACCGGAATACCCGGACGACCTCCAGGTTTTCGTTCACGATGGTGGACCGCGTTTGACTCGCAACCAGGCAGAAGCGGTGTGGGTCACAGTCACGGGGATGGAAGGCGAGGTGTTTCGTGGCCGCATCCTTAACCAACCGGTCCAACTCCAGAGCATTCGGCAGGGTAGCGAAATCCAGTTCGTAGCCGCCGACGGGGCGCAACACCCCATCATGGTCGCGGACAAGTACTTGCGAGAGCGTGGGGCCTGGGTCATTCACCCGTGCAACAAGTGCGGTTTCTCCGAGTTATTCGACGCGCCCTCGGATCTGATACGGGTCGTGTTTCCGAACCAACCGGCAGACGCCAAGATGAGCATGTTCACGGCGTTGTGTCCACTTTGCGGGGGATTTCAAGCCGTGGAGTCGTCGAACAATGCCGTTCCTACGCCATCAGCCGCCAAGCGTCCCTGGTGGCAGTTTTGGGGATAGCGTTCGGGATGGTTCAAACCTTGGTAGCCGTTACTTTTCCGCCTGCTTGCGTCGCAATCGACACTCTTCTTGTAGATGCTCGATCGCGAGCTGATGGATTTCCCATTCTTCACGATCGTTGCGGACTTGCGATAGCGACCGCTCGCCACCATCGCGAGACTCGACTCCGATGGGGATCGCCCAGATCGCTTGCATCCGTTGCCAGAATGGGTCGTCTTTTGGCAACGTCATTTCCGCTTCTGGCCGCACGACCACCTGCACGCGCCCCGGTGGCAGGCTCGGTTTGCCATCGAGAACCAGCGTCCCATCGGCTTGGATCGTGCCCGCGAGTATCGTTTCGGTGAAGTTCATCGCGCGTCTCCTGGTCGGAAATCCTCATGCGCATTCTACTCGATCTGTCGCGAATCGCGACCTTCACCAAACCTTCGCATGGTTCGCGTTGTCGGAATCGAGGGACAACGTACGATTATCTTGTCTTTCGCAACATACGAATGGAGCTTGCCATGCGCGGTTTGAAGTGGGTTTTGCCGGTTGTCGTCGGGTGGCTCGCGGGTTGTTCGGGTGGCAACACGGGCGGCGCGGGTGCGGTCGAATCGGCGAAACTCGAAGGGCAGGGGGCCACGTTCGTCGAACCGGTGATGAAGGTTTGGACGAACGAGCAAGTCGATAAGACCGACGGCAAAATCCAGATCAACTACCAAGGCACCGGCTCGGGTGCGGGCATTCAGCAATACACGAAAAAGACCTGCGACTTCGCCTGTTCCGATGCGCCGATGAACGAGAAGCAACTCGCCGCCGCCGTCGAAGCGGGTGGGCCGGTCGTGCATATTCCGCTCGTCATCGGTGCCGTCGTGCCGATGTACAACCTCGATCATGTCGCGAAGCCACTCCAGTTCACGGGCGATGTCCTCGCGCAGATCTACCTCGGCAAAATCACCAAGTGGAACGACAAAGCGCTCGCCGACCTAAACCCCGGCGTGGCACTTCCGGACCTCGGCATACAACCGGTGTTCCGTTCGGACGGCAGCGGCACGAGCAACATCTTCAGCGAATATCTCTCGAAAACCAGCCCGGATTTCAAAGCGACCGTGGGTGCATCGACGCAGCCGACGTTCCCCAAGGGCGTGGGCATCGGCAAGCCGAAGACCGACGGCGTTGCGGGGCACGTCTCGAATACGAAGGGCGCGATCGGCTACGTCGAACTGACCTACGCTCTCGATAAAAAGGCGCAATACGGTTCGGTGAAAAACAAGGCAGGGCAGTTCGTCCTCGCGGACCTTGCGAGCATCACCGCCGCGGCCTCCGCCGTTGTGGGCACGAAATCGACCGAAGCGCCGTACAACTTACACGACCTGACCTATTCGCTGACCGATGCGACGGGCGATGGGGTTTACCCGATTGCGGCGATGAGTTACGCGATTCTCGCGCAGAAACAGAGCGGCTCGAAGGGCAAAGCACTCGTCGACTTCCTAAAATGGTGTACCGGTGCCGAGGGGCAGAAGTTCGCACAGGCACGGAACTTCGCGCCACTTCCGGAGGCACTCGCAAAAGCGATTCAAGCGAAGCTCGACGCGGTCGAAGTGACGAAGTGATCGACGAGCCACCGGGTTAATCCCGGTGGGATTCTCCCTCCCGGATGGCAGTGAATGTCCCCCGAAAGCCCCGCCCCGATGCCGTCCCGAACATCCGAAATGGTGTTCAACGCCCTGACGCGGGCGGCGGGGTTCGCGGTGTTGACGACGGTATTCGGTTTGATCGCGGTTTTGACGATGCAAGCCTATCCCGTGCTCGTGAAGGCGGGCGAATATCAACTGTTTACGAGTAGTTCGTGGGTGCCGAAACCGCCCGGCGGCGGTACGCCGATCTACGGCGCGCTCTCGTTCATTTTCGGCACTGTGGCCACAGCAATCATTGCACTCGCCATCGCGATTCCGCTCGGTGTCGCGTCGGCGGCATATCTGTCCGAAATCGCGCCGGCGTGGATCCGCAAAGTCGGTGCGTTCCTCGTCGAACTCCTCGCCGCCATCCCGAGCGTCGTCTTCGGATTCTGGGGGCTATTCTTCATCGCCCCGCTCATTCAGAAGGTGTTCGATGCGCTCGGCGCACCGAACACGGGCGGCAACGGCCTGCTCGCGGCGGGTATCATTCTCGCAATCATGGTGTTGCCGTACATCACCGCCATCGCGTTCGATGTCTGTCAATCGGTGCCGCGTTCGCAGCGGGAAGGTGCGCTTGCACTCGGGGCCACGCGATGGCAGACGATTTACTCCGTGGTGTTGCCGTATGCGCGTCCGGGGATCATCGCGGCGAGTTTCTTGGCGCTCGGCCGGGCGCTCGGCGAAACGATGGCCGTGACGATGCTCGTCGGGAACCGCGCGGAAATCGATTGGTCGCCGTTCGCGCTCGGCGACTCGATCGCCAGCCGCATCGCGAATCAGTTGAACGAAGCCGACGATGCGACCTTCCGTTCGGCACTCATCGCCCTCGGCCTCGTGTTAATGCTCGTAACGAGTATCTTCAACGTCAGCGCCCGCTTACTGCTTTCCCGGTTGAATCGTCCGCGAACTGCTGCGCCGATTCCCGTCGTCGAAGAAGCCATTACGGTAACCACTCCAAACGACATTCTCGATGCACCAACAATTACGCCACCCGTACGTTCGCACGCGCAATTCTGGAATCGGCTCATGACGACGGTCCTGGCGGGGTGCTTTGCCGCTACGGTGATCCCGCTGTTCCTGATCCTCGGCTTCATCGCCGTTCGCGGCGTCGAATCGCTCGAGCGCGGCATCTTCACACAACGTGGCCGACCGGCGCTCACCGACGAGCAATTCGTGAAATACCAGGCGTCGAAACGCGGCGAAGGCGACTACCCGAACGACGACATTGGCCGCCCCGTACGGCGTGGCGGACTCGGCCACGCGATGCTCGGTAGCGCCGTAATCGTCGCGTTTGCGGCCTTGCTCGCGATACCGATCGGGTTGCTGGCGGCGGTGTACCTCGCGGAATCGCACAACTCGCGAATGGCGAATCTCGTGCGATTCCTGACGGAATTGCTCGGCGGCGTACCGTCGATTGTCATCGGCATTTTCGTCGCCGCGATCCTCGTTTACCCGAAAGTCTCGTTGACCGGTGGCGAGGCATCGCCGCTCGGTTTCTCCGGTTGGGCCGGTGCCGTGGCGCTGGCAATTATGATGATTCCGATCGTCGTGCGTTCGGCGGAAGAGTCGATGAAACTGGTGCCCGAATCGTTGCGGCACGCGAGCTACGCGCTCGGGGCGAACCGGATGCAAACGACGTTGCGCGTGATCCTGCCCGCCGCATTTCCGGCGATCGTCACGGGGATCTTCCTGGCCGTCGGCCGCATTGCGGGGGAAACCGCCCCGCTCATTCTCACCGCCGGAAACACCGACTACTGGCCGACCGGCCCCGCCGCCCCGACCCCGTTCCTGCCCGGTTACATCTACAAATACTCGCTGTCGCAATACGACGACTGGCAGGCGCAAGCCTGGGCCGGCGCGCTCGTTTTGCTCGTCGTCGTCATGCTCCTCAACGTCGGCATCCGCCTCTTCGCCGGCCAGCGCGTCGTCGCGGCGTCTCGCGCCGATTAGAAAGACACACCCATGTCAGTCGGCTTCGCACTCGTCGGTTGCGGGATGATCGCACGCTATCATGCGAAAGCGCTCGCCGAAATTCCACACGCCCGCATCACCGCGTTCGTCTCTCGCTCCCAAGCCAACGGCGAGGCTCTTCGCGCCGAACTCGGCCTGTTCGATGTGTCCGTTGTCGGCACCATCGACGACGCGGTGAAACTTCCCGGTGTCGATGCGGTCATCATCACGACGCCGAGCGGCGCGCATCTCGAACCCGCGATCGTTGCCGCGGCGGCAGGCAAACACGTCGTCGTCGAGAAGCCTTTGGAAATTACCGAGGCGCGTTGCGATCGCATCGTCGAAGCCTGCGAAACGCATCGCGTGAAGCTCTGTACGATCTTCCCGTCGCGGTTCGCCGACAGTAGCACGACGCTCAAAGCCGCCGTGGAAGCGGGGCGGTTCGGCCGACTGACGCTCGGCGAAACGACCTGCAAATGGTGGCGTACGCAAGCCTATTACGACGAAGGCGGCTGGAAGGGCACGCAAGCCTTGGATGGCGGCGGGGCACTGATGAACCAGGCGATTCATAGCGTCGACTTGCTGTTGTGGATGATGGGCGAAGCGGCGACTGTCATGGGCATGACAGCGATGCTCGCCCACGAACGGATCGAAGTCGAAGACACCGCCGCCGCCGTCATCCGCTTTCGCAACAACGCCCTCGGCGTCATTCAGGCGACGACGAGCGTTCACCCCGGTTACCCGAAAACCATTGCGATTCACGGCGACAAAGGCAGTGCCGTCATCGAGCAAGAAGACGTGCTGCGTTGGGACTTCACGCCGACGACCCTCGACGACGATCGCGTGAAGGAACGCTTCGCGGCCAAGGTCGGCGCGAGTGGCGGGGCCGCCGATCCGAAGTCGATCAGCTACGAAGGCCACCGCCGCCAACTCGCCGATTTCGTCGAAGCGATCCGCACGAACGGCACACCAAAAGTCGATGGCCGCGAAGGCCGCAAAGCCGTGGCCCTCATCCGCGCCATCTACGAAAGCCAACGCACCGGCCGCGTGGTGGAACTGTAAGCGAGGCGCGATGCTGCTACAATCCGCACTAGGAGGTGTACGATGCCGATACACGATTGGACTCGCGTTCCGTCTGGGCTGTTTCATCATTTCCACCAAGGCTGGGCTTGGGAAATTGCACGATCATTAAATCGCGAACGACTACCGCCCGAATTGTCAGCGATCCTCGAACAGCGTAGCGGCACGAAGGAAACCGATGTTTTAGCTGTGGAACTCGCTGCGCCGGAGGAGTCGCAACGCGGAGGCGCGGCCACGCTCGAGCGGCCCAAAACGAAGTTCACGCGACAAACCGACAAAGCCTATTACGCGGAGAAGGCGAACCGCATCACGATTCGCCATCACCTCGGTCAGATCGTGGCATTCATCGAAATCGTCTCGCCGGGGAACAAGGATGGCGAGCGGGCGCTGGATTCGTTCGTCGGCAAAATTGCGGCCGCTATGCAGCAGGGAATCCACGTACTGGTACTCGATCTTTTCCCGCCGACGAAGCGCGACCCGAACGGCATCCACAAGGCGATCTGGGATCAATTCGATTGCGAAGAATTCGAACTGCCTGCCGGTCAAGATCGCGTGTTCGCTTCCTACGAAGCCGATGGCGTACAGACGGCACACATCGAAACGCTCGGCCTCGGCGACCGCCTGCCGGACATGCCGCTCTTCATCGCCCCCGGCGCACACGTATTAGTGCCCCTCGAAGAAGCCTACATGAGCGCCTGGGAAGACACGCCACCGGCGATACGTCATCTGGTGTTCGGACCCGTGGCTGCGGGTTGATCTTCGCACATGTCGTCCTGGGCTCGCGCAGCTTCTCACGTGTCGATGAGGATTTCGACGTCGCGGACCCAGGCTACGAACAACGTCTTGAGGAGGTTGCGTAACTGATCGATGCCCGCGTCGGCTTCGGGGGTGCCGAGGTACAGTTTCGCTCGCTTGGCGCGGTCGGCGGGTTCGAGGCGAGTCAACTTCGTCGCGTCTTCGGCGGTCTTGGGAATCGCATCGTCGAGCTTCACCGCGCCGAACCACAACAGCATGTGCAGTGCCTGCCACGGCACGATTTTGTCGTTTGAAAGTAGCAGCGGTTGAAATACCTCGTCGCCGTTGATTTCCGGTTTGTCGAAGCGGTTACTCGGCAAATCGCGGTCGAGGCCGGGGAACGCCTGGAACAGCCCGCGCGTGCGATATTCGCGCGTGCGTTCGCCGTCGATCGCGGCATCGGAGATGTTTTGCAAGCAGAGAGCGCCGCCGATGGCGTCGGGCGGTTCGACGCGGTCGATCAGCCAGCGTTCGGCGGGCTTCGTGATGGGGTACGCCACTGCCGCGATGCAGCCGAACGGCCGACGCAGCGCGTTCACGGGGCAGTTCGTGCAAACCGGGACATGCGCGTTCAGCACCGCGTTCTCGGCTTCGATTTCGCCGATGGTTGCCGTGCGTTCGACTTGCACGCCAGTCGGTAGTGTGCGAACGACGCGAATCGGCGAGTCGTCGGTGAGTCGCGTTTTCGGCGCACTGGCACGAGCCGCTTCGCACCGTTCGCGTGCCCGCACCAATTCCGCGAGCACCTTCGTCCCCGCACGCATGTCGCCGTGGCCGAGGTCTTTTTTGACGCGGCAAGGGAAATCGATAATCGTGTCGATCGGCATGAGCAAACCTAGCTGGGGAAAGTAACCCTTTACGCTGAAAGCGTTATACAGCGCGACCCACGGTTCGACGTTCTTCGCGAAGCCTCTCCGACCGCGATCTCCGCGTTCTCGAACGTTGGAAATACAATATAGTCGCGTTCATGTTTACGCATAAAGTATCGTGCGTATCGAGAACGGCCACAGGTTCCTCAACGTTGGAGGGTCTACCGATGCGTCAGCGATTTCCTCTCGTCATTGCACTGTTGCTCGCGGCCTCTGCCTGCTCGTCGAACACGAGTGCGCCCGTCAAAGGTCAATCCAATCCGGATAAGGGTGAGAATCCATCTCCTCCCTGCCATCCGGGATGTTTTCCCGCTGGCACGGCGATCGCCACGCCGGGCGGGCCGAAGCGGATCGAGACGATCGTCGGCGGTGATGTGGTCACTCGAATTGATCGCGATGGTGTCTCGACAAACGGAACGGTGATCTCGACTTATCAGACCACGAACCGCTTGATCGAGATCCGAACCGACTGCGGTAACGTTCTGACCACGGTGACGCAGCCGCTCTGCCTCCAGGTTGGTGGGTTCCGCCCCGCTGGCGAATTGATCGAGGGCGACCGAATCTGGCGTTGGTCGGAAGGCAAGCGATGCTCGGCCCGAGTCGAAGCGATCGTGGCGACGGATCGAGAGGCGACGGTGTTCAACTTGGTGGTCGGGGAGTCGGCCGTTTTCGTCGCCGGGGGATTCCTCGCGAGAGGCAAGCCACCCCTGGATGCGGAGTGAAAGCACAGGCATCGCGAGTGTATTTGTTACAACGGCGGCGTTTGAGTAGAATGAAAACGCCGAACTGAAGCGAAAATCGACCCGCCATTACATTTGAGGCTATTAACCGCGCAAAATTCGACACAACCGCAACTTTCCCGCTCCGCAATCAGTACCTTCAACCCAATCGTTCTTGTCAAGATACCGCAAGGCTTGTAAGTTTTACCTATATTATCTGGTCAGCCTGCTTTGAAGCGACAGAGGGTAGGACGCCCAACCCATGAACCGCCCGTGCCACCCTTTGAGGAATTCGAGATGCTCCGTCTCGGAAATTACGAATTCCGATACGCCGAATCCGACGAGGATTTTGCTGCGGTCCACGAGTTGAACTATCGGACGTTCGTGCGGGAGATTCCTCAACATCACGACAGCGGAAATGGCCTTTTAATCGACAAGTTTCACCAAAAGAACCGTTATCTCATCGCAGAGAAGCAAGGCCGCCTCGTCGGCATGTTATCTGCTAACGATACCCCGCCGTTTTCGATTGCGGACCGATTGCCCGACGCATCAATCCTGAGCCAATCGGGGGTGCGGCCCGTCGAGATTCGCCTACTGGCCGTCGAGCCAGACGAGCGGAATTCGCCCGCAATGGCGGGGTTAGTCTGGGCGTTGTACCAAGACGCCAAAGTTCATGGCTACACTCACTTTGTGATTTCGGGTGTGGTCGAACAGCAGGCGTTATACCTGCATTTGGGTTTCGTACCGCTCGGGCCAGCCGTGGGCCAGGGCCGAGCGCAGTTCGTGCCGATGTGGCTACCGTTACTGACACTCGAAGCGAAGATGGGCCGACTGATAGAATTGTGGAAAAAACGCTTGAATCGTATGGAAACCGAACCGGCGGACCTGGTTAGGGGGACGAACCGTTGACTGCAACACTGAATGGACACCGAGGCACTAATGGCAAGTCTGCGACGCGGGAGAGCGTTGCGCAAGTCGACGTAGCGGAAGCCGTTGCGCCGATCTGCTTGCTGCCCGGCCCCGTGGCACTGGCACCGCGTGTCACGGCGGCGTTCCACGAACCGATCATGTACCACCGCGCAGACGAGTTCCTGCCGCTGTTCGAGCGCGTGCGCGGGCGGCTCTCCGCGATGGTTGGCGGGAAACCGGCTGCGATGCTCGTGGGTAGCGGTACGCTCGCCAACGATGCCGTCGCGGCCACTTTGCGCGCCGATCCGCACGCCGATAACGGACTGTCGCTCGTTTCGGGTGAGTTCGGCGGGCGTTTGCTGAAACAGGCGAACCGCTGGGGGTTACGTCCGCGCGTGTTGAATTGGGACTGGGGCCATGCGTGGCATCTGGACGAAGTCGAAGCGACGCTGAAAACCATGCCGCCCGGCGGCTGGATCTGGGGCACGCACCACGAAACCAGTACCGGTGTTTTGAACGATCTCCAAGGCCTCGTTGCACTGGCGAAGAAGTACGGCCAACGGGTGATCGTCGATTGCGTCAGCAGTATGGCGACCGTTCCCGTGGACCTGACCGGCGTGTATCTGGGCACGGGCGCATCGGGGAAAGCGATCGGCAGCTACGCAGGAATCGCATTCGTTTTTGCGAACCCGAACGATCTCGCGCACCTCGACGCGGGGAATATCCCGACGTATTTCGACATCTCAGCCGCGCTGACGACGACCGGCCCACGGTTCACGGTGCCATCGCCGCTCATTCGCGCCCTCGATGCCGCACTCGATGTCTTCGCTTCGCCCGAATCGTCGGCTGCCCGTCTGCGACATATCGCCGAACTCGGCAAATATATGCGCGGTCGCCTCACCGATGCCGGTTTCGAGCCGATGGCACCCGCTGCAATTGCGAACCCTTCGATCGTCACGTTCGCACCGCCGGAAGGAATGTCCACGGCCGCGTTTGTGGCCATGTGTCGCGCGTGGGGATACTTGGTCGCGGGGCAAAGTGGCTACCTCGCCGAACGCAATTTCGTCCAACTCGCCGTTATGGGTTGCGTCACCCGCAGCGACATCGACCCGCTCCTCGACCGACTCGCCACAATGAACGGTTAACCGCAACCGGCCCCGCGATACGCACCCATTCGACCGAACAAGGCGTGGCCTTGTTCGCGGGCGGCGATCACAATTCCGGCACAGGCCAGGGCATCCGACGACGCATCGTGGTGCTTCAAAGGCAATCCGAGGTGGCGGCAAACGGCAGGCAGGTTCGCGGGCCTTAAACTCCAGGCTTTCCGGGCAATTTTGACCGTGCAATAGAAGGGCAACTGCGTCAGCGGCAGCCCGGCTTTTGCACAGCACGTGTACAACACCGAGCGGTCGAAGCTCGCGTTGTGCGCGGCGATAAACTCGACGTTGGAAAGCAGTTGCGATGCGGCGGGCCACATCTCGCCGAAGCTCGGCGACATAGCCACATCGGCCCAGGTAATGCCGTGAATGTAAGTGAAGTGGATTTGACGACGCGGCGGGCGAATGAGGAAGTAACCCCTGTCCACAACAGTCGTTCCATCGACGACGACGATCGCCAAGGAACACGCACTATCGCGGCCATAGTCGGCGGTTTCAAAGTCGATCGCGGCAAATCGGCCCAGCGGTTGTTGCATCAGAACAGTGTAAGCGAGCGCCGCCAAACCTGCCACTCAGCGATGCCAACGATCGCATAAAATATCGCATGGATTTTCACGACAATTTCAAACCGTTTGACGCTCAACGCCATCCAAATCGCACGGTTGACGGCGATGTTAAGGTCACTCACCTTCTTTTGAGCTGGAATCTGGGAGGCCGTTGAGGAGATGAAATCTCCTCAACTTCTACTGTTTTTGGCCACCGCCTCCGCGATAAGCCCGTACGTTACCGCGCGAACCCCGTCTCATCTGGAGCGCCGACGTACACCCCACCGAGGAAGTCGGCTGCAAACGGTACGAGGTCCGGCTTGGCTCGACCGCCAGTCGGGGTTAGCAGCGCCACCCGCGAGTTAGGACCGGGGCCGGTCGCCGCGACGATGGCCTCGGAGTTTTCTAAGCTCTGGACGACCACGGCCGAGACGCGGACGCCGCCGGTGAACGTCGGGTCGAACGCGAAGAAGCTGGCTTGCTCTGTGAGGTCGTCGGCGAACACCTTGATGTGCGGCCCGCCGCCCGGTCCGGCCCCGGTCACAATCCCCGGCGAATCCCCGCCGCCGAAGAAGCCGGCCGCCACGGTGGCACCGCCGCGGAAGCTCGCGTCGTAGGCGAAGAAGCTGGCCAGGACGGCCATCGTATCGGCCCGGTACACATTGATTTGCGGCCCGCCACCCGGCCCGGCGGCAGTTAGGATGGCCGAGAAGGAGTCGAGCGGGTCGGTCGCACCCACTCCGCTGGGGAACGCCCCGCCGGGGAACGTTCCCGTGGCCACGTTCACCCCGCCCCGGAAGCTCGAGTCGTAGGCAAAGAAGTCGCGAATGATGGCCAGGTCATCGGAACGGAACACCCGCACCCGCGGCCCACCACCGACCCCGGCTCCGACGACGATATCGTCGAACCCGGTCTGTCCTACGTCCCCAGATGCGACGTTGACACCGCCGGTGAACGTCGGTTCAAACGCGAAGAAATCCTCGGCCACCTCGAGCGTGTCCCCGTCGTACACCCGCACCCGCGGCCCACCGCCGGGGCCGGCGGCGACGATGATGTCCGGAATGTTCTGCCCGAGGACGTAGCCGACGGCCACAGTCACGCCGCCAGTGAAGGTGGCCTCGAACGGCTGGAAACGGGCAACTTGGCGACCGGTGTCCGCGTCGTAAACCGTCACGATCGACGGCCCGCCGGGGCCACTGCCCGTCGCCACCAGGTGGATTGGGCGGTTATCGGGGACCGTGTTCGCGACCGGCCCGGACGGCACGCTCACGGGAGGCGAAGTCGGTGGCACGACGGGAGGCACAGTCGGTGGCACGACGGGAGGCACAGTCGGAGGTACGACGGGAGGCACGACTGGAGGCACTGTATCGGGGGTGAATGTGGCTCGCCCGACAGCCGTATCGAGAGCCGGTCGGTCGGTGTTGCCGTCCAGATTCGCACTGTTGTCGGACCATGCTGCGAACACTTGGCCTCCGACGAACGTCACATCCGTCCAGTCGCCGAACTGGTTGCCGAGGTTGTTCTGGTCGCTCGCGGTCACGTTCGACGGGCCGGTCGACAGCGCGACGTTCTTCAAGAACGACGTGCCGCCGTTCACACTCACCGCTGCGAAGTACTCGGCCGACTTGTTGTCGGCGGCATTGCGGGTGTCGTACCACCCGACGGCTAAGTTGCCGGTTGCCTGATCGACCGAAGGCCGGGGCAAGAATTGGCTGGCCCCAACGGCGTCGTCGTTGACGCGCGTCCGACCGCTCCAGGTCGATCCGCCGTTGTCCGAGTAAACGAGCAGCGTGTCGGTGTCGGGGCTGGTCAGCGATGGGGCATCGGTGAACGTCAGGTAAACCCGACCGGGGGCAACGTGACCGGCGGTGCCGGGGGCCGTCTGGTCCCAAGCCAGGTTCGCCTCGGCGTCGATCGAACGGTTCTCTTGGGCCGGGATCTTGAACCACCCCCCGACGTTCGTGGCGGTCACCTGGGCGGCGACCGAGAAAGCCGCCGGCGTGCCCAGCCCGCCGGTATTCGTAGCGGCGAACACGGCCGACGTGTTCTGGCCGGGCGACGTGGACGATTGGAAAATCACCACGACCTGCCCGGTCGGGCCGACGGCGATGTCTCCGAAGTTCGAGGCCGGTTGGCCGCCAGACACATCGACTGGGGCCGAAAACGCGCCGACCGTTCCCCCGACCACCGCAGCCCCAACGGCGTAATAGTTGCCCTCCGAATTGAAGCCGAGCCACAAACTCGTCTCGCCGGCAGACCGGCCGGGGCCGACGTCGATAGCCGGTTGATCGACTCCCATTCCGGTCGGGCCGGGCAGTTGCGCGACCAGCCGCAGCGTCTGCCCGCCATCGGAACTTTGGACGATAGCGATCCTGTCGCCCGTGGCGATGTATGCCATGAACAGGTTACCGGCGCTGTCGAAACGGACGGTCGGGTCGCTGATGAACCCCGGCAGACCGTCCCCACCGGCCTCGGCCGTGCCGAACTTGCGGGCGACGAACGTCAGACCACCATCCTTACTGACGCTGACGATTCCGCCGGTGTTGGCCTCGTTGTCGTTGGATGCCTCGAACACTTGCGACGGGTTCACCCGGTTGACTGCGATGGCCGTCTCGGATTGGGTGCCAACGATGTGGCCGGTGTTGACTGCTATAGCTGGGACGAGCGAAGCGGGCGTGGTGCGGTCTTCGAGGACCACGAAACCAGGGAGGGACGGCCGACGGATTGGACGTGGCATCGGTGAACCTTTGTAACTCTGAGGTGATCGACTCGAAACATTTCAGTTGAAGCAGTCGGAAGTTTACCACTGCCGTCGCACATATTCAATTGAAGGCATAATTTTAGCCGGCAAGTTTGCGGCAAGGCGTTCACCGCATCCGCAGAACGGTTTTCGAGGTCGAATTCAGAGGAAGTTGTTCCCCGAAAAGTGGCTTATTTCGCTGGGACCATGAATCGCAGTTGATTCCCATCGGGGTCTGCGACCGTCATGATGCGGAACCCCAAGTCGTCGTTCGGAGGGTCGGACACCGCCACCCCTTTATCTGTAAACTCCCGATACCACACATCCACGTCCGGGATCAGAAAGTGGACGAGGCCGCCGACCTGGCAATCTCCGGCGTGTTCCGTCAGGAACAACTGCATACCGTCGCGAACGACCGACAGGAACACCGGAAAATGCGGCTCGAAGCGGTGCTCCCACTCGACGCGGAAGCCGAGTTTCTCGACGTAAAACGCCTTGCTCCGCTCGTAGTTCGTGATCCGCAGCGCAGGAACCACTCGCTGTTCGGGCATCGTCATCTCACGCGCCTCCGGCTTCTTACGCCTAACGCTCGGCTAAGCTGCCGCGACTAGCCGCCGAAGCATGACGATGTTGGCGCGATCGACGCAGCCGTTGTACTTCGCCAACGCTTCGAGCACAACCAGCCAGTGTCTGAGGAACTCGAGGTCGCAACGAAGGCCGCGCCGATCCGCGGCCCACCGCCGCCGATATTCGCGGACCTCCCGGTCGAAATGGCACCACTCTCGGTGGCACGTTACGCACAGGCTCCGCTGTTGAGAGATGTTGGCCTTCCGCACCTCGAACGTATGTTTCTGGTCATCGGCCGTAAACACGTCCGGCGCGCTGCACCGCCTACACGAGTACGCCTTGTCGAGGTACGGCTTCGGGTCGAACGAGTAGGCGACCGACCGTTTGCTTTCCTCGGACCAATCGTCCGGGTTAGAAGCGATGCCGTCCGGGTTGCCCGTCGGCTTGCCCGAGAAAAGTCCTGCCCCCATCTGGAAGTCCTCTACAACACCGAAAGAATCCACGCAATCCGTGATACTGTCCGATACGTGGACACCTGCTACCCTTAGCTGTCCGACTGCAAATGAGCAACGTGCCGCCTCAGAGATCGGAATGCCGTCAATTTCTCCGACGGTCGCACACCTGAGGCTCGGATCACTTTGACCGCTGCAAACTTTTCCAAATAGAGGAACTCACCTACGAGGCACTCGATCAGCCGGCGCGTAATTAATTCGAGATGGCCATCCGAGATTGATCCAGCGTAGTCAGTGAACACCTCGATGTCGAAGAATGCCATCCGGTTGTACGAAGTGAGGCGATAAACCCAATCGTCGCCGCATAGCTTCGCTTCGTCGATTTCCGGTAGCTCCATCGTCAACCGCTCGAGATCCTTCGGCGGTTTTGCCGGAAGGAAGTGCCAGCCAGGGAGCATTGGCGCGGCCTCCACAATCCGTCGTGCGAGTCCGATATTGTCGCGCACACTCGGGCTGATGACGAGCGTGTTTTCGGGATCGTGGTACGGCCCCATTTCCCAATTGAGCCGGGCCTGGATCCGTTTGACCTCGGCCGTCAGATTCGCGTCCAACCAGCGTGCGTCGCCGCTTGCATAGGCGGCGACAACATCGTCCTGACTGTCTGCAAACCATTCCCAAAAAGCGACGATACGGGATTTCTTGGCAATGAGAGCCTCCGAGAACCTTGCCTACCGAGCTACCCAACAGCTTGGCCCGTTGAGTATCGCATGGGGCGGTGTCTGGGCTATACGCGAAGCAGTAGTTCGCGGTAACCGATGAACTCGTTCTTCCAGTCGCCGTATACCGCCGTCAGCCCGCAGGCCAGGCAGCGACACCCCAAGTACAGCCACCTCACATCCTCGCTCTCGGCGTAGAGGGAAACGCCGACCGCGATCTCGAACGCCTCCTCACCGCACGGGCAGGCGGCTTCTTCTTCGTTCGCCTCGTCCATGTACTCCACGCTGTCGCCGATCGCGTGCGCCTCGGCGTCGCAAGTGACGCACACCCGGCTTGCGACGCCGGCGTCGTCGTCGAGCAGCAAGCCGAACACCATGCCTCCGCACGTACACATGGCGTCGGCGAACTGTTCGGCGAGGTAGCCGACTTCTTTGCTGTACCTGGTGATCTCGGCGCGAATGTCGGCCTGGCTATCGCCGTACCTCCACTTGCCCCGCTTTCGCAACGCCATCCGGTGCATCCCCTTCCACGGAACTAGCCCCGGCGCTCGGTCTCGCGTCGGAAGGCAGGGAACAGGTCGAGCGGGGCGAACGATTCGCACTCCTGGAAGAACACCGCCACGAACTGTGTCAGTGCGACCCACTGCTCTGCTGATAACTCGGCCAGCGATACCTCGAAGCCTCCGCCCGAGGCCGCCCCGTCTCGGAGCAAGTCGCGAAATCGCTCTTCGCTGGAAATGACGGTGTCCGGAAGCTTGGCTCCCGCCAGCACGCCGCGATGGAGGCCGTAGAACCGCAGCCAGCTATCGTACCGGTTCCCGAGACGACCGAACCCCATCGCATCCTCTGCTTCCGCCGAAAGATTCGCAGGCTTCCTGTGTTTGAAGGGCCAGCGGGATCGTACAGGGCCACCGATCGTATGGCTCGCGAGCGCTTGCCCCGAGCGGAGTTGCCCCCGCTGCGCCCCTTCAACCCGCCGTTGAGCTTCACGGCCGCGCCCCTTCGAGCGGCCTGGTCGGGACAATCTCCCTCAAAAGGCCATGAGGGCTGAAGCAATGTCAACGGTGCAGAGACTCCAGATTACCATCTCAACGCTCGACATCGCGAGCGCGAAATACGCAGCCCATCGACTGCCCGTGCCCCGGAAGGCCCCGATGGCCGACCCGAACGCGACTGGAGAACCGGCACAGATGAGGCTCGGACCGAGCCCCTGGAGCGGGTGTCCTCAGCAGAAGGTCGCCATCGCCCCAAGGCCGACGACTGGCACCAAACAGAAGATGAGCGCCAGTTTGCCCGATGCCCGCCGACAACCTGCTACTACCCCGCCACTTACGCCGGCGACCGCAGATAACAGGTAAACCAGAACCAAGCTACTCATCGAGTACTCCTTGTGTGCCCCATACAAGAAATGAGTCTGCGCCCCTGCGCCGCCGGACTTGCGCATCCGCAATTCACATGCGTTCGGCGAGTGCGACGTGTTGCGGTTCGACGTTGTGGCTGCCGCGCGGCATCTTCACCACCAGCACCGAACACGGCGCGTCGCGCATCACGCGCTCGGCCACGCTGCCCATCAGTTGGCGTTCTTTGCCGGTGCGACCGTGCGTGCCCATCACGATGACGTCGATTCCCGCATCGTCGGCATACCGCACGATCTCTTCCGCCGGATCGCCTTCCATGAAAACGTGCGTGACGGGGATTTTGGAATTGGTCGGGCGGACCGATTCGAGTTCCTTCCGCCAGAACTCGCGGTCCGCAATCGTCTGCCCTTCGACGCCCGGCGTGAAGACGTATGCGAGAACCAGACTCGCCCGATAGTTTTCCGCCATGCCGATCGCGTGAAAATACGCGCGCGTCGAGAAACTCGAAAAGTCGGTCGGGTAGAGAATCTTGCGTACCTGAAACATGATCGCTCTCCGTAGAGATCGCAGCGCAACTGTCGGGCGTACGGTGCTATGATACTCCATCTCGCAGCCGCACACTGTCTATCCCATCCGAATCGCGCGATGATTCAAGGGATTGTGAACATTTTCACGAAGTTATCTCGGTTCGCGGCCCATCGTTAATCGGGGGTGGCCACCACTTCGCCACCGCTGATCGTTGCCAGCGCGGGTAGTATGGCGTCGGCACTGTAGACGAGGAATCGTACCGAACCGTCGCTGAAGGCGAAGTTCGCGCCGCCGGAGTGCAGCGACCAGAAATGGAATGCCGAACAGGGGTCGCTGATGCGACCGTTTTGAAATGCGTACGGGCCGGGTGGGCACGTCGTGTAGATCGGCCACGACGATACGACGTTGAGTTCGCGCACGCCGAGAATCGTGTCGATCGAACCGGCGACATCCTGCCCGACACCCGCGTACCACCAATATCCCGATGATTATGGTAAAAATCACCTTTTACAAAAGTTCTACCTCTGTTGCTGTTGTACCGCTAAGGCAGAAAGCAATTTGGAAGCTGACACGGGCATTCCGCGAGACAGCGTGCCATACCTCCGCTGATACCTGTTCTCGAGCGGCAAGTACCCACTGTGCGTCTGCGTCTTTTGTAATCATAAAGTGGTTGGCATGAAGTTCAGAAACTAATCCTGTAAATCTTCCCTCAAGGGCTGCTCGCGGCCAATGTCTGTTTGCAACCTTAGCTTTGCTTAGTGAACGAAATAGTGCCTTGCTCTGTATGTATTGCCCAGCAATAAATAGTTGGCGTGCATGCCAGAATTGAGCCTCATAACTCGCGTCACCTGGAGTATAACTGCGAGCCAAATGATAAAGTATTTCGTCATTTCCTGCTTTTGCATACATCAAAGCAACTGCGAACCGAAAATGAAGTCGCGGTTCGGTCGAACGCTCATCAAGTGCTTTTTTCAGAATAGTCAATGCCTCAGCTTGATCTCCTTGCTCGACATAGCAGTCTGCAAGCCGTATCGCGGTAAGAAAATTGCGTGGATTGATTTCAAAAGCCCGTTTGAGTGCACTGATAAACCTAGCATCATCAAGAATTACGCGCGCATATTTTGCTTCCGCCTGGCGAATTTCGGCGCTATCAGGAAATCTTTGATAGCCACTTGTGATGACTAGCTCAGTATTTTGTGCAATTTCATCAATAAGTTTTTCATCTGGCGTTTCTTCACTTAAAGCACTTTCAAGCTCTAAAGTACCGATTTTTATCATTGTATAATGAGAGTATGGTTCATCTGTACCTCCTCGCATAAGTTCTCGACACGTCTTGCGTGATTCATCAATCCATTTCTTGCGTTCTATTAGTTGACTGCTAGCTACAGCCCGGCGGTAATGAACTTCAGCTAATGTGTGTTTAAATTGTCGGCTTGTCTCCCGAAGCTGAATGGCTCGCTTTGCGTACGATTCAGCAAATGTCAAATTTCCGTTGGCTCGATTCATTTCATAGATTGACATTTGTTGAAGTAAGTGCGGGTCGTCGCCGACTTGTTTAATAGCTATATCGTAAAGATCACACGCCATTTGATGATCTGGAAACTGATCTAATACGGCATGACCCCTGACAAGGGAATTAAATGCGACTTTATCAGTGCTAAGTGACTGTCCCATATGGGGCGGTTGGGTGAGTATAATGGTACATGAGAACCCAAACGTACCCGAGCGATGTCACCGACGAGCAGTGGCGGTTGAT
>JAYVXI010000249.1:0-3700 GCA_043785305.1 Limnoglobus sp. | reverse complement strand
CATCGCCGTATTCGATAACCCATCGGGGATTCTCGCGAACGTCAATGGGGGCTTCACATTCGCTTCCATGAGTGCGCCGGGACCGTTGAAGCCGAACATGCGCGTATCCACACCCGGCTCTTCTGGCCACGTGTACGTTGCGATTTTTTGCATCGAGAACGGCTGATTACGCGGGCTGTCCCAACTTTTCGATCGATCGAATTGTGTGTATAGAGCATTCTGCTCGATGAATGGTAACACGCCGACGCGCCAACTCAGACCGGGGTTCGGTTCTTTGTCGTCGTTCAATGCAAACGGCGCGGTAAAAAAACCATTCACGTCGTGATGCCCGTGCAGACCCAACCCGATTTGCTTCATATTGTTCGTTTGCGTGGCTTTCGACGCCGCCGATCTCACCTTCGAAACCGCTGGTAGCAGCAACGGCAACGACATGAAACCGCAACATAATAGTAGCACAAGGCCGAGCGGGATCGCCACCCACGCCCACGTCGGTAACCCGGACTTCGGCTTGCTTCGTCGGCGGCGAGGTCGGTCGTCGTAATCCTCATCGTCGTCATCGCGCCGTCGCGAACGACGCGGTCGGTCGTCGTCATCCTCGTCGTCGTCGAATCGTTTCCGTGCCATGAGCGAGTCTCGGAGATTTCATCGAATGTGCTTGATGTATCACCTTAGCGACTGGCCAGTCTTGCGGCCACGCGCACGGCGGAAATGAGGCTCGATTCGTCGGCGAGGTTTTTGCCAACGATGTCGTAGGCGGTGCCGTGCGCCACACTCGTACGAACGATCGGCAGGCCCGCCGTCACGTTCACCGCCCGCCGCCCGCCGAGGAGTTTCATCGCGATGTGCCCCTGATCGTGGTACATCGCGACGATGCCGTTGAACTTCACACGGTTGTGCGGCAAAAATATCGCATCGGACGGGATCGGGCCGATGGCGTCGATCCCTTCGCGTTTCGCCAACGCCACCGCCGGCGCGATGATCTCGGCTTCCTCGTTGCCGAACAAGCCGCCATCGCTGGCGTGCGGGTTCAGCGCCGCCACGCCGACCCGCGCCGGCGTGCCCGTCAGTTTCGGGACGATCGCGTTCAGCAAGCGGATTTTATCGAGCACCGAATCGATGTGAATATGCTCGAACGCGCTCCGCAGGCTGCGGTGCAAGGTCACATGCGCGACCGCGAGCGGCAGATCGTCGTCGTAAAGCAGCATCGCGTGCGATGTGGCCCCCGTGCGGTCGGCGAGGATTTCCGTGTGCCCAGGGAAGGCGATCCCCGCCGCATGAAGCCCCTCTTTATGCAGCGGGCAAGTCACGATGCCTTCCGCTCGACCCGCGAGACATTCGTCGATTGCGTACACGAGCCAATCGTACGCCGCCCGCCCCGCCGCCGCATGAACCGTACTTGGTGTCACGCTCGAAAGATCGGCAGTCGACGGATTGACGCACGGAATATCGCACGGCAAAAATCGCGCGTCGCCAACGACAACGGGCTGACAATATTCCAACAACCGCGGCCACGCCTTCGCCACCACCTCCGGGCCAATCCCCGCCACATCGCCAAGCGTAATGAGGAGTTTCGGTAAAGCCATCGCATCGCCCTCGATTATTCGTGAAAACAATTCTGTTCGGATTGATCATAAATCCTTTCCGTTTTGAATCGCCAGCTTTAATCAATGCAAAAGATCGCTTGCTTTCTCCGCATCGGGATCGAAACCGACAGGGACTCGACATCGGATCCAGTGGGCGATCCATCCTGTGTTGTGATGTTTTGCCACTCCGATACCGATGTATTGTTTGCGATCCGTTGGATGGCTGAGTCGATACCAACGGATATCCTTTGGGAATGGATAACCTCGGGGCGGTATGCGTGTTCGTATATTTGCAAATGTGGGACACCAGACCCGTGACGGGTTCGTATCGGACTCGACTCTTTGCTGAAATTCAACGGATTGTTCATAGCTACATTCTTGGGAAGCGATTCCACACCAACTATCAATCTGACTATGATCTTGCCGCTCTGACAGCATGGCAAATACCTTGCTCATTTCCATCTCGCGTTCCATCGCACGCTTCGTTGGGTAATGTGGGGTCAGTGCGAAGATGCCCAATGGGATTGCAACTGTCATTGCGCCCAAACAGAGCCGCACCAAACTTCTTTGCGTCATCGCTCGTTCCTCAGAATGGTGCCCTTACAAGACCTTTAGTGCTACAAGTGCGCTACGCAATAATAATACACCCCAAAGTACGACTGTCAAAATCACGCTCAAGCGGGCGAGACGATACGGCCACGATTTTCGCGATTGACGGCACAGGATCATTGCGATCATGCCGAGCACCGCACCGAAAAACGGCACCATGAAGGTAACGAAACTCGCAACCGCAAATGTTTTGACGACGATCGATATCCGTTGGAATAGATGCTGTTCCGACTGGTCCGGCAAATAGACTGGCATCTCGTCGAACGATAGATTCGTTAGCAGATTGGCACTGCAATTCGTACAGATGACGTGGCGTTCGACTTGGGTCGTTATGGGCACGAAATACAGCTTGATCCGTTCCCGCGTTTCATACGTTTCTGCAAGCGCCTCATCACCACATACCGGGCAGTGTATCGAGACGATGGGACCGTAGATCGTTTCCGTTTTTGATGAGCCGTATATGAAAGCCATTTGCAAAGCCTCTACATTTCGTTTGGTGTGTCTTCGCCCAGCAACGCTTCGATGGCCCGTTGCGGGTTGTTCAGGAAACGGCGGGTGACGAGGTAATGCTCGGTCTCGGCGTAGGGGACTTCGCGAATGGCTTCACCATCCAAGACGTAGATGCACGCATCGGGGTAGGCCATGATGATCGGGGAATGCGTGGCAATGACGAACTGCCCACCTGCCTGAACGTAGCCGTGCATCAGCGACAAAAATTGTAGCTGACGCTGGGGTGACAGTGCTGCCTCCGGTTCGTCCATCAGGTAGAGGCCATGTTGCCGAAAGCGGTTGCGGAACAATGCGAAAAACGACTCGCCGTGCGATTGTTCGTGAAGCGATTGATCGCCGTAGGATTTGCCAACATCCAGCCGTTCGATCTCTGTCGCCACATTGTAAAAACTCTCGGCGCGTAGGAAATAACTGTCGCCATGTGTCGCCACGGTCTTCGCCAAGCGTACGCATTCGTCGAGCGGTGAGTGTGAGGCACGGGTGGCAAAATTGAAGTTTCGACTACCGCCCTCTGGGTTCAAGCCGCAAGCCACTGCGATGGCTTCCAGAAGCGTCGATTTGCCCGAACCGTTTTCACCAACGAGGAACGTCACTTTCGGGTGAAACAGCAACTTCGTCAGGCCACGGATAGCAGGCAGATTGTACGGAAAGCGGGTCGCATCCGGGATGCGATCGCGTAGCAGTTCGAGATGCATCAGGTACGGCCCCGGATTACTCGTTCTCCTCCGTGCCATGTGTGGACCTCTCATGCTCAAGCACCGATTCGCCTAACATCACTTTATAACGGGATGTGCAAAGTGAAAACGATCGCTCTACCGTTTAGCTTCGATTCGTGATACATTCACATGATCCATTCTGGAGTGCCACCCATGGCCGTGAAGTCGACGAATCCGGACATTTTGTTCTACGAGCAAGCGGCGCGCGAATACTGCGAATCGCTACCGTTGGAGCACTTCATGCAGTCCACGTTCCAAACGACGCAGTGCAAGATCACGCTC
>JAYVXI010000248.1:0-11855 GCA_043785305.1 Limnoglobus sp. | reverse complement strand
GGCTGCCGGTCTTGACCAGCCAACGCAGGGCATTGAGGACGTGGCGGAGGTCGTGCTCTCGCTGCGGCGCGTCCTCTCGCATCAGGGTCAGATAAGGGGCGGCGAAAGCCCACTCGTCGTCGTAATATCGCTGGGATACGGCTGGCGTTCGGTGTTCATAGCCTATTCTACCGCCACCACTCACGTTAAGTGCATAACAGGCTCTAGCGCGTCGGGCTAACAAGAATGGATTGTCTGACCGGTAACGTCTCATTTCCGACCGCGTGAAGTATCGTACAATCACGTTACGACAAACGCGACTAGAGTCACCGCGAATGCCCCAGGGGTACGACGAAACCGTCTCACCCTGGGCTATCGGATTTAACCCCGTTGGGGTAAAGAATTGGCTTATGCATTTGCCCCAACGGGCAACACCGTGAACGATTTCCTTATAGGCGATATCTTTTTTCGTGTGATTCGTGGTGAGTTCGGGGCTGGAACGATATCGTGTTGCGTTTTGTGGGTTCCCCCAGAGTGATGGGAAGTTGAGCTTGTTATCGAATTTCCGTAACCGTTTTGTTCCCGTTTCTGTTGCGGCGATGCCAGCCGATTACTACCGGAATGTCCTCCACACGTACCTGACGGCCGGCGTACGCCTCGTGTGGGTGATCGACCCGCACGACCGGACCGTCACCATCTACCAGCCCAACGATGAGCCAACGTTCGCCAATGCCCGGCAGGAACTGACCGGCGGCGACGTGCTGCCCGGCTTCGCGGTGCTGGTGTCGCGATTATTCGAGTAACTCCTGACGTTTGTAGCGGTCCGGTGAATTCGCTGGATGTTTCGCACCGAAACGATTGCTCGTTTCGTGCCTGTTAGCGATTCGTCGACTCGTCGTTTTGCACTTCGATATTCTTGCTCGCATGCGGTTCATCGGGAATGATTGTGCCAATCTGACCAAGGACGGCCGGTAGTCGGTCTGCGTACGGTCCAGATGCCACGCACAAAGGATGGATCCGATGAAGAAGCTGACCGTCGCGAGTTTACTCGCGATCCCCCTCTTGTTCGCCATTTCGAGCAAAGCGCAGGCCCAACATCCGTACCCGTTCCCGAACATGGGTTGCGGCGGTTTCTGTATGGGCTTATTCGGTAAAATTCACCAACACGGCCCGCTGTTCAACTATGGCCCCTACCAGGGCTACTACCCATTCGAGCCGTACGGACCTTGGACGTCGGACCTCCGCTACAACCCGCCACAAAACAACTGTGCCGATGGCCATTGCGGTAGCAGTGGCTGTTCGAGTTGCGGATCGCGTGCGAGTTGGGGCCGTTACGCATTAACGACGCTCACGAACGTTTTCCATCGCGTGCATCCGCTCGCCCATCGCCACAAATCGAGTGCGTGCAGTAGCCCGGGTGGCTGCGGTTCGAGCGAAGCGATCAGCACGACGGTCGCACCGGCCACCGAGACAATTGCACCCGCGCCACTGTCGCAACCCGCACCGATGGTCATGCCAGCGGAGAACACGGGTGCAGCAGGTGTGTTGACGGGCCGGGTGAAGTAACGCTGGCAATTTGAATCGGTGATTCGGATCGAGCGCGACGTGGGGATTACTCGTCTGCGTGCCTCAAAAAACCAGTCGGACGCGAGTCCGAATACCCGCACGGATCGCATTCGTCGGGCATGTTATCGAGGTCGAATTCTCGGTGCGCTCGCAGGGAGTGTGCCAACGTTTCAAGGATCGAAACTGCCGAGAGGGATCATGAAGACATTTTTCTATTCGCTGGTCGCCATTGCGATGGTGGCTGCTACTGCGGTCGACGTTCGTGCGGGCGGTTGTTCCGGCCCAGGCTGCCCACAGTCGGCACCCTCGTCGTACCCACAAGGCCCGTTCGCGAAGCTGTTCGGGAAGAACCCGCTGCCCGCGTTCCAGGCGGCCCCGTGGTACCTGTACTGGCCGTACAACGGCCACTTCCAAACGCCCGCCCCGTTGATGGGTGCCTTCTACGCACCGCCATCCGGCCCGGCTATGGGCAACCCGTACTTCCCAGGTGGCGGCCGCTAAGCGGTTCGTGACAGCAAGATTGATTCGCCGATCCGTCGCCGTGAAGGGCCAACGCTCTTCCGTGCGGCGGATCGGTTTTTTTGTAGATTCTCCCGTCGAAAATGACGCACGTGTTGGGGTATACTGTGTTCATTCGATGACGCACTCTTAATTTTTCTTCCTCGTAGCGGCGAGATACATAATGTCCAATCCCATTCATGGCGAACTCGTGCCCGTCGGCGGTGGCGATGCGATCCCGTTGATTCGCGATGTGATGACCGTCGGCCGACGCAAATCGAACGACATTTGCCTCGAATTCGCCAACGTTTCCAGTCAACATTGCGAGTTCACGTTCAAGGCGGGCGTCTGGTACGTTCGCGATATGCGGAGCCAAAACGGCACGAAAGTGAATGGGGAGCGGGTGGCCCATCGGCTCATCAAACCGGGCGACCTCATCGGCATATCGAGCCATCAGTTCAAGATCGAATATCAACTTTCGGCCTCGGCACAAATCGTCGCCGAAGAAGCCGCCCACGCCACGGAAGACGTCTTCGCACAGTCGCTCATGGAGAAAGCGGGCCTCGCCAAACCGAAATCAGCAAAAGGCGATTGATCTTTTTCGCATCCATCAGAGCAACTCTTCGTAAGACAATATGTACGGGTTTCGGACGAATTCGCGGGTGCATGTAGGAGCGGACATGTCTCAATCTTTGGTGGGCAAGGTTGCGGTGGTGACCGGGGCGTCATCGGGGATCGGTCGGGCGACATCGGTGGCACTGGCGAAAGCCGGTGCGGATGTCGTGCTGAACTATTACTCCGGCGAACAAAATGTGATGGAAGCCGTCGAAGAGATTCGGGCGCTGGGTCGCAAAGCGATGCCATCGAAAACCGATGTCTCCGACCCCGTTGCCGTCGATGCGATGATCGCCGAGACGGTAAAAGCATTCGGTCGGATCGACATCTTCATCTCGTCGGCGGTGTACAGCGATCGCGAACCGTTCCTGACCGCCGACTTGAAGGGCTTTCGCCGTACGATCGAAGTGTCGATGTTCGGGGCCTACTACTGCTTGCGGGCCACTTGCAATCAGATGGTCAAGCAAGGACAGGGCGGCGCGGTCGTGATCGTCAGTTCGCCGCACGCGCAGATCGCGTTCCCTAACGCGATGGCTTACAACATGGCCAAAGCCGCCATCGATCAGATGGCCCGCACGGCCGCCTGCGAACTGCTCCAAGAGAAAATTCGCGTCAACATCTGTTACCCCGGCTGGACCGATACGCCGGGCGAGCGCAAGTTCTTTTCCGAAGAGACGATTCAGAAAGCGGCCAAGTCGTTGCCGTGGGGTCGACTGGCGACATCCGAAGAAGTCGCGCGTGCGATTCTGTTCCTCGCGGAACCCGCCTCGGATTACATCACCGGCGAAATCCTCCACGTCGATGGCGGGCTGTTCCTGCCGTACTGGTCGAAGCGCGATGCAGGCGATTTTTAACCGTTGCAGTGCCGCACGATTTGGCGTTATAATTTCAGTTGTGCCAACAAGCGCGTGGCAAGTTGCGTTGTGGTATCGAGACGAGACAAACCTCGAACGAATCGGAGTCGATCATGGCCCCACAAACGACGCTACACGACGACGAACCGAAAATCGAACCGATCGAGAATGCGGGATTCCGCGACCTCGACCCCGATGGCATTCTCGAACAGCCATTCTGGGAGCGTTACAACAAGCGGCTCGAAATGCCGATCGGCACGGCGATGTCGATCCTCTTCTACTCAATGGCCACTCTCTTAGTTTTCATGTTGCCCAGTTGTTTGAATATGTCGAAAGACAAGCACCCCGTTCCCGTGATCGCGTTCGGCGACGATGAAACCGGCGATGGCAGCGAAGGCAACGGCGGCGCGCAAGACCTCGCGCTCGGCCAGATGCCGCAACTCTCGGATATCAACCGCCTCGAAAAGCAGGCGCAGATCAACGAAGTCAAAGACGAAATTCGCGAGCGGATCAAGGTCGATGTCGGCGGCGATATTGAAATCCCCGATGGTGCGGCCGCGGCGCTGGCAACCCTCGACAAAACCCTGCGCGACAAGCTTCTCGGCGCAAAGCCGGGCACGGGCAATGGCACAACCGGCGGCGACTTTGGGAAAGGCAACGGCCCCGGCGGCACGGGGGCGAGTTCCACCTACGCTCGCGCACTGCGGTGGGTCATCAAGTTCGATACGTCGAGCGGCGGCGATTACGTCAATCAGATGGCAGGCTTGAGTGCAACGATCTTGGTTCCCAGCCCCGATAGCAAGAAGATGTACATCTTCAAGAATCCCTCGGCCCCGAAGCCGCTCGTCGTGGCAACCGACGCCGACCTCGCGTTACTCGCGCAGATGATTCGCTTCGATGATGTGCGGGTGAAGTCCGTCGATGCAGTGGCGCAGGCACTGCAACTCGATTACACGCCCGTGGCGTTTCTGGCGTACTTCCCTCGCGAGATCGAGGACAAGCTGGCCGGTATGGAAAAGTCCTATCGAGGTAAGCCAATCGAGAGCATTAAACAGACCACCTTCAAAGTCGTCATGAAGGGTGGCAAATACGATCTCATCGTCACCGATCAGATTCTGCGATGATCGCTCAGCCGTTGGCTTTCTTCGGCTTGCGGTAGATCTGTTTGACATCGGCGGCCTTGGCGGCGTCGTGCAATTGAGCTTCGATACCCCACGGAACCCGGCCATCGACTTCGAGCATCATCTCGCGGCGGCCGGTCGATTTCACGACCTCTTTCATTTCCTTTTCGACGTCTTCCAACTCGACGAGTTTCTCGTTGATACGCACCCGCGGCCGATCGTCGGCCATCCATGCCTCGACGCGGAACACCTGCGACTCGACATCTTGCGGCGTAAGCTTTTTCGCTGCCCCCTGACTTTGTTCGGGTTCGCTCGGCAGTTCGATCGTGCGGCGTAGCGACGAGTACGTCGTCGTGAGGATGAAGAAGATCAGCAACACGAGCGCAACGTCGATCAGCGGGTTCATGTCGAGCTTGGTGTCGTCGGGTTTTTCGACGGGCGGCGGTGCCATCTCCGCGACCGCTTCGGCAAATGCCGTGTGATCTTCGATCGCGAGCCAATCGGTATCGGTGGGGCCGCGGACTTCGTCCGAAGGCTCCCATTCGCCGTCGCGCAGCCCTTCGAGAACGGCGTTCGCGGTCGCAACCGACGCGACCGCATCCGACCCTTCAAACCGGATCGACCATGCATCGCTCATGTGTTTTTCTCGTTGACTTCCGCACCGAACAGCGAGATCTTTTTGTCGTCTTTCCGCCGTTGCAGTTCCTTGGAAAGTTCGTGGACCCGTTCGCTCGGTAGTTCTTTGTGGCAGGCGATTCGCACCTCGGGCGGCGCGTTTCCTGCCGCAAGAACCTCGGCGAGTTTCGCATCGAGTCGGACCAACGCCGACGCCAACGTCGGCAGTTCGGCATCGATCTTTTCCGGGGCGCGATCCCCGATGCGTATCGAGTAAATCACTTCGCCTAAAGGATTTTTGTCGATCGTCACCGTGAAGGCATCGCCGCCCGTTTTCAGGTCGGCGATGTTTTTCATCTCCGGCACCGCCACGGGCGACAGTGCCGAAACCGCCGCCGTCATCATGAAGAAAATGAGCAACACGAGGCTAATATCGATGAGCGGGATCATGTCGACATCATCGTCGTCGTCCTCTCGCGATTTGCGCCAGCCGACGTCCATCTCGACCGGTTCGAGTGCTTCGTGCGCTTTGAGGGGAATCGCAGGCTGTGCCGTCGTGGACTTCACGAACAGATAGTCGCCGATGATGTCGTGATCGGCCGCACGGACCCAAGGTTCGTTGGTTCCGGCGGGGCGGACTTTATCGTCGGCCGCGAGGCGACCTTGCTGCGCCCAATCGGTGACGGCCCCGAACGGCACGCCTTTGTAGACCGTGTTCGCCGCATGGAGCCACACATCGAAAGCGAGCACGGCCATGATGGAAACCTTCGCTACCCAGGGCTATCAGATTTATACTTCGAGCGGGGTAATTCGACACGTTTTTGTTAGCCCGACGCGCAAGCGAGGAAGCGAGGGTTGCGCTGTTTGCGATTCCGGTAGAACCACGTATCAGACCGTCTTTTGAGCCTAAAGGCTCATTCCTACAGCCCAAGGCGAAGTCGGCGAAGCCTTGGGTACCATGACCGCCCACGATTCGGCCCTGAAAGGGGCCGTTCAAACAACATCCCTAGCAAAACCTCACCGCAAACAGGGCGGTGAACGGCCCTTTCAGGGCCGATGAACATTCCAACACCATACCCAAGGCTTTGCCTTGGGCTGACGGAATCGGCCCTTCAGGCCGGAAAACCGAGTTTGGAAACGCCTGCATTTCGAGACAGCCGTGTTTGAACTGCAATAACGATAATAATCCCTCGCTAGCGCGTCGGGCTAACGGGACTTATCGGCGCGATTTCTTCGCGGGGCGTTCGTCGGGTTCGAGTTCTTCTGGCTCGTCTTCGAGTTTGCCGCTCTTGGCGTTTTGCACGAGCACGATCAACTTTTGTGCGGAGCCTTTCATTTTGGTTTCAAAGCGGTTAATCCAGTCTTTAAACATCACGTGCATGAATACCAGCGGAATCGCGGTCAAAAGGCCCATAGCCGTGGCGAACAGCGCCAAGCCGATCGAACCCGCCTGTGCCGCGACCCCGGCCCCGCCGCCACCCTTGGCCGATGCCTCGCCGATGTCGGTGAAGGTTTTAATCATCGAGATGACCGTGCCGAGCAACCCAACCATCGTCGAGATTTTCGCGATCGCCAAGATCGGCGCGAGCAGGAAGTTCAACCGCGGGAGGATTTCCAGTTCGACCGCACTCGCCATGCTCCGCCGCATTGCCGCGACACCTTGCTCCGCCGCTTCGAGGCCCGCAACGTAAAGGACGCTCGGGATCAGGCCTTTTTCCTGTTTGCAAACCGCGATGGCCCCCTTCGTACCTTTGCGTTTCAGGGCACCCTGAAACTCCGGTAAGAACTTGTCCATCTTGGTGCCACAATTGATGTTCAACAGCCAGCGCCACGACACGAGCGCGAAGGCTACCAGAGACATGAAAACCATCGGAAAAGAGAAATACCACTCGTTGAACAGAAAATTGCTAATCGCCTTCATTATTCCACAATCCTATTGGGAAAGGTAGAAAGTGTTCGTGATGTTTTACAGAAGTCCAACACGGCTTCAAGGAACGTCGTTGGTATCGCGTCTCCATTTTGACCGATTCGGAGCGGTGTCGCGTCTGCGTATGTAGTCGAAGTCGTGAGACTTCGGGGATCGGGAAGTCGCTGCGTCAGAAGTCTCACGACTTCCGCTACGAAACCGGATGTTGTTCGTTGTCCGGTTCCTCGCGTGCTACATTCGATAGAATTGTTACACGTGGACTCGATCCACGCGAACTGAACTCTCCCGAGGTATCGTGCGTGTCACGTCGTCGAATTGTCTATCGCCGAATGAATGCCAAGCGCGTGGCGATTTTGTTCGTTGCCATCGCGGTCGTTATGGGCCTCTTCTACTTCGCGAATCGCTACCAAGTGAATCGTAACGCGAGTACGATGCTCGATTCGGCCAAGAAAGCCATCGAGAACGGCAACCGTGCGGAAGCACTTGCGCTGTACATGAAGTACTTGAACTTCCGCCCGCGCGATACGCTCGTGATGGCGGATTATGCACAGTTGCTCGACGACGATAGCCAAGTGAACCCGAAATCGAAACGCGAACTGATCGACTGCTACGAACGCTTGCTGAACATCGCGCCGACGCGGAGCGAGGAACGGCGGAAGCTCATCAAGATTTACATGGACTACAACTACTTCGCCGGGGCGAAGCTGCACCTCTCGCAAATGGTCGATCCGCTCAAAGGTCAGCCGAACGACGTCGAGATGCTCGACCTATTGGCCACGTGCGAACTGCGAATGGGCAAGCTGACCGAGGGGATGGAAAAGCTCCAGCGGATCGTCAAAACGGGGAAAGGGCCGAGTGAGGCATACCTCAAACTGGCGATGCTGCTTCGCACGGAGATCAAAACGAAGGAAGCATTCGAGGAAGCCGACGGCGTGATCGATCAGTTGGCCCGCGATAAATCGGACGACATTACTGCCCGCATCACTCGCGCGAAGTACCTATTTGCCAAAGGCGAACCGGCACAAGCCCGCGAAGAGATTCGCAATGCGACGACGTCGGTTCGCGACCCGGAGAAGTACCCGGAATTCGTGCTCCTTCTGACGGAAGTGTATGCTGCGGACAACCGCCTCGCCGATGCGCGTTCGATCCTCGGGAAGGCGGTGCAAGTCAATCCGAACAACACGCGGTTGCGTTCGATGTACTCGGAAGTGCTCATTCGCCTCAACCAAGTCGCCGAAGCCGACGAGCAACTCCAGGCCGCGGTCAAAATGACGGCAGAGAACGACCTGTTTGCCGTGGAACTCGTCGATCGGTTGATCGACCGGAAAGACCTCTTCACGGCACGTGCGGAAACGACGCGACGCTTCTCCAAACGCGAAGTCTTCCGCCCGACTTTCGATTACCTCAACGGACGGATTTTCCTCGCCGAAGGCAAGTGGCACGAAGCCATTCCCCGGCTCAAGGCGGCACTTCCCGCGTTTGAAAAATGGGCGAAACTCTACGCCAAGGCGCAACTGTCGCTCGGCGAATGCTACAGCTACGCCAGCAACCCCGAACGCATGTACGAGGCGTATCATCGCTCGTCGCAAGTCGATCCGGAATCGATACTCGCGCAAATCGGGATGGCGAACGCATTCATCAAACTCGGTCGCGGCGCGCAAGCGGTGCCGATCTTGCAACGGTACGCGGAGACGATCCCGGCCGCGCGGTTTGCACTATTAAACTTGCTGTTTCAGGAACAGGCCGTCAAGTTGCCGAGCATCCGCAAATGGACCGCCTTCGATGCTGCCATCGGCAAACCCCCGTACACAATCGGCGTCGAACTTTTACGCGGGCAGGCACTTCTGATGCAGGAAAAACCCGAGGAAGCGATCGCGTTTTACCGCGATCTCGTCAAGCGGGCACCCGATGAAGCGTCGCCGCGAATCGCGATTGCGGCGATCCTCGCGCAGTCGGACTCGAAGGCCGGCCTCGACGTGCTCGACACCGCCGAGAAGGCACTCGGCGACAAGGTAGCAATTCGCCTCGCGCGATCGACGTACATCCTGCGAAAGTCGCCACCCGATGCCGCTGCGATTGTCGCGCTCGGGGACAAGGCCGAAGCCTTTTCCGTCGAGGATCGTTACTCGCTTCACACCGGCCTCGGCGACTTGCTCTATCAGTTTCTGGGGAAGCGAACGGAAGCGGCGGCTCTATTTCAAAAGGCCACGGCGGAGAAACCGTACGACCTCGCTTCGCGGATGTCGCTCGTGCAAATTTACCTCGAAGAGAATCGTAGCGACGACGCACTGAAGGTTCTCGGCGAAGTGAAGGCCCTCGAAGGCGAGGACGGACCGAACTTCCTGTTCGGTCAGGTTCTCGTCGAATTGAGCAACACCGCACCGGGCGACAAAGCGAAAATTGTGGCGCTGCGGCCGAAACTCGAGAACATCATCGGGCTGCGCGAAACGTGGTCGCGGCCGCATTCGGTACTCGGTAGCCTCGCCGATATGGTTGGCGAACCGGCGACGGCGCTCGTGCATTTTCGCAAAGCCTACGACCTCGGCGACCGTAGCGAGCTGGTCTACCGACGCCTCGTTCTCGGACTCGTTTCGAGCGGGCGCATGGAGGAAGCGCGGCGGTTACTCGAAGGGCGTAGCCAAACGGCTGGCCTCCCCGACGACTTGCGACAACAACTCGCAATCATCGACGCGGCGACGGGTACTCGCAACTCGGATGCGACGCTCGCGATGATTCAGAAACTCGAAAAATCGGACAACCCGCGCGAGCAACTCTTCCGCGCGAACTGGCTGCAAATGAACGGCAAGCGCGCCGAGGCGATTCTCGCGTTCGAGAAGGCGACGACACTCGCCCCCACATCGCCGGATAATTGGATCGGCTTGATCGCGGCACAGGCGAGCGCGGGCGATATGGCAAGTGCGAAAACGGCTTACCAGAAAGCGGAAACGGCGTTGACGGCGGCGGTCGCCTCGTTCCAGAATCGCGCCGATCTGCCTGCGGTGTTGGGCCGTGCACAGGAAATTCTCGGCGAGAACCTGGCGGCCGAACGCATCTACCTCGATGGCTTGAAAACGCACGCAGACGAGCCGGGATTGATCCGTGCGTTAGCGGAACTTTACCTGCGAACGTCGCAACTGCCCGCCGCCGATGCCCAGTGCGAACGGCTAATCAAAACGAACGCACCGGACGTGCAACGACGCTGGGCACGCCGAACCTTGGCCGCGAACAAAGTCCAGCGGCCCGACGGTTACAGTCAGCTTCCGAGTGCGCTCGCATTGCTGGATGAGAATCTGAAATCGGGCACCAACCCCGAGGATGTGCGCGCGAAGGCGTTCGCGCTGACCGTCGATCCGTTCCGCAGGGCCGAAGCGAAAAAGCTCATCGAAGATTCGGTGACGCAAGACCCGCTGCCGCTCGAAGATAGCGCGAAATTGGCGATGTTGTACTTCCAGGAAGGCAACGCGAACGCCGCCGAGAATACGCTGCGATTAGCCACACGCGGACCGGTTTCGCTGAACTACCTCGTACTCCTTCATCAGATGCAAGTTCAAGCGAACAAGAAAGACGCGGCCCGGCAGACGCTCGACCGCGTTCGGGAGATGGCACCCAAAACGTGGCCGGCGATTTCCGAAGAGGCGCGATACAAGGCGAAGTTTGAAGACAAGAAGCTGGCCGCAAAAGGGCCGCTCGCATTCGCCGCCGCCAACGAACCTGCGATGTTGCTTTCGCTCGTCGGCCCGTTGCTCGTCGACATCGGTTGCACGGCGGAAGCCGAAGAGGTGTACCGACGCGCCGCCGACACGACGAAGCTGCCGAACCGCTTCCTGGGACTCGCGCTCTTCTACATCCAGACCGGCGATCAGATGAAAGCGATTGCCACGATCCGCGGCATCGACGACAAGGAAATCACCGTGCCGCAACGCGGGCAACTCTACAAGAACGCAGTCGCGATGCGAGTTCGTCCAAACGTACCCGCAGCCGAACGCGCTGAGTGGGATCGCACGATTCTCGACGTGTCGAAGTGGATCGACGAACAGGCAGCGTTGGCACCGAAAGACTCGCAGTGGGTACTCGCGCAAGCGATGGTGTTCGAGTCCCGCGAGCAGTACGACGACGCAATTCGTGCGTACGAAAAAACCTTGGCGAGCGAACCGAACCAGGTCGTTGCACTCAACAACCTCGCGGTGTTGCTGATTTTGCACCGCAACGACGCGACCCCACGCCCCACGGAATTGATCGAGAAAGCCATCGCGCGCGTAGGCCCGCAACCGTACTTGCTCGACACCCGCGCGATGGCACGCACCGCCACCGGCAAGTTTGAGGACGCCGTCGCGGACGTCAACGCAGCACTGCGTTACGCACAGAAACCGGTGTATGGCTTCCATGCGTTACTCGCCGAGGAGAAGGCCGAGAACCGCGTCAAAATGAACGAATTCCGAGATCTCGCGATCCGCTATGGCATCAAGAAGAACCTGCTCCACCCGAAAGAATGGCCCGACTACGACCGGCTATTCGGCGGCATGTAATGTGTCGCGGTATGCAAATCACTCGATCGCAACCACCTCGCCGCCCGCTCGGGTCGCGAGTGCCGGCATGATCGGGTTGGCGGTGTAGCGCAGGAGTCGCACGCTGCCGTCGGCGAAGGCGAAGTTCGCGCCGCCGGTGTGCGGACTCCAAAAG
>JAYVXI010000247.1:0-32252 GCA_043785305.1 Limnoglobus sp. | reverse complement strand
CGAGGTCGATCGGCACGTAGCTCCAATCTCATTTTGGGCTCGGACCAAGCACGGCAAACGCCGTGCCGAACGCGATAGGGATGAACCCGGTGGCTCGTTAAACCCGCACCGTTCGTCGCTATCTCAGGGCTTCGTGCATTGCGAGGCCGAGTGCGGTTGCGGCGGTCGCGCTGAGGGCGAGGAGGGCGAAGCCGATCTTGCGAGTCGATCGGATTTGCCACCACATCAGTAAGCCGGACAGTCCCCAGAAGCACAAGACGAACGCCATGACGTCGACGATGATGGCCCAGAACCACTTGGCGTTGGCTTCGCCGGGGTAGCCGTGGGCGGTGTGCAATCGCAACACGAACCGACGCCAACTCCGTTCGGTTTCCGGTTTGGTTTCGGCCGGCGCACCGCCGACAATTCCCGTCATCGGGTTGTAGCTGGCGGTCCACGTTCGCCCGTCGGCCACGATCGGGAACACGACATCGGGCACCGATGTGACGGTCACTTCGCCAGTGGGGAAACCGGTGCGTTCGAGGACCGTCGCCATGCTCGCTTTCACCCGTTCGTGAATCGGATTGTCGAGCAGAATGCCATCGTTGCGGGGCAGGGCCACACTCGCTTTCCGCACGGCAGCCACTTCGGGGCGACCGTTCGCGAACGAGGGTCTTTCCGGTGCGATCTTGTCGTTCGCCAAATCCTTCACGACCGAACTGCGAACGGTGCCGCTACCCGATTTCACATCGACGAGGAAACTCAGCGAGATTCCTTCCGTTTTGACGATGCCGAACGCGAACTCGCGCGAAAATTTCGCTTCGCCTACGAGGGAGTAGGGCACGGTCGGCTTCTGAACATCGTTGAGTTTGCGAACGATTTGTTCGGCGAGTTCGTTCGCGGTCGGGCGTCGTTCGTACGGCGTGCCAACGAACGCAGACGCACCGAACGAGGCCGTCGGCACATCGCTAAACGCGGTCGGGTGGTTGAACAGAAACGACGTGACACCGTAGAGGATGGCCCACGGAAACAGCATCAATCCCAGGTATAAATGTGCGCGACGGAGGAGGTGGAGCAATCGCTTGCCACGCGGCCGGGTTTCGGGTAACTCTTGCACTTCGATGAGGTCCGCCATGCTTCGGGATCGATTTCGCTACAACAATTTCTTCACGTATTCATCGACTTGGTCGGGCTTCATTTTGCCTTCGTCGTGCAAGACTTTCTTGCCGGTTCGGTCGTAGACCCAGAGCATCGGTTGTGGGAACGTCGGGTAGGTTTCTTCGTGCTTCTTGGCGTTCGCGTCGGTGTCTTTGAGCAAGACGTTCGGGAATGTGGCCCCTTTGAGTTTCAAGAACTCGAGGACTTTGTCGGTATCTTCGGGTTCGTCGGTCGTGACGCTGAGGACTACCAAACCTTTTGCAGCCAAATCGCGGTGCATCTGAACCAGATGCGGGAATTTCTTCAAGCAACTCGTTCACCCTAAAGACCACACATCGACGAGGACGACCTTGCCTTTGTGCGATTGGATTTCCTTTTCGAGAGCCGCGAAGTTCACAGTCCGCACTTCGATCTTCGCTTCGGCCACAGCAGGTTTCGTCGCTTCATTCGCGACCGTCGCTGCCTTCGGTGGTGCTTCGCTGCAACTGGCAAACGCGAGTGCCGCAAGCGAGCCACCCAATAGTAGAAACCGACGCATCGGATACCCTCTCAGTATGTATGGGGGGAACGATCATTACGGGATTGTACCCGAACCCACGCGATTTCTTAGCGCGATCTGGGCAATTCCAGTCGATACACGGTGAACGCTTCATCTTCGTAGATCGGCGGAAACTGCTCCGGCAACCGTTTCTGTTCGCGTGAAACGATCGCGTGCGTGATGCCTTCGCGGATGAGATCGGCAATGGCTTCGGGGTTGTTCCACAGGTCGCCGTCGTACCAGTTTTCGCAAAGTTTCATGCGGCGATGCCATTCGAGCACTTCGCGGTCGGCATAGGGCACCGACTTGAAATCGACGAAGATCGCGGTGCCCGTCATCAGGCGAAATCGCTGGAAATCGACGGGGATCAGCGTAGCCCCTGGCTTGGGTCGCGGTGGCGGCGTGAATGTCGTCGAGACGGAACCGCGTGCGCCGGAGAGCTTCGGTATCCGCGTCGGGATCAGGTATACATCGTTCGCGGTACTCGTCGATCGCACGAATTCGAGGACGGGGCGTTCGGCTTCGTTCATGGCATAGCCGATGCCGACGCAGTTTAGCACGATGCCCGATATTGCCAGACATATGCTCACCAGAACCAGCCCCGCGATGGCAATGCGACTGCGAGAGTCGGCAATGATCCATCTGGAAATCAGTCTGGCCAAAATGATCGAAACGGCCAGCGGAACGAGCACGGCCGAGATCCGCCAAGGGAACATGAGCGCAGCCGTCGGGTGGCCGGTGATCGCGACGAACGCGGTGCCGATGGTGGCGCAAATCGCGGCCACGCACAGCACGGGAAACAGCCGCGAACCGCGCGTGTAGGCGATCCCGATGAGTACGACTACGCATTGCAGGCCCGCGATCGGGTCGAGCCAGCGATTGACAATCGAGTGATGCGGGATGCGGGTTTCGGCGAGCAACTTTTGCCCGCTCGCGAACGAGACCGCATCCGATGGCGCGAACCGCGACAGCGCGAGCGTGCCGACGATTGCCAGCCCGAACAGGCCGACGGCCAGCGTTACCCACGCTTTCCGGCGTTCGCCACTTCGATCGTTCGCGAAACTGTAGCCGAGAATCAGCATCGCGCACGGTAGCAAGTACGTCGTGTGCATTCCGCACGCCATCCACAATAACGCAATCGCCAGTGCCAGCCGGTTCGAGACGAACGCGGCAATCGAAGCGATGAGAAGCACGCCGAACACCGATGGCTGCAACCCGGCACCGAGCACGTACTGCCCCGCCACGCCACACTGGAAGTACCACGGGTAATCGACGCCCGCCACCTGCACGCTCAGCCAACGCGCGATGGCCGAGTGGATGAATATCGTTCCACAAAGGAACGCCCACCGTGCGAGAGTCGACTTCGGGAACCAGGCGAAGTGATCGACGATTGTTACCAGCGAATACACGTAGCCGATCATGACGAGTGCGTAGCAAACGAAGATCGCTTCGGGGACGTTCCAACGAAACGCCTGTTGCACGATCATCGAAAACAACGGCGTGGGGTCGCGCGTGTTTGCGAGCCAATCGTGCGAGAGGTGGCCGACACCCGCGTCGGCCATGCCGTGCAGGAAGTATTGATTTTGATTCGAGAAGAAGAGCGGAGACTGCGTGTAGGCGGCGGCGAATAGCATCGCACCGAGCAGCCACGACGGGAGGCGGAGATTCAATCGCATGCGGAATTTATACAGAAAGATCGGCCCGCCGGAGACCACCCCCGACGGGCCGCAACCCTTGGGGAAGAGTTGGTGCATCCGGATAACGTGCGCAGAATCGACGCTTGCGCGAAAATCTTCAGCGAAAGACACGAATCGCTCGCAGCCGAAATTTACGCCTCAAGAATAACTGAAAGAACACGGTGAGAAAGGGCGTCCGAGGTGGAACTTTAGACATATCTTAGCGGTACGCTCGGCTGCCATTGCGCTGCCGACCCGAACCTCGTTTGAGACTGCTCTGTGGAACCGCAACCGTTGGCCGAGATTCTCCGTTCGCGATCGTGGCGAATAATGCTTGGCGTGCTGGTCGTCTCGCTGTTGTTTGCGTTTCACACGGCGATTGCCGACATGGTGCGCGTCTGGAGTAATCAGGCGGACTATTCGCACGGGTTCCTCGTGCCGCTTTTCTCCGCGTATCTGCTCTGGACGCGCCGCTCGAAACTTCCACCGTTGATCGAATGGCCGGAATACTGGGGCTTGTTGCCGATCGTGTTCGCGGTTGCGTTATCGAGTTGGGCGGGGATGACGAACATCGCCAAGGAGTTCTGCCAGGGCGTCAGCTTGATACTGGCGCTGGGCGGCATTGTGGCACTGTTGCTCGGTCGTGCGGGGCTGCGTTGGGCGTGGCCGAGTCTGGCGTTCCTGATTTTTATGGTGAAGTTACCCGACCGCTTCGAGATTTTGTTCACGTTCAAATTGCGTCAGATTGCTACGACGGCAAGCAATTTCTTGTTGCAAACGATCGGCTACCCGTCGTACATCGCCGGCCAAGGTGGGACCGTCATCAACGTCGGCGACATTCGCCTCGGCGTCGAATGGGCCTGTTCCGGGCTGAGCATGGTGCTCACGTTCGTCGCGATTGGCACCGCGATGGCGCTGCTGCTCACGCGGCCCGTCGGCGACCGAATCTTCATCGTGCTCACGACGATACCGATCTCGATCGTGTCGAATATCATTCGCATTACGATTACGGCGCTGGTGTATATCGCCGGTTGGCAGTGGCTCGGCGATAAGATCGTCCACGACTTCGCGGGCTGGCTGATGATGCCGTTCGCGCTCGGGTTCCTTTGGATGGAACTCAAGATCATCGACTGGTTGTTCGTCGTCCCCGAGGCACCGGATCGCGACGATATTTTGAAGTCCGCAACGGCGACGGCGGCGGCGCAGTGGGTCGTACCCGAACAACCGAATAACGATAAAAACGATCTTCCGCCTGCTGCTCCCAAACCGACGGGAGCGACATCTTGAACGCTTCGCCCGTGCCCAATCGTATCGCTCCGATTTACTGGTGGTTTGCGGTCGGCGTGATGGTATTCACCGTGTACGGCAGCCTCGTTCCGTTCGCGTATCACAATCTTCCGTTTTCGGACGCGACCGCGAAATTCCAATCGATCCTCGGCGCACGGCTCGGCATCGATTCGCGTTCGGATTTCCTCGCGAATGGCTTGCTCGGGCTGCCGCTCGGGTTCTTTTTGTTGGCCGCACTGCGTGCCGACCGTCGCCCCGACCCCGGTGCGACGGCATGGACGGGCATCGCGGTCTGGCCGCTGTGCGTGTTTTTCGCGGCGAGTGTCGAGTTCAGTCAGCTCTGGTTCCCTGGGCGAACCTGCTCGCTTTCGGACATCGTCGCACAATCCATCGGCTCGGCTATCGGCATGTTCCTTTGGACGATGATCGGTTCGACGCTGACCGAAACGCTCCGAGGTGGGCGACGCGGCGCGACCTGGCAAAGCACGGCCGGGCGGTTGACGATGACTTACCTCGCCGTGCTCGTCATCGCTCAATTGATGCCGTTCGACATCTCGGTCAGTGGCTCGGACTTGGCTCGAAATGTTCGCAACGCAACGGTGATCCCATTCGACGAACTGAATCGAGCCGATGTCGTCGAACCGTGGTCGAAAGTGCAATCGTGGCTCGAAGTCGCGGGGCTTTACTTCATCGGCGGTGTCTTGCTCGGCAGCATTCCCCGCACGAATGCGAAGCGACGAATCCCACTCGGCGTCATCGTGTTGTTGTGTGGATTTATCCTCGGCGTCCTGATCGAGACGGCGCAACTCACAATTCAAACGCGCTCGCCGAGTGTGACCGATGCCCTGATCGGCGGATGTTCGTTCTGGTTCGGCTGGGCGCTCGTTCAACTCACGATTCAACAAGCGCAAGGAAATGGTATCGAACTCGAAGCCGCACTGATTTACGGTCAAGCGTGGGGCCTGTTGCTCATCCTGATTCATTGGAACCCATTCCAATTCGACATGACCATCGCGTCGGCGCGATGGCAAATCATCGAGTGGATTCCCTTCGCGAATGCCAGCGAGCGGAACTATTTATTCAGCCTCGAACAGGCGATCGTGAAGACGATCCTATTTGCGATTTTTGGCGTACTCGTGGTAGCTGTCGGGCCGTTATCCGATGCTACCAAACGGCTGCGTCTATTCGCAGGCGCGATTATTACCGGTCTGATCGCTTGTATGCTAGAGTTCGGCCAGTTGTTATTGCCGACGCGGTTCGTCGAGCCGACCGACATACTTTTGGCGTTGTTCGGCGGGTGGTTCGGCGCATACGCCGCTTGGAACATTCGCCGCGATGCGCGCATGGAATCGTCGAGTCATCGGACGCTTCTGCCAACGACCGGGTTGCCACGGTTCATTCACGACAACCCGATACGGGTGCGAATCGACGGCGGTCGCGGGGCACATTAGTCCCGTTTCGGATTGCTCGTCGCGGTCTTGTTAGCCCGACGCGCTAGCGAGGGCCTTGAATCCCTCGCTAGCGCGTCGGGCTAACAAGACTGAACCCGCTACGCGGATCCCGAAACGAGACTAGACGTGCGAACGAACGAAGGAATAAAAGATTAACCGCAGAGTACGCAAAGAACGCAGAGGTTAAAATCATGAGTTTTTGCTTTGCGTACTCTGCGGTTAAAAATTCTGTATTGAATGACTGAACGATAATTATTTGCGATTTAGGAGCGACCGGTGTTATTAGAAAACAGCATGGATGCGAATCGAATTCTGTTCGTCAAAGAGCGTATGGCGTGGCCGCGTTCGAGTGGGCACGACGTTCACACATTTTACATGATGCAGGCATTGGCGCAGTCGGGGCACGCGGTCGGCCTCGCCACATTCGACGCATCACCTGCCGAAGCGACGGCGAACGGCGGCCTCGAAGCCGAGTTCTGCTTCACCGACGCGAACGCGATTCCGCACGACGATCGAACGCCCATCGCGTTGACCAAGTGGCAAGAAAAATACCGTACGTACTGGGGCATCTCGAACGAACGCATCCGCTGGGTGGCGAGTGTAGCAAGGGAATTTCGTGCGGATGTCGTCGTGGTTTCGGGGCTGAACGTGCTGCCGTACCTCGGTGCGTTGTCCGCCGAAACGACGAGAATTTGGTACGCGGCCGACGAATGGGTTTGGCACCATTGGTCGCAGCTTCGCCTACTGAAGAAATCGACCTGGCACGAACTCAAAGACGGACTTTTGAAAGGCATGTACGAACGCGCCTATCGTTCGATCGTCGACCGCAATTGGGTCGTATCCGATGCCGATGCGAAAGCGTTCCGCTGGCTCGTCGGTTGCCGCAAAAACGACGTGATCCCCAACGGAGTCGATGCCGATTACTACGCACCGGGCGACGAAACGCCGGCAGCGAACAGTTGCGTGTTCTGGGGGCGGCTCGATTTCGGCCCGAACATTCAGGCGGTCGAGTGGTTCTGCAATCGCGTGTGGCCGAAGGTACGGGAACGAGTTCCCGATGCGAAATTTAACATCTACGGTTTCCAACCGGGCGCGGAAGTGCTTGCGTTCCACGGTAAGAATGGCGTGAGCGTCACCGCCGATTTGCCCGACATTCGCACGGCTGTCCGATCGAATGCTGTCGTGGTGCTGCCGTTCGTGAGTGGCGGTGGCATCAAGAATAAATTGCTCGAAGCCGCCGCGATGGGGATGCCAACGATTGCCACTCCGCGTGTGGTGAGTGGGCTAAACGGACACCCGCCGATACCCGCGTATCGCACGCCAGCCGAGTGGGCGACTGCGCTCATCGAACTGTGGCAGAACTCCGCAAAACGCGAACGACTCGGCCGCGACGTTCGTTCGTGGGTCGTCGAACATCATACGTGGTCCGCATGTGCGGACATCGTCACGGCGGGCATTCGGCATTCTCGCAAACCGCAACCCGAAAATATCGCACTCGCGATCCGTTAAGATTGTTTCGGATACCTACGCAACCTCGCGCACAGACATGAAACAATATCTATTTCTCATCGCACTGACATTCTTTGGGGTCGTCAGTTCGTTCTGGTGGACGCCCTACGCGGGTGTCGCGCTCTACTATTTCTATGCGATTCTCCGCCCGCAATTCCTATGGAAATGGACCCTCGACTACGCACCCGTGTCGATCCCGTGGTCGTTCTGCGTGGCCGGGTCGGCGATCTTCGGGTACATCTCGTGGTCGTTCGGCATCCTGTCGTTCGGCAAACGCGAATCGTCCCTGATGCGCTATCGGCCCAAATTTACCCTGGCCCACAAGCTGATGATGATGTTCGCTTTCTGGATCGTGTGCAGTTACGCGCGGTCGAACGATCAAGCCACCTCCGAAGAATGGTTCGGCGAATACCTGAAAATCTTCGCAATGTACTACCTCGCATCGCGCGTCGTGCGCACCCCCACACAGATATGGGGATTGTTCATGTTGGTCGTGACGGCGGTCGGCTATATCGCGTATGAAGCCAACATGATTTATATACAGACGGGTAAGCTCATCTTATACAGTCGCGGTTTTGCCGGCCTCGATAACAACGGCGCGGGCCTGATGCTCGCGCTCGGCGTGCCGCTCTGCTACTTCGCATGGGAGATGACCAAAGGCTGGTACCGTTACGGCTTCCTGATTCTCATCCCGATCATCGTTCACGCCGTTCTCGGTACCTATTCGCGCGGGGCGATGGGGTCGATGATCGCCGCACTGCCCTTCTATTTTCTTTACACGAGATACAAGAAGTTCTTCGCATTTCTACTGTTGTGTGGACTGTTCGCCTTGCCCTTTATGGCCGGTAAGGAAATTCAGGATCGCTTCTTCAGTATCGAAAAACGCGAGGTCGATAGTAGCTATCAGGCCCGCAAATTGAGTTGGGGAATCGCGGAGGAAATCGCGTGGGATTACCCGATTTTCGGCGCGGGGATTCGCTGTTCGAACAAAGAAATGAAGCAACGCGGGGCCGACATGGAAGGCCGCACCATCCACATGTTGTACCTCCAAGTGGCCGCAGACAGCGGTTGGATGGCGCTGCTGATTTACGTCAGCATGGTCGTTGCGACATTCATTTCGATCTGGCGAGCGAGGCGAAGGCTCTGGCGTCGAACCGATCCCGAATCGATGCGTGCGACCGCGATCCTCGGCGGCATCGAATGCTCGCTGATTAGCTTTTTGGTCGGGGCAACGTTTTTGTCGCTCGAGGTGTTTGAGATTTCGTACTTGCTGCTGTTCATCGGCACGCAAGTCTGGGCGTTGCTGAACGCGACTGACACGATGTTGAAGGAGAAAATGCCGGGGCAATGGCACGCGGGGAACCGCTACCCACTGCCGAATACCCAAGGTCGGCAGGCACAACAACCGATGCCGCCACGCGGCCCGGTGCCCCGACCGATGCCACAGGAGGCACCTGCCAACGGGCAGACACCGCCACGCACCCGACCGGGGTTCCCGCAACGATGAGTGTCACCCCAGTGTCAGTGCCCGAAGAACCGCAGTCGCGGCCGATTCGCGTGGGCTTCGTGTTGCACGTCATGCAAGTCGCCGGTGCGGAAGTGCTGGTAAAAGAGGCGATTCGTCGTTTGGGTGATGCCATTACCCCGACGGTGTTCTGCCTCGATCGCGTCGGCCAACTCGGCGAAGAACACCTCGCGAATGGCGGCGATCTCGTCTGCTTCCATCGCCGTCCGGGTCGCGATTTTCGCGTGTCGTGGAACTTGGCGAAGGAACTGAGCCAGCGCAAAATCGACGTCGTTCACGCGCACCAGTACACGCCGTTCTTCTACTCCGCTTTCGCGAAACCGCTCGTACGCCCGATGCCACGACTGATCCTCACCGAGCACGGGCGACACTACCCGGACATCGTTTCGCCGTATCGCCGTGCGTTCAATCGCATCGTCCTCGACCGCGCCGCCGATGCCGTCAACGCCTGTTGCGGGTTCAGCGCCAAGGCGATGCGCGACCTCGATGGCTTCCGTGGCGGACGCATCGAAGTCATCGAAAATGGCATCGAAATCAGTCGCTATTCGACCGTCGCGGATAAGTCCGAACTGCGCCAACGCTTCGGTTTGAATCCGCAACGCCGGACCATCGTACATGTCGCCAGGCATCACCCGGTCAAAGATCAGAACATGCTCATTCGCGGCTTCGCGCTCGCCGCCGCCACGATACCCGATGTCGATTTGCTCATGGTCGGCGATGGCCCACTTCGCGGCGAACTCGAAGAACTCACACGTACCTTGGGCATCGCGGACCGCGTGAAATTCCTCGGCATTCGCAGCGATGTCCCCGATGTTCTGCGCGTCGCCGACGCCTTCGCACTGACCTCCGTATCGGAGGCGGCATCGCTGACGTTGCTCGAAGCGATGGCCACGGGGTTACCCGTCGTCGTCACCGATGTCGGCGGAAATCCGGAAATCATCCGCCACGAACGCGAAGGCTTGCTCGTGCCCCGCGGCGACGCTAAGGCTTGTGGCGAAGCGTTTACGCGCTTAATGCGCGACCCCGAATTGGCCGCGAGGCTCGGGAACGCGGGCCGCGAACGGGCCGTGGAAAAGTACCAACTCGAACAAACTGTGCGTGCCTACCATCGCCTTTACCGTCGGCTATCCGGCATATGAAACGCACACTCAAACGCATCGTCCACCTCGTCGCCACGCTCGTCGTGTCGCCGGTGATTGCATCGTATTATTTGCAAACGCTGCTGTTGGGCAAGAACCGCCCGCTCGAAGGTTGCTCGCAATTTCTCTCGCTCTTTCCCGGCATTAGCGGAAACTTCCTGCGTGCGGCGTTTTATCGTGCCGTACTGCAAAATTGCCATCGTTCGGCGGACATCGGCTTCGGCACGATCTTCTCACAGGCGGGCGCGACAATCGCAGAAAATGTCTACATCGGGCCGCGCTGTACGTTGGGCCTCGTCAACATCGAGCGAGATGTGCTCATCGCGTCCGGCGTGCAAATCCCGAGCGGCGGGCAGACGCACTACTTCGACGACCCGAACGTGCCGATCAAGGACCAGGGTGGCGAGCGAAATCTCGTCACGATCGGCGAAGGCGCGTGGATCGGCAGCGGTGCGATTGTGCTTGCAAATGTGGGAAAAGGCAGCATCATCGCGGCGGGGGCGGTCGTCACGAAGCCGATCCCCGACAACGTGATCGCCGCCGGGGTGCCCGCGAAAGTGCTTCGCGGGCGATTCGAGAATCTCACACCATAAACCACAATACGGTCGCGCAAAACGCAACGAACACGAACGCCACGCCGGCTACAAGTAACAATTTCGCCCGCTTCACCGCTCTCGCTTTCTGCGGCACGAACATACTCCATTCGCCGAACGCATCGGCTGACACCGCAGTGTCAGTATCGGGTGCCGTCGCGGTGGGATTTTCGCGCCACCAGTTGCGGCTCCAACCGTACTTCATCATCAATATCACCGGTCGACACAGCGATTTCGTCTCGAATTCGCTCAGCGTTTTTTGCACGTAATCGAAGAACCACCCTGCCCTCTCAAGGTACTTTGCTTTCTCCGCGCCGCTCGCGTGTTTGGCCGCGTACTGGAACACCTCGACCTTGCGCATGTCCTGCGCCGCCCACGTCTCGTTCGGGTACTGCAACTTCTCCGGCGTGTCCAAGATCGGGCGTTCGTTCGTCGCCATCCAACGCGCGTAATGCAACAGCGAGAGGCGGGCGTATGCATACATGCGGTCGAGTTGGCCGAGTTCGATTTTGTAATCGAGGTAGCGACCCAGCGCTTGCAGTGTCATCGTGTAAAACCAACGCAGTTCCGCATTCAGCAAGTCGAGCCGTACGAGGTTCTGCTTCGGGTGAACCACGCGGCAAATTAGCTGTTCCGCTTTCTCGAGGTATCGGCTTTCGCCCGTCAGTTGATGGCCGACGATCAGCGCGAGAATCGAATTCGCCGCCGCGCGGCCGGGGCCGTGATAGCCGCCGCCGCCGGACTCCGTGGCCAGCCCCGTGTACTCGCGGGACAGGTAGCGAAATGGCGTTTTCGCTGGGTTTTCCATGTTGATGACGAAGTTCGCGAGGTCGATGGCCGTGTCGCGATAGAGCGTGTTCCCCGTCAGGAAATAGCCGAGCATTAGCCCCGCGTTGTAGTTGTGCGACGATGCCGGGCCGCCGCCGACGGCGTACGATTTCTTCAGCATCTTCGCCGTCTCGCCGAGTTCGTCCATCTTCTTCGTGAGGCTTTCAACGGGGCCGCGCGTCAGCGATTTCGGGTAGCTCCGGTGCGTGCCAGTGTCGGCGTCGGCGTAGTGGTATGTGTGCCAAAATAAGCCGCGATTGTACGCCGCCTTGTCGCCATCGGTGTGGTAAATGTCGATGTCGCACGTGTGGTCCGCACACTCGATTCCCTGCGATAACCACCGTATATCGCCGCTGCGAAAGAACTGAATCAGGAACGCTGCCACGCAATCGTACTGATTGTTATAGTGCGAAATCATCGGCGACTTTCCCGCCCAACCGACCGCTTCGTGATCGCCATAAATATCGCCGAAGTTCCGCCAGCCGTATTCGTCGATCGTCTCGCGCTTCGTCAAAAATGTATCCGGCCCGTCGATCGCCTGATCGACGAGTGCCAGGTACTTCGCGTGCGGATCGCTCGCCTTCGGCGTCAGATATTCAATTGCCCCCGAAGCCGCATACCACTCCGGCGACGCATGAAACGTAATCGGCGAGCGACACCAAACCATCGGCTCATCGGTGATCGTGTCTTTGCCGAACGCGACATAGAAAGTGTGCGTCTTCTGCTCGCCACCTTGGAGTTCTGTTTCGGTCGGAAAGAGTTGCAGCGTGAACCCTCTCTTGTCCGCTTCGATACCTTTGGGGAAATTCTCCCAGAATTGTGGCATCGTAGCGCCGATACGAGAGTCACCATCATCTATTATGACGATCGGTGTGGAACGAAGACCTGTAGAAACTGCCACTTCTGTTTTTGAAGAATGTATCTCATATCCAGGGATAGAAGGATCGACTATACGATTGTGATTAACATGGTTAGAACTCTTCCAGTTTTCTCCTCCCGACGATCCCTGTATCAATTTGAAGGGGTCTATTGATTGCACCGGCTGAAGTCGTTGTACCGAAGTCGATACTTTTCTATGAGCTGGTATAAATTCGGGCGCTTCCTGTTTAGAAATGCGCTGCATGTAATTGTGTATCATTTCAAGTCCAATCTCTGCAACCATCATGTGGAATGTTCCACACACATCGTACGATTGAAGTCGGACATTACCGGTATTGCCCAAATCCCAATTGCCGCCAGGGTGATCAGCTGGGCGAGGATTGAGGATTGTGAGTTGAATGCGTGTCGCCGGAACATTCGCAAAACAGTCTAGATTACCGTTAAATTGACACGCACCAAACGTGAAAGTTTTCATCTGCCAACGTTGACGAACGGAACCTCCATCGAGTAGCTCTTCCTTTTCTACTATATTATAATGTTTAGCCAACTCGATTTTCGCCTGTATATCCAATCGCGGAATTTCAGGAAATTGTGATGCATTTTCTGTGCGGCTATTCGTGCCAACCTCCACACGATACCCGCTCTCTCGCGTCTTCCCATCCCATGTGGCCAGGAAGTCGAACAGGCACCAGCGTATGCTGCCGTCGGGCCAGCGGTCGAGTACTTTTGTTTGTAACACTTGTGGCGAACCATCTGGGCCGATTAGCTGGAAGTATTTCTCGTCCGAGATCGCGCCACGTGGCCACGGCAAACCGACGGAAACGGGTTCCCCGCGACGTGCGCATGGCTCCAACGTGTGAAACGATAGTGGGCACGAAAACTTTGTCGGCATGAACGCTCTCTGTTTGGGCGATTCTGTTCCATAATGAGTTTATGACACCAACCGCCGCTCGCCCTCTGGTCGTATTTGCAGACGACTGGGGCCGCCATCCTTCGAGTTGCCAGCACCTGATCGGCAAGCTGATCGGGCACCGCGAAATCCTCTGGGTGAACACCATCGGCACCCGCCCGCCACGGCTCGATTACTCAACGCTGAAGCGCGTGGCGGGCAAGTTGAAATCGTGGACGAAGGCGAGCGGTGGGCGTAAGCCCACTGATTCTGTGTCCATCGAACAACAATCGCCACGTATCCTTTCGCCGAAAATGTGGCCGTCGTTCCATTCGCGGATGGCGCGTTCGCTGAATCGCAAATTACTCCTGCGTGCGTTGCGGCCCGCGTTCGAATCGCTGTCGCAAACGCCGAACGTCATCACCACGCTGCCACTCGTTGCCGACCTCGTCGGCGAACTGCCCGCGAACCGCTGGACGTATTATTGCGTCGACGATTTCAGCGTCTGGCCCGGCTACGATGGCGAAACGATGGCAAAAATGGAACGCGATTTGTTGCCGAAAATGGACGAGGTGGTTGCGGTCAGTGACACACTGGTGTCACACATTAGCACGTTCGGCAAAACCGCAAAGTTACTCACGCACGGCGTCGATCTCGATCACTGGCGACATTCGCCGCACATCGAACTCTCCGATTTTGCGGGGCTAGCGTCGCCACTCATCGTCTTCTGGGGCGTCATCGATCGTCGTCTCGATCTGCCGTTCGTGAAGTATCTCGCGTCGAATCTGTCATCGGGCACGATGTTGTTCATCGGCCCGCAAGAAGACCCCGACCCGGAATTGTTTGCGTTACCTCGGGTAAAGATTTTACCCGCGATGCCGTTCACCAAGTTACCCGCCGTGGCCGCCGCCGCCAGCGTGTTGGTGATGCCTTACGCCGATCTCCCCGTGACGAGAGCGATGCAACCGTTGAAGTTGAAGGAGTACCTCGCCACGGGAAAACCGGTCGTCGTCCGCGATCTTCCTGCTACAAGATCGTGGGCCGAAAGCTGCGACGTTTGCCTCGCGAAGGAGAGTTTCACGGCGACAGTATTGGAACGATTGGCATCGGGCGTTCCCATAAAACAGCAAGCCAATCGCAGCCGACTCGATTCCGAAGGCTGGCGAGAAAAAGCCAAACAGTTCGAGAATTGGGTCGATGGTGAAGTGGAATAAACAGTAAACACAGATTTATCTCGGCTTCCAGTTGAGGTGCCGGTCTAGAAAGGCGAAGGTGCCTTTGCCGTGGATTTCGTGCCCGCCGACGAAGAACTCGAGTTCGGTGCGGTCGCCGATCTTCAACTTGTTTTCGTACAGATAGCGAACCTTGGCGAATTCATACGCGATCATCTCGTCGATACCGACGCCGTCGTCGTGGCCGCGCTCGACCATAAACGGTCGCGGTGCGATTAGGTTTGCCATCTCGGCATAGTTGAAGGTGTGTCCGAGGTCGAATTCGAGCATGTCGTATTCCTTCGTGAACATGTAGCCCATCGGCAATTCCGTACTCACGATCTTGCCGATCCATTCGTTGAAGTCGCCCGAACAGATGCTGAGGCAATAGCGTTTTTCCACAGCCGGAACGCGCATCGCGGTTTTGCCGCCGTAGCTGAGGCCGTAAAATGCGATCCGTTTTGAGTCGATATTCGGCTGCGTTTCGAGCCAATCGATGATCCGCTGATGTTGACGAATGATGAAGCTAAACAGCGACAATTTGAGTGGGTTAGCCTTTCGCATGATCTGCCGAAAGTGCGTATCGAAGATGTATGGATTTTGCGGTGCGAACACGATGTATCCACGATCGGCCAATTGGGCTGCGTACGAGTTGTAGTATTTCGTACGCTCCTTCGGATTGCATACATCGGTTGGCCGCCCTTCGAGACCGTGTTGACAAACCACCACGGGTCGCTTCTCGCCTGGCTTCATGTCCTTCGGCATTAGTATGATGCCATACGCGAAAACATCATCGTACACATCGAGCATCACCTCGTATCCCGTCCATTTCGGCGTATCGTAGATTTGTCGCGAGCGCGGGTTCAATGGCATCGTCGGTTCGAGCAGCTTGCCGATCGCTTCTTCGTGAAAGTAGTTGCGATACGACTCGCACGACGCTTCCCATTTCTCCGGCGAACTCGCATCGGCTTTCTTCCAAAACTCCTTGCGAACCGGCTCCGAATGCCGCCACAAGTTCTGCGAGTACGCGACGAGTTGATCGAACTGACGTTTGTGACGAGCGACTGGGTCGATCGCAAGTGGATGAAACTCGGGTGTAGCAACCTTCACTAATTCCAGAGGTTCGCCCGTCATCCGTTCGCAGAATAGTTGCCACCGAATGCCACGCTTATCGTTTGGAGTCTCCCGAACAACTTTGCGGTTGAGGAAGGATTCGAGTCGAGCCACCTCGGCAGCGATTGACTTTGTCTCGACTGTCGCAAGAAAGCCCGGAGCCATGCCCGCCCGCCCTGGCTTGGCCGGAGGTGCGTTCCACGTCGGCCAAAACTCCTTCCGTACTTCGTCGTCCGCGACAGGCTCAAATATGAATTCCCGCGTTCCAATCATCGCCCCGATCCCCGCATCGCCGAACTCGCGAACGCGATCCCAGACATTGCGGTCGATCGGCTCTTCCCACAACTTCTCGCGTTGACCGAAGTACCCCGCGACTTGCGTGGCCGCGATTCGTTCATCTAACGCCCCCGCGTAGAGCGCGATCATGCCACCATCGCCGTAGCCGATGACGCCCACTTTACACTTTGAATCCTGTTTCTCAAACCAATCGACGGCGGCGAGAACCTTTTGTACTTCGTAGCCAGGTAGCGTGCGGCCCATCTCGTAGCACATGCGATGAATCCACTCGCGATGCGTATAGTTCGTCCAACGATTCATGCGCGCGTTGCCGGAATACTTGTCGTCGCGGTCGATGAGTGTGGGTATGAGAACGCGGCAGCCACTACGGGCAAGGCGCAAGCCGAAATCATCGCCTGGCATCAGCCCCGCGAGTTGTTCGGGGTGTTGGTCGGCGTGCGGAATCGCGACGATGTTCGCTTTCGGTTTTCCCGTCGGTTCGATCAATAAGCCTTCGGCATCGACACCGTTGAGCACGGCCCAGCGCACCGCATAAATTTTGCAACCGTCCACCTCTGCCAGCAACGATGGCTGATCTGGCCCACCGACATATTCCAGCTTGGCAGGCAGTCGAACATCGACGACGCCGAGGATTTTCTTCAAGCGTTCCCGCTTCGCTGGTAGATCCGATTTCTTCCAAAGTTCATCGCGTTTCGCCGGGGCCGCCGCCAGTTCGCGGTCGAGGTATTTATGAATGCCATCGACCATGTTCTTCGCAAGGTCGCCATCAACGGTGAGTGGCTTCGTATCGGGTAATTCCGCAGAATGAACCACCGAGAACGCAGAGATGAGCAAAACGAACGAGAGTTGGATTCGCATGTCAGTGACTCGGTGGTAGATAGGAGTGGGTGTTCGGTAAGTTGCTCTCAACGCAGGTGGGCAGGTATCATCGTAAGAGAAATGAGCGTTTGTGCCACCGACGATAGCAATTGCGAATGCCAGCGATGCCTATCAACTGAAATGGAAATGACCCGGTAGGAAACGAACGAGGCGGCCGATTGGCCGCCTCGCCGCGTGTTGTTCACACGATGTTACTTAGCTGCATCGCAGCAAATGGAACCGTCGAAGCAGCAGTCGCCGCCGGTTGCGCAGCACGACTTTTTGGTCGCCTTGACGGCGGTCTTTTCGCTGGTGCAGCAGGGCGATTGCGTTTCGCAGCAAGCAGCGTTCACTTCGCAGCAGTCGGCAGCGGCCGAACCGCAACAGGCCGAGGGCGGGTCGCAGCAGGGGGCCTGTTGCGCGCAGCAGCCCGTGCTTGCAGACGTATCCTGCGAGTTACTGTACATGTAGACGCCACCGATGCCCGAAACCGCAGCGAACAGTGTGAAGAGCAATTTTGCGATCATTTGAGTCAGATCCTGTGTGAAAGAGTGAAAGAGTGAAAGAAGCTATTGTTGAGATGGAAGAATTCCAATCGCAACAGTATGTGTAACGGAAACAGATAGCAATCGATCGAGTTTTTTAACAGGTCATTACGTGATGCGTACGGACCCGTTCATCGGTGGTGAGTAACGGTGTCAGTCGAACGTGAACGTAGGCGGTCGATTTTACCATCTGCGTTATCGATGTCGTTTCCCAGATCGCAAACGACATCGCTGGTAAGTGATCGACTTCGATATTGTCCGCAGGAATGACGGGCGTGACTCCCGGCATACAATGGCGAATCGGTTCGGCAGGCTTCTGAATCGGCGTTTTGTTTTTGTCGTCGTTCGTCGTGCGACAGTGTGGGCACACGGCGATTTTGCTGGCTGGTACGTTAGCGAAATGAGTGGCCTGGATCGGGCGAACGACCGTTGCGGCGAACGCACAGCAACACAACCACGGTCCCGCCGCGTTTGTGAGTGCCACGAGTATCGCTAAACAAAGTCGCACGTTGATCTCGAACGGAGACGCAGAAGTTGCCTATCACCTATATCGACATCCTACCTCGGTACTTACAGGAAATCAACGCGAATGATCGTTCCGCACGAAATGCTCAAACCGCGTCGGCCGATCGAAGGCATTTCGGCGATCCTGCTCCCGTTTCACGACGATGGCTCGATCGACTGGGACGGCTTTCGCGCGCATGTCCGGCGAACGGCTGCGGCGAAGCTGATCCCAGCGGTGAACATGGATACCGGGTTCGGCAACCTTCTCGACGATCGCACGAAACGCGAAGTCCTCGAAGTGACGCGATCCGAACTCGGCGGCGGTCGGTTCGTCGGGGGGGCGTTCGTGAATGACCAACCCGGTGCCGCGTTCGACATCGACAATTACGCGATACAAATGGCCGCGATTGAGGCGTGTGGTGGCACTCCGGTGATCTTTCCCAGTTATGGCCTGACGCAACAACCCGACGACGACATCGTGGCCGCGTATGCACGGATTGGGGAGCGAACGAACGGGTTCATCGGCTTTGAACTCGGCACGATGTTCGCGCCGTTCGGCAAAATTTATTCGCTCGATGTCTATCGTGGCCTGCTTGCAATTCCGCGTTGCCTTGGGGCTAAACATTCGTCGCTACAACGCGATCTCGAATGGCAACGGCTGCGTCTGCGCGACGAACTGCGTGCGGATTTCAAAGTCTACACCGGCAACGACCTCGCCATCGATATGGTGATGTATGGCAGCGAATATCTGCTCGGGTTGAGTACGTTCGCACCGGAACTGTTCGCCAAACGCGATGCGATGTGGGCCACTGGCGATAGCCGATTTTACGAAGTGAACGATCTGTTGCAGTATCTCGGCTTCTTCGCGTTCCGACACCCGGTGCCCGCATACAAACACTCGGCTGCCATGTTCCTGAAACTTCGCGGCTGGATCGGTTGCGACCGCACTCATCCACAATCGGCCACGCGACCCGATTCGGACCGCCTCATACTGCAAGACATCGCCGAGCGAATGGGCCTGTGATTCGCGCCTCGCGAGAATCGAATTTAACAAAGTCTGTTTCGCGGAACTCTATGAACTAGAATGGGTCCAACAGGGATGCTCTTACCGAGCGAGGAGATGGCCGCGATGACAGCCACAGTTCAAGCCACGTGCCCCGGATGTCGCAATGTCCTTCGGATTCCCATCGACTGGGCCGAACGGGCATTGAAGTGCAAGAAGTGCGGCACGGCGGTGCAAGCGCGTCGCAAGGGCACGCCACCATTGGGTAGCCCCATCGCAAGCGAACCGACTGCCGTCCTCCCCGACAAAACACCGACTGCCACGCCTACGCCCGTTGTACCGTTTCCTGCCTATGCCCCGGCAACCGAAATGCCCGCCGCGCCGCCTGGTTACGGCCCGCCACAATATCCCGTTCCACAACCTGGCTATGGACCACCTCAGTACCCACCGCAAGGTGGTTACCCCCAGCCCAGTTATGGTGGCCCCCCGCAATACCCCGGCTACCCGTACCCGCAACAACCGCAGGGCGCGTACGCACCCAATTACCCGTTCACGCAGGCACCCGTCGTACCAATGGATGGGCACTTTCCCATAGAAAACGATGACGCATCGCCACGCCGCGGTAAGTATCGTCGCGGTGGCAGCAGTAAGTGGGTCGGTGCTATCGTCGTGTTGATCTTGTGTGGCGGCCTGCTCGGTGGCGGGTTCTACCTCATGAAAGAAATCGAGAAAAACAAGCAGACGAAAGCGACGCCGACGAACGCCACGCCGGACGTGCCGAACAAAACGCCGGGTGAAACCAAAACGGGTGGCCTCGCCGCGCTCGCCGACCCGTTCCCGCGCCGCGTTCTCTTCGTGCATATCTCGAAGTACGTCTACTTCAACAACATTGCACCCGGCTCGAACGGCCGCGGCGAAGACATGCCGACGCGCACCGCCAACAAGCTCGGCTTCGAGTTGCGCGTGCCGAGCGTGAAAGAGAACAGCCAGATTTTCGCACTCACCGATTCCTCCGGTGGCAAAGACTTCCGCCCGCCGATCAAGTCGGTCGTGCAACAAACGTTCGAGCAGTTCTTCAACACGAGCCGCGCCCAAGACCGCATCGCGATATACTTCGGTGGCCACGCCGTCGTTATCGAAGACAAGGCATACCTCGTTCCCGTCGAAGGGGAACCCGACGTTGCCGAGACGCTGATTCCGCTCGACGATTTTTACGCGAAACTGGCTGCGTGCAAGGCGCAACAAAAGGTCGTGATGTTCGACGTCTGCCGGTTCAACCCGCAGTTCGGGGCCGCCAAGCCCGGCAGCGAACCGATGAGCGCCAAACTCGCCGAACTCCTCCACGCGCCCCCACCCGGCATCCAGGTCATCACGAGTGCATCGGCAGGTGAAAACGCCCAGGAAGTCAACGAATCGGGCAGCGAGTTCCTGACCGCGTTTCGCGGCATGTCCGAAAAGAAGAAGGCCGAAAAAGCCGTGCCCCCAACGCCCGATAGCCCGATTCCCGTTGCCGCATGGGCCGAGTATTTGAAAGCCCAACTGACGACGCCACGCGATGGCAAGATCGTCCAGACGGTGAAACTCAGTGGCACCGAATCGACGGTTGTGCCCTACAACAAAGACGAACCGCTGGCGACGCGCTTCGACTGGCCGACCGCACCGAAGGGCGTCAACCCCGACGATGTGATGAAGATGATTCAACTCGCCGCCACGTTGCCGGGCATACGCAAAGACCTCGACATTCCACCGTCACTGGGGCAGGTTTATCCGTTCGCGGCCGACAAAATGAAGGACTATCAATCCGATGGCGTGACCGATGAAGACATCCTCAAAAACGGCGAGAAGTACCCCGTTCGCAAGGCGACGATCGAGGCACTGAACCTCATCCGCGAGAAGTGGTCGTTCGGCGAAGACGGACTGCGCGAGTCGTTCAGCGGGGCCGCCGACGACAAGTTCAAGAAGGAAATCGCCGCCGAACAGGTCGTGCCAGCCAAGCTGATTCTCGCACTCGAAGAGCAACTCATCGCACTTGAAGCGGCAGGCAAGATGCTCGAAGAAGAAAAGTCCAAGAAGTGGCTCGCGATGTATCAATACGCGCTCGCACAGATTCAGATGCGATGGGCATACACGCACGAATACAACCTCGCGCTCGCAAAAATCCGCACCGATTCCGTACCTCGCAACGAAAAGGGTGGCGAACCGGTTTGGCGACTGATTACCGTCGGCAAAATGAATAGCAAAAAAGACGTGATAGAGAAAGCCGACGCCGCACGGGAAACGCTCGAAAAGATGACGACCGACCACAAAGGTACCCCGTGGGAAGTCCTGGCCAAGATGCACAAACACGTTGCGATCGGCCTCGAGTGGAAGCTCGAAATCGAGGAGAAGAAGGAAGAAGAGAAGATGGAAATGAAGAAGGAATAAGCCGCGCCATTGATCGCAACGCCCACGGATCGTAAGCTACTCGGACGCACTTGTAGCTCAACTGGATAGAGCAACGGTCTTCGGAACCGTAGGTTGGGGGTTCGACTCCCTCCAAGTGCAATCGCTAATTTCGTCATGTCGCATCGCGAATTGGTACAGAATCGCGGGTGCCACTATACCCTCGGTTCTGGTTGACATCGCACTTACCATTCGATTTTGATTGCGTTCGCGAAACGGTTCGTTACGATTGTGCCGTACTCATCGAACCCACACAGGGACGAGATCGGCATGACTATTCACACGCAAAATCGTCGCGATTTCTTCAAAGCCGCTACTGCTACCGGGCTGTCACTCGCGGTCGGTTCGACGGCAAAAGCCGCACTTTTACCAGCTGGAAAAGCGAAAAGCGTCATCGTGCTCATGCTTGTGGGCGGGCCGAGCCAACTCGATACGTGGGATCCGAAGCCGGACGCGCCCAGCGAGTTTCGCGGACCGTTCGGCAGCATTCCGACGCGCATTCCGGGTACCCATTTCAGCGAACTGTTTCCCAAGATGGCTGCAATCGCGGACCAATTTTCGCTCGTTCGCACGATGAATCACGAGTTTGCACCGATCCACGAAAACGGATTCCAGCTATTGAATACGGGCCGACGGTTCGAGGCGGGTAAGGAATGGCCGTGGGTCGGCAGCGTGGTCGATCACCTCACATCGACTGGCGAGTACAATCCGTTCCGAACGACGATTTTGCCATTCGGCCAGCCCGAGATGGGAATCGCGAATCCGGGCGATTGCTACAGTCGAGCATGGTTGAAGGATTGCTACCCTGGTGTCTACCATTGGGAGAACAACGACGCGACGCTATTCGAGTGCTGCGAAGTCGCGGCACAATCGGTTTATGCCGGTGCAAAATTCGTGACGATCAACCCGTACGAATCGCTCTTCAATCGCACGACATGGGACTGTCACGCCGACGGGGGAGCTTTGCGAACGACGCTGAGCGATTATCGAAACCACCTCGCGCCCGAGTTCGACGAGTGCTTCACGTTTCTGCTCGATTCGTTGATGTTAAATGGGCTGCTCGACAGCACGCTCGTCGTGGCGGTCGGCGAATTTGGCCGCACGCCGAGGGTGAATCGTAACGGCGGTCGCGATCACTGGGGGAAATGTTGGACCGCGATCGTGGCAGGTGGCGGCGTGAAGGGTGGTCGCGTCATCGGCGAATCGGATGCCATCGCCAGCGAGCCAAAAAATCGGCCAGTCAGTTGTCCCGAACTCGTTGCAACAATCTATCACGCGCTCGGATTCACCGACGCAACGACGATGCCCGGCCCCGATGGAAAGCCAGTGAGAATCGTCGAAGCAGCACCAGTGCTCGAGTTGTTTTAATCGGTCTCGTTGAGTCGCACGTTGGCCTGGAACACTGCCCGAATGAAAAAAGCCACCGAGTGAAACTCGGTGGCTTTTGTTGTCGTTATCGCGGTTGCACTTACGAAACGGGCTGGGCCGCTTCGCGGTTCTCGAATCGCATCATCTCGGGTGCGTTGATGCGGACTTCGGCTTCCTGGTGGATCTTGAACCCGGTACCGGCGGGGATCAAGTGGCCGAGGATCACGTTTTCCTTCAACCCGACGAGGTGGTCGACCTTGCTGGCGAGTGCCGCTTCGGTGAGGACTTTCGTCGTTTCTTGGAACGAGGCCGCGCTGATAAAGCTATCGGACTGCACGGCGGCCTTCGTGATACCCAAAAGCTGCACCTCGAACGAACCGGGCGTTGCGGTCTCGAAGGTCGGCTTCTTCTTGCGGCCACCCATCGCTTCGAGTGCGGCCCGTTCTTCGTCGTACGCTTCCTTGCTGTAGATGCGGCCTGGAATCAGCGTGGTATCGCCCGCATCGACGATCTTCACGCAGTGGTTCACGAGTCGCTCGTTCACTTCCATGAAGGTGAATTTGTCCATCACCGAACCGGGTAACAGACCGGTGTCGCCGGTGGTGACGACCTTCACCTTACGCAACATCTGCGCGACGATCGTCTCGATGTGCTTGTCGTCGATATCGACGCGCTGCGAGCGATACACCGCTTGCACTTCGCGGACGAGGTAATCTTGCACCGCTTCGATCGTCTGCACCCGCAGAATATCGTGCGGCACCAGTGGCCCGGAAACCAGCGGATCGCCCGCTTTGACGTACTCGCCGGTGTGAACGGCAGGTTGGGCACCGGCGGGAACTTGGTGTTCGCGTTCTTCGCCGAGCGGCTTGCCGTTGTCGTCTTCGCGCTGAACCCAGATCAGTCGCTTGCCGCGTTTCTTATCGCCGATGCGGACCTTACCCGTGACCTCGGCCATGACGGCGGGGTTACGGGGGCGTCGCGCCTCGAACAACTCGGTGACGCGGGGCAGACCACCGGTGATGTCCTGCGTCTTCGAGGCTTCGCGGGACGTCTTCGCGATAATCGCCCCTGCGGAGACTTTATCGCCGTCCTTGACCATGAGTGCCGCCCGTTCGGGAACGAAGTACGCCTTCAGCGTGTTACCGCGTTCGTCTTCGACTTTCACGGTCGGGTGCAAGTCGCCCTTATGCTCCATAATCGTGAGCTGCTCGACGCCCGTGACACCGCCCCGTTCGCGGCGAAGCGTTTCGCCTTCCTTGATGTCTTCCCAGCGGACGCGACCGCCTTCTTCGCAGATGATCGGCACCGCGTGCGGATCCCACTTGCACATCGAAGTACCCGCAACGACTTCCTGGCCGTCCTTGATGTACAGTTCGGCACCGTTCGGTACGGAGTAACGGTCGATGACTGTGCCACCCTTTTTGTTGAGGATGGTGATTTCGCCGGACCGTGCGAGCGCGATTTTCTGCCCTTCGGGGTTCGTCACATCGGTGATGCGTTCGAACGCGACGTAGCCGCCCTTCTTGGCCTTGTGCTCGCTGTTCACGATCTCCTTCTGAGCTGCTCCGCCGATGTGGAAGGTACGCATCGTCAACTGCGTGCCCGGCTCGCCGATCGACTGAGCCGCGATGATACCCACGGCCATGCCATCTTCGACGATGTTGCCGGTGGACAAGTCCATGCCGTAACACTGACGGCACACGCCCAGCGGGGCTTGGCACGTCATCGGGCTACGCACGTAGACTTTGTCGATGCCGAGCCGTTCGAGCATCCGCGCTTTGTCCGGCGTGACCATCTCGTTTTCGCAAACGATTTCCTTGCCGGTTTCGGGGTGCTTGATCGACACGCGGCTGATGCGGCCACGGATCGCGTCGAACAGCGGACGATCGATTTCGTCGCCCTTGTACATGATGCCCTTGGTCACGCCTTGCGTCGTGCCGCAATCGTGCATCGTGATGACCACGTTCTGCGCGACGTCGGCCAACTTCCGCGTGAGGTAACCCGAGTCGGCGGTCTTCAGTGCGGTGTCGGCGAGGCCCTTCCGTGCTCCGTGCGTACTGGAGAAATACTCCAGCACGTTCAAGCCTTCGCGGAAGTTCGACTTGATCGGCGTCTCGATGATTTCGCCCGATGGCTTGGCCATCAGACCCCGCAAACCGGCGAGCTGGCGAATCTGTTCCTGACCGCCACGGGCACCCGAGGTCGCCATGAGATAGATCGGGTTCAGGTACGGCTTGCCGTCGCGGCGGTCGTTCGCCAAGTCTTTCATCAACTGCTTGGTGATGATGTCGCGAGCGTCGTTCCAGGCATCGAGCGTTTTGTTGTATCGCTCTTTTTGCGTCATGAGGCCGCGCTCGTACTGGCGGCGGAACTTCTCGACTTCCTTGTCTTTGTCCTTCAGAACCTGCTCTTTGTTGTCTGGCGTGCGCAGGTCCGATGCCGCGAAGCTGAGGCCCGATTTCGTCGATTCGCGGAAGCCGGTTTCCTTCATGCGGTCGAGCAGGGTGATGGTTTCGCGTCGGCCGAGCAACTGGTAGCAGTCGGCGATGATGCGAGCGAGGTACTTCGTGCTGAGCGCGAGGTCGTAGAACGCCATCTTGGGGTTCAAGATGTCGTTGAAGATCACGCGGCCGACGGTGGTGTTCACGAGGCCACTCGGCTTGCGCGGCAGTTCTTCGACCTTCGCCGTACCGCGTTCGTCCTTGACTTCGCTGATGACTTTCTTGCCCATCGGCAAGCGGACGCGGATCCGCGCGTGGATCCCGAGCTTGTGCTCGGCGTACGCCATGAACAGTTCGCCGGGGCTGTGGAAGATCATGCCGTCGCCAGCTTCGACCTTTTCGCCTTCTTCGCCGCGCGACGTGGTCAACCAGAAACAGCCCATGACGATGTCTTGCGACGGGCTGATAATCGGGTTGCCGTTCGCCGGGCTGAAGATGTTGTTCGTGCTCATCATCAGCACGGTCGCCTCGACTTGCGCTTCGATCGACAGCGGCAAGTGGACGGCCATCTGGTCGCCGTCGAAGTCGGCGTTGAAGCCCTTGCACACCAGCGGGTGAATGCGGATCGCATTGCCGTCGATGAGCGTTGGCTCGAACGCCTGGATACCCATCCGGTGCAGCGTCGGGGCACGGTTCAACAGCACGGGGTGGTTCTTCGTGACTTCTTCGAGGATGTCCCAAACGACATCGTCTTTGCGTTCGAGCATCTTCTTCGCGGACTTGATCGTGTCGGCGTGCTGAAGCTCTTTCAGGCGGCGAATGATGAACGGCTGGAACAGTTCGAGCGCGATCTTCTTCGGCAACCCGCACTGGTGCAGTTTCAGTTCCGGGCCGACGACGATGACCGAACGGGCCGAGTAATCGACTCGCTTGCCGAGGAGGTTTTCGCGGAAGCGGCCTTGCTTGCCCTTAATCATGTCGGTCAGCGACTTCAACGGGCGGTTGCTGCTGCCGAGTACCGGACGCTTGCAACGGTTGTTGTCGAACAGCGCATCGACCGACTGCTGGAGCATCCGCTTTTCGTTGCGGATGATGACTTCCGGCGCGTTCAGATCGACGAGCTTCTTGAGGCGGTTGTTGCGGTTGATGATACGGCGATAGAGGTCGTTCAAGTCCGACGTGGCGAAGTTACCGCTATCGAGCAACACGAGCGGCCGCAAGTCTGGCGGGATCACCGGAATGCACTCGAGGACCATCCACTCGCACTTGTTGTTCGAGTCGCGGAGCGCTTCGACGGTCTTCAACCGCTTGACGAGTTCCTTCGTGCGCTGCTTGGATGCCTTCTCGCCGCGCAGCGTTTCCTTCTCGAGGCGTTCGCGAAGATCCTTGGACAATTCGACGAGGTTGAGCTTCTCCAGAAGCTTCTTGATTGCGTCGGCACCCATATCGACTTCAAACGTGTCGCCGTAGTCGGCGCGGGCCTTTTTGAATTCGTCTTCGGTCAGAAGCTGGCGCTCTTTCAGCGGCGATTCGCCGGCATCGACGACGACGTAATCTTGGAAGTAGATGATCTTTTCGAGGCTCGTCGTCTTCATGTCGAGAAGCGTACCGAGGCGGCTCGGCATCGCTTTGAAGAACCAGATGTGAACGACGGGCGCGGCGAGTTCGATGTGCCCCATCCGCTTGCGGCGGACGCGGCTATGCGTGACCTTCACGCCGCAACGGTCGCAGATCATGCCCTTGTATTTCATGCCGCGATACTTGCCGCAGGTACATTCCCAGTCTTTTTCTGGCCCGAAGATCCGCTCGCAGAACAGGCCGTCCTTTTCGGGGCGGTACGTCCGGTAATTGATCGTCTCGGGCTTCTTGACTTCGCCGAAGCTCCACGAACGAATATCGTGCGGGCTGGCCAGGCTGATCCGCACCGCACCGTAGTCGTTAATGCGGTCGTAGTTACCGGTTTCGGCCGTGATCGCGGAAGGAGCAGTCGTACTCATTTATAAAATCCTCGCGCTTGAGTATTAGTCTCGAATATCGTTTGTCTGAATTCCGCGACAGCTTCCGAACGCGGTTCAATCCCAGGGTTCCACCCTGGGCTGACAGAGCGACCCCTTCAGGGTCGGGTGCTGACTCTTCGGTCTTGAAAGGATCGCTCACACAGCCCAGGGTGGAACCCTGGGTGGGGGAAAGCAACCGTCGCTTGCGGAATTACACCCGCTTCTTCTCCAGTTGCATGTTCAATCCGAGGCCGCGGATTTCGTGCGTGAGCACGTCGAAGCTGGCTGGCGTGCCGGCTTCCAGCGTGTTCTCGCCCTTGACCATCGATTCGTAAATCTTGGTCCGGCCTTCCACGTCGTCCGACTTGACCGTCAGCAACTCCTGCAGGATGTACGCGGCGCCATAGGCCTCCAGCGCCCACACTTCCATTTCGCCGAAACGCTGACCGCCGAACCGCGCCTTGCCGCCCAGCGGCTGCTGAGTGATGAGCGAATAGGGGCCGGTGGCGCGGGCGTGGACCTTGTCGTCCACCAGATGGTGCAGCTTCAGCATGTAAATGTAGCCGACCGTCACGGGCTGCTCAAAGCGCTCGCCGGTTCGGCCGTCGAACAGGAAACTCTTGCCCGTCTCGGAGACGCCGGCCTCCTTGAGGCACTTGCGAATCTCCTCTTCGGTGGCGCCATCGAACACCGGCGTCACGGCCTTGAAGTCGAGCCTCGCCGCCGCGTAGCCGAGGTGGGTCTCAAGAATTTGGCCCACGTTCATGCGGCTCGGCACGCCCAGCGGGTTGAGCAGGATGTCCACCGGCGTACCGTCAATCAGGTACGGCATGTCCTCGACCGGCAGGATCTTGGAGATCACTCCCTTGTTGCCGTGGCGGCCGGCCATCTTGTCGCCGACCGAGATCTGTCGCTTGGTGGCGACGTACACCTTCACCATCTGCTGCACGCCGCTCGGCAACTCGTCGCCGCGCTTCAGCGAGTTGATCCGACGTTCCTTCTCGTCGAACAGGAAATCGAGCCGCTCCTTGTGCCGGCCGTAGACCTCCTCGGACGCCTTCTTCCTTTCGGGCGAGCGGACGTCGAGGTGTTCCAGCCGGAACGCGAACGCCTGCTCGATGACGGCCTTGTCGTCTTTGTCCTGCGCCAGCGGCTTGTTGCCCGCGTCCTTGAGCGCCGGCTTGTCCAGCACGCCGCACAGCTCTGCGACCAGCGCCCGGAACTGGTCCGCGATGGCCTTCTCGGCCTTCTTCTCGACTTCTTTCGACTCCTTGTCGAACGACTTGCGCTCCTCCTCGGTCATCGACGCCCGCCGGCTGAATCGCTGCGTGTCGATGACGATGCCCTCGACGCCGGACGGCACGTCGAGGCTGTCGTTCTTCACGTCCTCGCCGGCCCGGCCGAAGATGGCGTGCAGCAGCTTTTCTTCCGGCGTCAGCTCGCTCTTGGACTTCGGCGATACTTTACCGACCAAGATGTCGCCCGGGTTGACGAACGTGCCGACGCGCACGATGCCGTGCTCGTCGAGGTTGCCCAGCGCTTTGGGCGACACGTTCGGAATGTCGCGGGTGAACTCCTCCTTGCCGAGTTTGGTCTCGCGAATCTCGATCTCGAATTCCTCGATGTGGATCGAGGTGTAAGTGTCGTTTTCCACCAGCTTCTCGCTGATGATGATCGCGTCTTCAAAGTTGTAGCCGTCCCACGACATGAACGCGACCAGCACGTTGCGGCCCAGCGACAGCTCGCCCTTGACGGTCGCGGCGCCGTCGGCCAGCACCTGCCCCTTCTTCACCTTCTGACCGACGCGCACGATCGGCTTTTGGTTCAGGCAGGTGTGCTCGTTCAGGCCGGTGAATTTGCGCAGGGTGTACTCCCGCTCGTCCACGCGGATGCGCATGCCGTCCACGTAGGTGACGGTCCCGTTCCTCTCGGAACGGACCACCATGCCACTGTTGGCGGCCACGTCCTTTTCCATGCCCGTGGCCACGATCGGCGGCTCCGGCACCAACAGCGGCACCGCCTGGCGCTGCATGTTGGAACCCATCAACGCCCGGTTGGCGTCGTCGTGTTCGAGGAACGGGATCAGGCCCGCCGACACGCCGACCATCTGTTTGGGGCTGATATCGATGTACTGCACCGCCTCGGACGGCACCGAGGCGAAGTCGCCGCCGACGCGGGCGATGATCCGGTCGTCGGTGATTTTCTGGCCGTCGCTGGGGGAGTCGGCGGGCGCCAGGTGGGCCGCCGATTCTTCGTCCGCCCGCAGCCAGCGAACCTCGTTGGTCAGCTTTTTCTTCGCCACCGACCGGTACGGGGTGATGAGGAAGCCGTAGTCGTCCACGCTGGCGTAGATGCTCAAGTGAGAAATCAGACCGATGTTGGTGCCTTCCGGCGTCTCGATCGGGCAGATGCGGCCATAGTGCGAGATGTGGACGTCGCGCACGTCGAAGCCAGCCCGTTTGCGATTCAAACCGCCAGGCCCGAGGGCCGACAGCCTCCGCTCGTGCGTCAGCTGAGAAAGCGGGTTGGTCTGGTCCACCACCTGCGACAACTCCCCGCGGCCGAAGAAGTACTCGATGGCGGCGGAGATCGACTTGGGATTGATGAGCGTGCGCGGCGTCATGTCCTGTTGGTCGCGGATGCTCATGCGCTCTTGCACGGTGCGCCGCAGCTTGAGGAAGCCCTTGCGCAGCTCGTCGGCCGCTAGCTCGTCGATGGTCCGCACTCGGCGATTGCCGAGGTGGTCGATGTCGTCGATGCTGGCCTTGCTCTCCGGATCGCGCAGCTTCATGATGTAACGGATGGCGTTGAGGTAGTCGAGCGCCCGCAGCGTCATTTCCGACTCGGGAATCTGCTGCTCAAACTTGCGATTGATGCGGAAGCGGCCGACCTTGCCCAGACGGTAGCGGTTGGCGTCCTGGAACTTCTCCTTGAACAGTTCCCTGGCCTTTTCCAGCTGCGGCGGGTTGCCCGGCCGGAGACGCTGATAAATCTTCAGCAGCGCTTCCTCATGCGTGCTGGTCGGGTCCTCCTTGAGGGAGGTCAGGATGAGCGGGTCCTTGACCTTCGACAGGACCGTCACTTCCTTCACCGGGCTGGCGATCAGGGCGTCGATCTTTTCCGGCGTGAACGTCTCGCCGCTCTCCAGATAAACTTCGCCCGTTTCAGGATCGATCACGTCGCCGACCGCTTGGAGGGTCGCCAGGCGCTCACGCTGGCCCGGTTCGAGCTTGACGCTTTCGGTGGAGTAGAAAGCCCGCAAGATGTCGGCGTCGGACGAGTAGGCCGGGTCCATGGCGCGGAGAAGCGTCATGGACGAGAACTTGCCGGATTGGTCGATGCGGACGCCGAGCGTCTCTTTCTTGGTGACGTTCAGCTCGATCCAGCTGCCGCGCTCGGGGATGATGCGGCAGGAATGGAGCTTGCGATCTGCTTCGGAGGTGTCGATGACGAAATCGACGCCCGGCGAGCGGTGGAGCTGGCTGACGACGACGCGCTCGGCGCCGTTGATGATGAACTCGCCGCCGCCGATCATGATGGGCATGTCGCCGAGGTAGACCTCTTCCTCGACAGGCTGGTCCTTGACGAGGCGCAGCCAGACGCGGAAGGGCCGGCCGTAGGTCAAGCGCAGCTGACGGCACTCGTCCGGGCCATAGCGTGGCTTGCCCAGCTCGTAACGGAGATACTGGAGGGAGAGCGTCTTGTCGTAGCTCTCAATGGGGAAAATTTCGCGCATCACGCCTTCCAGCCCGCTCGGCGTGCGCTCTCCGGGGAGCGTGTCGAGTTGGAGAAAGCGTTCATACGACTTCGTCTGGATGTCGGTGAGCGGCGGTATGTCCACGGTGTCGCCGAAGCGGCCGAAGTTCCGGACCTTTTCGGGCACGATGGTGCGGACGGCGGGGACGGGCATGAGGTGCTCCTCCCAAGGAGAAAAAGCGACGCGGAAAAACGCGGCGACGCACAGGCGAACGCGAACGACGGCAGGTGAGCCGGGTTCGGCGAAAAGGCCTTATGCGGCGCGTTGCCGCGGGCTGGTTGTGTGCGGAACGGTCAAGAGATCAGGAGTCGCTCGTAAGCGGGCCGCTGACCCGGAGGCGGCCCGGCCGGAGTGCCAGCCGCGGGCGGTGCGGTCTCGCGCGCCGGCTCGGCGCGCAAAGAAAGCCAGGCCGGGGGCCTGGCGGAGGTCCAGTCGAGGGCGAGGCGGATAACTGACTTGTGGCACGCTGCATTCCACTGTGAACAACGGAACTGCTCGCCGTTCCTTGGGTGGGGAGACGTCCGAGCACTACCCCGCCAGTTCGGCGCCGCGCCTCAACTCCGTTAAAGGAGAGCAAGTTTTTGATTTCACCACAAAGGCACGAAGAATGCAAGGGAATTTTTCGGCGAACGGCCGGCGTAAGCCGGTTGGTGCGGAATGCGGTCGCGGACCGCTTCTCGTACCAGCCGGCTCACGCCGGCCGCTCGCCAGGTTTTCCCCAATCTTTCGCGGGGTGAAACAACTCAGCCTGCCGGCTTGAGCGATACCTTGCCGCCAGCGTCTTCCAGCTTCTTCTTGATGGCCTCGGCCTCGGCCTTGGGCGCTGTCTCCTTGACAGCCTTGGGAGCCCCTTCCACCATATCCTTGGCCTCCTTGAGGCCGAGGCTGGTGATTTCGCGGACCACCTTGATGACGTTGATCTTCTTGGCCGGATCGGCCAGGCCTTCCAGGATGACCTGGAAGTCGGTCACCTCGGCGGGCTTTTCCGCAACCGCGGCGGTGGCAGTCGGGGCCGCCATTACGACGCCGCCGCCGGCCGGCTCGATGTTATACTTTTCCTTGAGGTAGTCCTTAAGCTGGACCGCCTCGACGACCTTGAGATTGGCGAGCTTGTCGCCCAACTCCATGATCGCGGTTCCAAATTCTGCCATGTGAGGGTGCCTTTCTGGTGATGCAGTGCTGCTTGAAGCGGAGCAGCGGCGTGCGTAATAGCTTGTACACTAGGCCGGAGCGCGAGCGACGGGTTTGATGAAACCCGTCGCTCG
>JAYVXI010000246.1:0-11876 GCA_043785305.1 Limnoglobus sp. | reverse complement strand
CACGTTCCCGCTACCGCCGAACTCCGAACTCGTAGACATCGACGGACGCCCGCACGTTCGCATGAAGGAACGCGGGAAGCCGGTTCTGTACCGAATCAGCAAGGATGGGACGAAGTACCTTCGATCCTCGAAGAAGTGGCACTTTGAACTTCGCGATGCGAACGGCACCGTTCGCCGCGTCATGGGGTTCACCGATCTGAAGGCAACCGAGCAACTCGCTGCGGAAATGGAACGCAAGGCATCGCGGGTTCGGAGTGGATTCTCCGACCCGGCAGAAGAACATGCGGGCCGCCCGCTGGTCGAACACCTGAAGGATTACACCGCCGCGATGGAAGCGAAGGGGGGCACTGACGCCCACGTTCGCCTATCGACGGGGCGAATCGGGGCATTCCTTGCCGGTTGCGGGTTCGCTTTCGCACGCGATGCGGACGCGGGGAAGGCCGCCGAATGGCTGAACGCACTTCGGCGCGACACGGCCATCGTGACACTACCGCCCCGCGATGGCTTCACGCCCGCCGAAACGGCCGCGCTGCTCGGTATTTCCGGGGCCGCCGTCCGATCCGCCGTCAAGCGACTCGGTTTAGACGCAACGGGCAACGGTAAGGCCCGCACGTTCCCCTACGCCACGGTCGAAGCCCTGATACTTCGCGCTGCCAAGGGACGCGGGCCGGAAACGGTCAACCACTACGTTCGGGCTGTGCGCGGGTTCTTCCGCTGGCTTGTGAAGGCCAAGCGACTCGGTTCCAACCCGCTCGATTCCCTGACGCTGTTGAACGCGAATTCCGACGTTCGCAGAGCCAGACGCGAACTCACCACCGAGGAACTCCGCCGGTTGTTCGTCGCCGCCCGCGATAGCGAACGCACGTTTCGCGGGCTGACGGGTTCGGATCGGTACTTTCTGTACCTGACCGCAACCGGCACGGGATTCCGTGCAAACGCTCTGGCAAACCTGACGCCTGCGGACTTCGACCTCGAAGCCGACACGCCCATCGTGACGCTGGCGGCCCGATTCAACAAGTCGCGCAAGCTGAAGGTGCAACCGCTACCCGTAGACGTAGCTGCGGCGCTCCGCGACTTTATCCACGGGAAGCCCGATAACGAGCCGCTATGGGGCGGTACGTGGGCGAAAGACCATCGTGGGGCGGAAATGCTTCGCGTCGATCTCGAAGCCGCTGGCATCGCCTATTTCGTCGAAGGGCCGGACGGGTTGGAATATGCCGACTTCCATTCGCTGCGCCATTCGTACCTGACGTTGGGCGGACGTGCGGGCATCGACTTGCGGACGTTGCAAGAACTGGCAGGGCATTCGGACCCGAAACTCACCGCACGCTATTCACACCGCCGGTTGTACGATCTCGCCGGGGCCGTAGACAAGTTGCCGAACCTCGTACCGACGACCGCGCCAGTGTCGAACGCATCGGAAATCCCCCTTCGCATGACCGGGACAGACGCGGTTTCGGGCGCAGTGCCGGGCGCAGTGACAGGGGGCATCGGGTTGCATCGAACTGCACTGAAGTACACTTCGGCGATTGTTGGCGGAATAAGCGGTGACGTGAAAGATACCCTAGAAATGAAGGAACCGGCGCTGTTTAGCGCCGGTTCGCATCGAGTTGCATCAGCGAGGGCGACGGGACTCGAACCCGCAACCTCCGGATCGACAGTCCGGTGCTCTAACCAATTGAGCTACGCCCCCTTAACTCGCTTAGTATTGATACACGTCACTCCACCCGACGACAAGGCGCGTTTCTCCCGTTCTTGCGAATGTTGCCGACTCGTTGCCGTTTCGGATTTCCATAAAACAGCCGCACGTTAGTAATCCCCCACTGAGGTTCGCGAACATGGTCTCTCTCGATTTCACGGGCAAGGTGGCGCTCGTTACTGGTGTCGGCGATAATCAGAGTTTCGCGTGGTTCATTAGCAAGGCGCTGAAGGCGGCAGGGGCGAAGGTCGTGCTGGCGGTTCACCCGCGGATGTGCGGCATCGTCGAAAGCTTCCTCACCCGCGATGCGGACCGGGAATCGCGATTGTTACCCGATGGTACGGAGCTAAAAGTCGAAAAGATGTTCGCGTGCGATGCCAGTTACGACACGATGGAGCAGGTGCCGGAGAAGGTTCGCACGGATCGCCGATATGCGAAGTTCCCCGATTACAGCATTCAAGGGACGGTCGAAGCGGTCGGCAAAGAGTTCGGCGGCATCGACATCCTGATTCACTCGATTGCCTTCAGCCGGGAAATCACGAAGCCGATCATCGAGACGACCCGCGAGGCGTACAGCGAGGCGTTAGGCATTAGCAGTTACTCGCTGATTAGCATGGTTCGCTACGCGGCTCCGTACATGGCGAATCGGCCGGGCGGGGCGAGCGTTGTCGGGCTAACGTACATCGGTGGCGACCGCGTGATTCCGCACTACGGCGGCGGCATGAGCACGGCGAAGGGGGCACTCCAACTCGATGCGAAACAGTTATCGTGGTTCGTGGGAGACCGGAACATTCGCGTGAACTTGATCTCGGCGGGGCCGTACGCCAGTCGGGCGGCACGTGCGATCAATCCAGATTTCGACAAGCTGATCGAGCATGCCGCATCGCACTCGCCATTGCGTCGGCCGATCGGCCCCGAGGAAGTCGCGAACAGCACGCTCTACTTGTGCAGCCCACTGGCAAGCGCGGTTACGGGGCAAGTGCTGTACGTCGATTGCGGTTACAACGTGATGGCGACTTGATTCGAGAAAAGGAAGCCCCTGCACGATCGTGCAGGGGCTTTGCGTTTGTTACTTCACTTCGAGCAATTGCACTTCAAAAATCAGCGTGGCGTTCGGCGGGATGGTGCCAGGGATGCCGCGAACTCCGTAGGCGAGATCGCCGGGGATCGAGAGGCGACGGGTGCCGCCGACTTTCATTCCGGGGATGCCGTCCTGCCAGCCTTTGATCACGCCCGACAGCGGGAACTCGATCGGCTGCCCGCGGGTGACGCTGCTATCGAAGACCTTGCCGTCGGTCGTCCAGCCGGTGTAGTGGACTTTGACGCGTCCACCCGGTTTGATCTCGGTACCCGTGCCAACGGTCGAATCCCATACCTTGAGACCGCCGCCGATGTCTTTCCATTCGGAACCATCGAGCTTTGGGAAATTCATGCGAAACTCCTGCAATTGAAGGGACGAGAAACGCTGTCAGCAATCAGCAATCAGCAATCAGCCGGAAAAGCTACTTTTCCACGGAGATCAATTCGATCTCGAACACGAGTGTGGCTTTGGCGGGGATCTTCGGTGGCGAACCGCGTTCGCCGTAGGCGAGTTCGTATGGGAGAATCATGCGGCGCTTGCCACCGGGCTTCATGCCGGGAACGCCGAGCTGCCAGCCTTTGATGAGCCTGCCGAGCGGGAACGTCGCCGGTGGACCGCCCTTTTCAACGCTACTATCGAAGACCTTACCGTCGGTCGTCCACCCGGTGTAGTGGATCGTGACGGTTGCGTCCGCCTTGGCGGCTTCGCCCTTGCCTTCGACGGCATCCCAGGTCTTCATGCCTTCGACGCCTTCGACTTTGAAATCTTTCCACTCTTTCGCGTCGAGGGCCGGCATTTTCAACTCTTTCTTGTCCTCGGAATACGTCGCGTTCGCCAGAGCGAATGCGGTGGTCAGTGCCAGAAACGCGATACGAATCGGATACGTCATCATCGATACTCCTGTAACGGGGAAACGGTTCGGTTAATTGAACGAGATCAGCTTGACTTCGAAGACGAGCGTTGCGTTGCCGGGGATTTTCGGTGGCTGGCCACCTGCCCCGTATCCCAGTTCCGGTGGCACGAGCAGTCGACGAATGCCGCCGGGCTTCATCTTGGGAATGCCGATCTGCCACGCCTTGATGAGTCGGCCAAGCTCGAAGGTCGCCGGTGGACCGCCCTTTTGGACACTGGAATCGAAAATACCACCGGTGGTAAACCAGCCGGTGTAGTGGATCGTGACGGTCGAACCCGCTGGGGCCTCGTCGCCGCTACCTTCTTTGACGTCCCATATTTTCAGCCCGTCGCTGCCGTACGCCTTCCACTCGGCGGCGGCGACCGACGGGACTTGCAACGTCGTGCCTTCCGCATTGCTGTCCGATGTCTGATTGGGGTTCGGCGGGACATTCGGGATCGGCACGCCACCGATGCCGCTGCTTTTCGTCGCAACGGGGGGTTCGCTTTTGAGGCCGACGAGCAATCCGACAATCAAGATAACTAAAGCGAGCGCCAGCCCCGGAATGAACACTTTTAGGATCTGCGACTTTTCCATCAACGCGAACTCCGTGCGAAATCGACTTCTACCATTCGCGACATTGTAGGCGCGACTGCCGCGTTGTCCGCATCGGCGTATCAAACGACCACGGCGAGCCGATATTTTGCGACCGAGCGAAAGATAAACTACGGTTCTCGTATCCATTTGGATTTCGCGAATAGAAATGAGACAAGGTGGAGAGATCGCGAAGCCGACAGTCGAGGACGGGAAACAACTGGCGTCCGGTCTGTTCGCGGCGGTACACATACTCGATGGCTTGAAGAACCGGGAAGACACGCCCCTACTGCAAGTCGAAAAACGCGGCGTCGGACCGGAAAAGAAGTGAAGCGATTATGACCGATTTTCAGGAGGCTAACCGCTGCCTTGTTGCAATGGACTATCCGCGGGCACTTCATCTGTACTTGCGCCACGCAGAGGTTTGTCCTACCGAAGCCGCGCTGGCGTACGCGGGCGCTGCGGAGTGTTGCCTTCGCTCCAATATCATCCAGGCTCCTATTTCTGTGGCGCTTGGCATCGCGTTGGTTTCACAAGGGGACCGTAAATCCGGCGAGCATTACTTTCGGCTTGCGCTTCGAGTCGATCCGAAAAACGTTAGGTCGCTGTGGGGCCTTTCCCAACTGTTGCCGGATTCGTCGGAAGAGCGGCGAGAGTTACTCGAACGCTCCGTTGCCGTGCTACCGGGGACGCTCAATCTCGTGGCCCTTGGTGACTATTACCGAAGTCGAGTGAGGGATCTCGATCGCGCATATGCGTTGTACCAACAGGCGCAGGAACATGCGCCGCGCGATCGGACGGCGTATCTGCGGCTGAATGATATTTGCCGTCGTCTGGGTCGACTCGACGAGGCCAAGCAATGGACCTTACGTTGGCAGGAAGCCAAGTCCCGCAAGCGGCGCGTCGATGGCAAAAGGTAACATCGCCGAATTGCAATTTGAACCTACCTGACCCGCGTGACACGCACATCGTTTTCGCGTGGATCACCCTCGTTCCGTTGGTAATTCTTCCTCGCTTTCGCATCCGGACCTGATACCCTTTGCGTACGAGCTCACACTGGTGAGGTTCCTTGTCCATGGAGGTGTTTCGATGATTTCGCGCAAGTGGCTGCTCGGTGTCGGTGGGCTGACAATACTTCTGGCGACGGTGGCGGTCGCGGAAATTCCGAAACCGGAGGCGTTCGACGAGAAAGGGTTCGCGCCGATCTTCGACGGCAAAACCCTCGATGGCTGGAAAGTCTCCGCGAAGACGGGGCATAGCGGGACGAGTAAGAACAAGTCGGGCGGCAAGTGGGTCGTCGAGGACGGAGCCATCGTCGGCAGCCAAGATGTGCCCGCGAACGGCGGCATCATCATCACCGAGAAAGAGTACGGCGATTTTGAAATCGCGCTCGAAATGCGAAACGACGACGGCCCCGATAGCGGCCTGTTCCTCCGCAGCACCGATACCGGCAGGTGCTATCAAGCGATGATCGATTACCATCAAGGCGGTAACCTGATGGGCATTTACGGCGAAGGCATCGGCGGCAAACCGCACGTCCGCAACTTCGACTTCATCAAGAACGTGAAAGAAATCAAGGTGCCGAGCAGCCAGCCCGATGGCGGATTCCCGTGCCCGGTTACCGCCGCCGATTGGCCGAAATTCTGGAAGCACGGCGAGTGGCAAGAACTCCGCGCACGCATCGTGAACAACCCGCCGACGATTACCACGTGGATCAACGGCGTGAAGTTCATGCACTACACCGACACCGAAAAGCGATTGGGCGACAAGGGCGGCATCGCGCTGCAAGTCCACGGTGGCGGCGACTACACGAAGCAGTTCGTGCGCTACAAAAACATCCGCGTGAAGGAAATCGCGAAGTAGTATCACTCCGGTTTGTGATACGCGAACTTGGATTTTTTCTGAACCGGTTTGTCGCCCATCCACGCCAACGTGATGGGTGCTCCGGCTTTGACTTGATCCGGCTCGAACATCCAGAACCGAAGCGAAAGCCCTTCGGCGTCGACCGCTTCGGATTCCGTTAGGATCGTGTCGCCGACGTGAAGAACAGGTGGCATGGCGCGTACGGGAATCGGTTCCGTCAGCGTGACGACGATCGACATGGCGCTGGGAACGCTGGGAAGCGGCGACTCGAAATTTCGCATCTTTTGCGGTTTGAACGCTTTTTGTACCACTTCCACGCCCGAAATTGCGGGGAGTTCCCAATTCGGTTTGCGCCCTCCTGTGGGCATCGCGGTCGAACGGTCTGCTGCCATAGCTCGCTCCGGTTAGTAAATTTGAAGATCGTCGAACGCGATCGGCATCAGCGTTTGGCGATTGCATCGAATGAGAATCGCCACCACTTTTTTCGGGTTGAACTCAATCGCTTGGAAGCAGACGCCGCGAAAGCGGATGGTCGAAAGCATGGTCTTGATCATACCCGGATTTCGTGGGTAGGGCCGTGCCAGACCGCCGACATCGTCGGAATCGACCCAGGCCCGCACGCCGTTTTCGTCTTCGAGTCCCAGTTCGAAACCCGTTCCGCTTGCGGCGACGGTCGAACCGTCCGTGACTTCGGCACCCCGTATCCAGATCTCACGCTTCGTGACGTCGATTGCAGTTTTCAGTTGCGAGCGAAAGATGCCGTTCTTCTTCTTGGGTGCGACGATCATGCCGGTCGATAGCCCATAAAACGAAGTCTGAAACGCGCCGGGTACGCGATCGAAAGGGAATTCGTCGGCCACCATTCCCGCCGTTTGGCTCGTCGGCTGGCCGAGCGAATTCACGGCAATCGTGTTGCCATCTTCGTGGTGATCGACCATCACTTTTGGTGCGGACTCGAACGAGCGAAAGACGTGCTGCGCGAGAACGCCGGCGGGTAGCAGATCCCCCGAAAGGTATTGCGCCGTGTTGTGGCCGAGTAGCGTCGCGCGAAAGTGCGCACAACCATAAACCGTGAGAATGCGTTCGTGATCGGCACGGGAGACGACCGCCGGCTGAGGGAAATTCAAACTGTCGTCTTTCGCCCATCGACGATTGAAGAAGTTGTGGTTGGTGTAATGGACGTAAAGCTGCGATTTGAAAGGCCCTGGTTTCGCCTGGTCGTAGAACTGAGCACCGTCGTTGTCGCGCACGTCGCCATCGCCCGCAGGAAGTATCGTCTGGAAAGCGTAGCCTTGCGGGACGACCGTCGGCAGCCCGGCCCCGTATCGGTTGTTCGTGGGTGCCAGTGCCAACACCGCCCGAATCGTGACGCCGGGCAGTCCGATCAGGGTTGGCGTTTCGACGACGGCATCGCCGCCGCGCGAATGGCCCATCAATCCGAGACGGGCAAAATCGATCTTCCCGTGGAAAACCGATGCGGCGGTGGCATCGAGCGTTTGAAAGTGCGCGATGTTATCGATGAGCAAGTCGGCACGATCGAGAATGTTCTGTACGCCGCCACCACTGGCATTCAAGGCGTTCTGATCGACCGACACCGCGATGAAGCCCATCTTGGCCAAATCGATTTGGAAGTAGTCGTAACCTAAATAGCTCGGATCGGCACGCTCGTGGTTGCCGTGGAGCAGAAAGACGATCGGCGCACGTCCCAGTCGCGCAAGACGCTTGTGGAACGGCTGGTCTTTGCCGTCGGTTTCGGCGGGATAATAGACGCTGCCCTTGACCGCACCAACTGCATACTCCGACTGGCCGACCGGAAACAAATTGAGTGCGGAGGGATCGCCCACGACCGGCGGATCCACGCAGAGCACTTTCACTTCCAGCGCGGACTGCCCCTTGCAACCTTCGAGATCCTGCACCACGATCACCGTGTCGCCCTTTTTCAGCGTCACATTCAAGTTCACGACCGGCCCACCACTCGCCCCCGCTTGGACGCCGTTGACGAAGACTTTGATGGTGGCATCTGGGACGAAATGGGTTGCGACGATTTTCGTGTCGCCAGCCTGAACGGGGCCAATCTGCGGCGGCGGCAGACTGGAACAGGGCTGTACGGGACTCTCACCGGGAGGACTCGACGGATCGCCAGGACACAACTGCTGTACGGCAGTGAATTTTTCAAGCGATGCAAAGACGGCGAGACCACCGATGGTAATCGATCCGCCCCAGCACGGCCACGTGCCAACGGGAACCCCATTGCGCGCGAGCGAAACCGTCGCGCCGTTCACTATGCCACGCACCGTAACCGAACGCCCACCGGCATATGTCGTATCGATTGTCGGCGTAGGAAGCGGACTCGGGGGATTCACCGTCGTGTGTTCGATTGAAGGGGAACTGGGGTCTTTGCAGAGTTCGAAAAACGCCTGAACTTTCTGATTCAAGGCATAGGCCGGCGTCACATCCACGCCTTGTTGATTGGAACAACCTTTTACTTCGCCGACCTTGACCGCATCGGCGGTGATCCGAACGGTTCCTCCAGGCAACAGATTCGATACGCCGGTCCGCACGCCGCATTTGTAAACCGGTGCTGGGTTGATAACCGGTCGTGGCGGCCCCGCAGGAAAATCCGCCGTGTGATCGCCGACGAGAATCGGTTTCGTCCACGAACTGGTCGCCGTGCCGTTATTTTGGCGGGCTTTGACTTTCTGGCCGGCGACGAGTGGCACGGGTAAACCGATCGTCACGCCATTCGGTACGGGGAAACCACCCGATGCGGACGTCACGGTACCATCGACATCGATTTCGATTTTGGCATCGACTTCGTAGCTCGTTACCGTCACGGAAATGGCACATTGATACAGCGGTTCTTGGATTACTGGTGGCGAGATGACGCGGGGATTGTCTTCGAGATTGCCGGGCCGCTTCACGATTTTCGCATTCATAGAAGTCCATCCCGAGTTCGCGACGAAGTTCATCGGCAATTTCATCATGCCACGCAAGTGTGTTACGGCGTAAACTACCCGTGCCTTTCCGCGAATGCAAGTGGCAAGATTGAGAATTTCATGATTGGGTGCGATTTCTGCCACACCGCAAACCATTGCTCGGGGTTCAGCCAGTTGCGGTCATTTTCTCCATTTGGGTGGCGCGTTCGGCGCAGATTGTTTCGGTGAACTACACTGGAACAACCTTTTGAATGGAATGGGCGTAATGGTTTCGACAAGCGCAAAAGCGGTCACCGATCTGCGCGAGTTCTTTGGGGTCGTGCGCAAATCGGGCCTCGTGAACGATCGTTCGCTGAAAGCATTTTGTGCGGGATTCTCATCGGATGGCACGGTGGCACAGGCGGCGAAACAGCTCGTCGATGCGGGGATTTTATCGGCTTTTCAGTCGGATCGAATCGCGAACGGCAAGTCCGATGGCTTCCTCATCGGGCAGTATGCGATTCTCGAACGGATCGGCGACACGGCATCGGGGCAGGTGTTCAAGGCGCGACATCGCACCATGAATCGCCTCGCAGCCATCGAATTGTTCGCACCGGAACAACTGCAATCTGAAGAGAATCGGCAGGCGTTCGAGCAAGTCACGCGAGCGGTGGCGCAGCTCGTTCACCCGAACATCATTACCACATACGATGCGAACCGAATCGGAAAGCGGTCGTACGTCGTGATGGAGTTCGTCGATGGCGATGACCTTGCCACCGTCGTGCGAAATTTCGGCCCGTTACCGATCGACATCGCGTGCGAATACGTTCGCCAAGTCGCTTCGGGATTGCAGTTCGCGCATGCTCGCAACATGGTTCACGGGGCGATTCACCCGGGGCACCTGCAATTCCGTCGCGATCCGAACGTTCCGGGTTTGAAGGCTTACGCGGAACTGAAAATACGCAACTTCGGCTACGATGCGTTCGAGCGATCATCCACGACAGACGACGACGGCGTCTTCCAATCGACTACCAATCCCATCGACTATGTCGCGCCGGAACAGTTGCGCCCTGCGGGGCCGATCGCGGTCGCAGCCGATCTCTTTTCGCTCGGTTGCACCTTCTATTTCATGCTAACGGGCCGTGCGCCGGCACCCGCGAACGGCGACGAAACGCTCCATCAGTTCGGCGACGTCGTGCCGGCGAGTCAACTGCGTGCCGGGATTCCGCCGTACATTATCGAACTGTTACACTCGCTAATGGCCCGCGATCCGGCGGCGCGATTGGCATCGGCGGAACTCCTCATCGAGCGAATTGCGCCGTATGCCGCGGCGCGTCATATCGGCTTCGCGACCAGTGTACCCGTTGTCGAGGTCGCATCGCCGTTTGCTCTCTCCGATGGCGATACGGAAAGCGATATGATTTGCGGGCATTCCGTCGATTCCCAAACGCCCATCCGTACCCGCACGCGCTGGAACCGCAAGCCGATCCGGAGCAAATATACGTGGCACTTGCCACTGTTGGTCGGGTTAGCGATTGGGGTGATTTTGGCGACGGGTCTGGCGATCGTCTTCGTGTTGCGGTCGGTCGGTCGATGAATTCAAAAATCGTAGCGAATCGGCCCCGGAAAGCGTTCTATCTTTCCCGTGCAACTGTTCTGCGAGATTGAGGATTCGGTCAGATGATGGCGAATGATCCTTCCACATCCCGGCTACTACCGCGACCCGTGAAAAGCCCCGCGGCCACGCGCGAAGACCTTCGCAAGCGGGCCGCGACGCGACTGGCCGAGCGGATCGACTTGGCGAAGTCGAAGTTCAAGCCATTGTCGCTATTGCGCCAAGACGCGCGACGGGTTCTCGACCAGTTATTGGACCAGGACGCGCCGACGATGGGCCGCGAGGATCGCGATAAATTCGTCGATGAGATTCTCTCGCAGTCGCAAGGTTTCGGACCGCTCGAAGAGTTGTTTCGCGATGAATCGGTAACCGAATTTATGACGATGGCGTTCAATCAGATCATCAACCGCAAAGGCGAATCGTGGCTGCCGACGAGCGTGCAATTTCGCGATGCGGATCAGTACCGTCAGATCCTCGTCGGGTTTGCGGAATTCGACCCGCTCCGCACCTCCTCCGTGCCATCGGGTTACGACGCGACGTTACCCAACGGCTTCCGCGTCGTTGGCATCTTGCCGCCTGCAATCCTCGAACAACCGCCACTCGCCGTATTCACACGGGGCAGCGTACCGACGGTCGTCGCAAAATCGGCGTCGGGCGCGTTCCCAATGCCAAACGCGAAATCCGGTACGATCTCAGCCCCGTCATCGGGTTCGTTTACCGCGTTACCGGCCCCACCACTCACGGCCTCGGGGACCATCAACTTCAACACGACCGTAAGATCGGGTGCGGATAGCTCGTCGAATAGTTTGTCCGCACGGATGCCCGACCCATTCGGGAGACTCAAACAACGTGTGATCGAACGACTCGTCTCGCGGCTCGCCGCCGCCGGCGTCAACGACCTCAGCCAACTGCCAAAACAAGATCTGCAAAAAGTCATCGGCATGTACGTGCAAGAATTCTCTTCGGTAGAAAATCTTTCACTCGACGAGTCCACCCAAGGCCGCCTCACGCTAGAAATCCTGACCGCGATGAACCGGTAATCGCTTTGTAGCGGAAGTCGTGAGACTTCCGACGCAGTGACTTCCCGCAGAAACCGCAAAATACAAGCGGAATAATCCTTCACGGCGTTGCCCGCAAGGGGTCGGGTCAAGCGCAGATACGTACGAATCCGTTCGTAAGGGTCGCGGGATCGTGAAAGGGGCGGATGTCACGCACCC
>JAYVXI010000245.1:0-32256 GCA_043785305.1 Limnoglobus sp. | reverse complement strand
CATGTCGGCACTCCCGGTAAGAGAAGCCGTACATTAAACGGAGGCCTCACCCTCGCGCAACGCGCAAATATCGTGCCGAACGCGATAGGGTTCATCCCGGTGGCTCGTCGGCGCAAGCCGGTTTTGAACCGTACTCAACAGGGCTTCGATATGCAAAATTTCCGCACGATTTCCGCACTGTTCGCAATCGTATCGCTCGCGTTTACACCATCCACTTTGCGGGCTGCATTCGTCGTCGTTTCCAATGCCACCGCGGAAACGATCCGCTTCGAGCGAATACTACCCGATGGCAAACCCAAATTGGAGTCGTTACTACCCGGCGAATCGCGACCGTTCCCATCCGGCAAAACTCTCGACATCGTTTACACTTCCGAAGGGAAGCCGACACCCGTGAAGTTGAACGCTTTTGCGGCTTACGTTTTCATCGCGAAAAAAGCGGCATTGGACCTGCGCGGAATCGAACTCACAGGGACATCCCTGGCCGTCGGCGACAGTCCGGATCCCGTAGCAGTGGCTTCGGAACTGACGGTGAGCGTGAAAATCTACGTCGATGAAACCGAGCGCCGCACGAGAAAAACCTGGCAGGCCGCACAACGGAAACGCTTCGAGCAGGCCGCCGAGATTTTGAAGGCACACACGGGTGTCCTCTTCGCGTTGAGTGGCTTCGACGACTGGACCACCGACCCGAATGTCGTCGATTTGAAAGGGCTACTCGGCGATTTTGAAACGCAAGTGAAGGCTGCACCCGGAACGATTTGCATCGGCTATACGAGTCGCAAGTTCGAGCCGATCGGCAACGAAACTACGAAGCCGCTCGGGTTCGCGGTGGCACGCTCGGCACTGCGTTCGCACATCATGGTGCGCGAATCCGAGCCGCGCACCGAACCCGAACGGGTTGAAGTGCTCGTTCAACAACTCGGTCGCTATCTCGGTGCAATTCCTAGCCCCGACCCGAACTCCGCCATGCGAATTCGCCTCGGCGATGGCAAGGCGACATCGGCCCGCTTCCGCATCGGTTTCGATCCGCTCAACGTGTTGGCGATGAACATCTGGGCCGACGAGTTGCGCACGGGCAAGGTCAAGAAACCCGGCGATCTCTCGGCGATCACGCAAACGCGCCTCGGCCGCATTTACGGCACACTTTCGTTTGCCTTGCCCGATGTCGCAGTGGACGCGGATTACCTGGCAATGCTCGAACGTGCCGGAATTACAACGGAAACAAGTGTGCCCAACACAGTGGAAGGCAAACCGAAAACGACGCCGAAAGTCGACAAGTTATTGACGCCGAAAGAAGAGGCCGTTCGGAAGGTGATTGCAGCGATCGTCGTGCGGGCCACCGAGAATTCCAAACTGCCCGCAACCGGTGCAGTTGGCGCGAAAGTGCGGCTCAAGGGCGACGAACTGACGGCGGCGTACGTGCAAACGGCGGCAGCAGCGGCGCTGACGGCAGACCCCGAACACCGCGTCGGTGCGTTCCTTCTCGGCATCGGTCTGGCGCTCGATGATTCTTCAATTTTACGCGACAATCCGCTAACTACATCCTTTTGCAAAACCGTCGAATCGGACGACGACCGCCGAATTCGGCTTTCAATGCTCGGCACCCCCACGATCCGGTATCGCCGCGACTGGTGCCAACACTTCGTCGTCTCCGCAGCGCTCACCGAATTCGTCGGGCCGCAACTCGCCGAGAAAGCAGGGTTGATCAAAGAGCAACTCGACATGAACGGCGCGAGCGGATTCAGCTTCGCCGATCTCTGTGCAGACTTCGCGGGCGTCGAGTTCGCCAACCGCCTGAAAGCGATGCCAAAGGAACTGGAAGCCGTGCAGGCGCAATTCACCGTCTCCGACTACGTGCCGAAGACCGAAGACCTTCGCGAAGGGATCTCCGCCGAGCGGTTCAAAATCGACTTCGGCAAGTTCGACGAGGTGAAGTTCAAAACCGCCTACGAAGACATCTGGAAGCGAGTGAAGAGCCTGCCAAAGTATCAGGAAACGAAGTAACGATAACCTGAGTCGCAGACACTGCAATTTCGAGGAGACAATGACTGTGGCTGGATCAGTGGGCTTACGCCACACCGCTCGCCAAGAGGGAGAAAAACGGCCATCGTTTAGCCGCGCCGCGTAGTCTTCGGAACGAAGCGCGGGTTCGATAAGCAATTCGGACTTACTTCGATTGTGAGAGTGAGATTCCTTACGGTAAGAGGTGGAAGGCAGGTGAAGCGTGATCTATCTCATCGGCTATCGCGGGTGCGGCAAATCGACCGTCGGTCGCGAACTCGCAGATCGGCTCGGCTGGAGGTTCCTCGATGCCGATAACGTGCTCGAAGACGTTGCGGACAAGACCATCGCGCAGATATTTGCTACCGAGGGCGAGACGGCGTTCCGCGACCTGGAAACTGCGATTTTGCGCCTTCTTTCCGCGAATCAGAAACACGTCATCGCGACGGGTGGCGGCGTGGTGTTACGGGCGGAGAACCGCGAACGCTTGATGGCGAGCGGTTTCGTCGCGTGGCTCGATGCGACGCCGGAACTCGTGTGGCCGCGAATCCAGACCGACCCACTGACGGCGGAGCGTCGGCCGACGCTGACGACGGGCGGTTTTCGCGAAGTCGTCGAGCTGATGGCGGCCCGCGAACCGCTGTACCGAATGACCGCCCACGCACGATTCGATGCGGCCGCATCGCCGGATGCCATCGCGAACGCTATCTTGGTGGCATGGAGTGGCTTTACAACATCCCCATCGTCGTCTGGTGTTTCTGGGTCTTCGTTTTCGGGCTAGGTATCGGCAGTTTCCTGAACGTGCTCATCGCACGGCTTCCCTACGAAAAAAGCGTCCTCTGGCCCGGTTCGCGGTGCATGACCTGCCTGCGACCGTTGCGAATCTGGGACAATCTCCCGATCGTCGGCTACCTGCGTTTGCGCGGCCGTTGCCGATTCTGCGGAACGACGTTTTCTAGCCGTTATCTCTGGATCGAACTCGGTACCGGCGTGATGTTCCTCGGGTTGTTCGTGCTCGAAATCCTGGGGAACTGGCACGCGATTCCCGGCCTGAACTTCCATCCGTTCACCGGCATGAGTGCGTTGCCACCCGCGAAGGCCTGCATTCACTTCCTGTCGCTGGCGTTTTTGTTCTCGATATTGCTTGCATCGTCGATGATCGACTTGAAGTTCCGCATCATCCCCGGCCAACTGACGTACACGGGAACCTTAGTCGGCATTGCGGTGTCCACCTTCTGCCCGTGGCCATTCCCGAGCGAACCGTCGGCGTTGCCGAACCTCGTTGGGAATCCGTCGTGGATACTTCCACAATGGCAAGGAAAGATCCCCACGGGCTTGGCGTTGTGGCCATTTTGGGGGCCGCCACCCTCGTGGGCACCTGCCGGGAGTTGGCAAATGGGCCTGCTTACGGGGGTGTTGGGGGCACTCGCGGGGCAGTTCGCGGGGCGGGCCGTGAAGTTCCTGTTCGAGATCGGCTTCCGTCGCGATTCGCTCGGCCTCGGCGATGCCGACCTCATGATGATGGCAGGGGCGTTCCTCGGCTGGCAGATCGCAGTATTGTCACTACCCGCAGGGGCGATGATCTTGCTGCCGATCGTCGTGCCGCTGAAAATTATCCAGTACATGATGGGCAAAGAGGTACATAGCGAACTGCCATTCGGGCCGGGGATCGCGCTCGGGATCTTTGCGTGTTGGCTCGGGTGGCCCTGGCTGGGCGAACTCATGCGCATCGCATTCTTCGATTCCGTGATGCTACTTTTCCTGACGTTCGTCATCGGGGGTAGCCTGTTGGTAATGGGACTCGTCTTGCGACGCGGACCGGTTGTGACAAAGAACGGGTGAAATCATGTCGAAAATACTCATCGTCGATTACGGGATGGCGAACCTGCGGAGCGTGCAAAAGGCGTTTGAAGCGGTCGGGCACGCCGCCGAGATTTCATCGGATCCGAACCAGATCGCCATCGCCGCGAAGGTCGTTCTTCCCGGTGTCGGGTCGTTCGCCGATGCGATGGTGCGGATACGCGAAACGCACCTCGATCGTGTGATTATCGAGCAAATTCAACGCGGCACACCGTTCCTCGGCATCTGCCTCGGAATGCAGATGCTGTTCGCACACGGCCACGAGAACGGCTTGCACGCGGGGCTGGGAATCTTCGATGGCGAAGTGGTGCCGTACGCGAATCCACTACTGGACGGCAACGGCGTGAGGCTGAAAGTGCCACACATGGGCTGGAACACGCTGACGCTGACCGCGCCGAACTGCCCGCTGTTCGCAGGCTTACCGCCGAACCCGGCGGTCTACTTCGTCCACGGGTATTACCCCGTGCCAACGGATGATGCCATCGTGGCGGCCACGGCCGATTATCCGACGCCGTTCGCATCGGTGATCTGGCGCGACAACATCTTCGCTACGCAGTTCCACCCCGAGAAAAGCCAAGCCATCGGCTTGAAGATGCTCGCCAACTTTGCGGCACTCTGATTACGCTCCGCGTCACTTCTTGCGAGGTTTCCGTGTCGCCCGATGTGCTGTTTGAAGATTTTCATCTGCTAATCGTGAATAAACCCGCGCCGCTACTGACGCAGGCACCGGCGGGGATACCGTCGCTCGAGGGGATGGTCAAAGAGTACATCAAGGTGAAGTATGCCAAACCGGCGGGAGTGTATCTCGGCGTGCCGCACCGGCTGGATCGGCCCGTAACGGGTGCGATTTGTTTCGCCCGCAACACGAAGGCGGCACAACGGGTTCATGCGCAGTTTCACGAACGCACCGTTCGCAAAACGTATTGGGCCATCGTCGAAGGCATCGTCACCCCGGAGAGCGGCATTTGGGACGATTGCCTCCGCAAACTGCCCGACGAAGCGAAAGTCGTGAAGGCAGCGGCAGGCGAACCGGGGGCGAAACTGGCGGTACTCGAGTATCGCGTGCTGCAAACCCTCGCCGATTGCACGTTCGTCGAATTCGCGCCGATCACGGGGCGGATGCATCAATTGCGGGTGCAATCGGCGTGGCGCGGGCACCCCGTTCTGGGCGACATGGCGTACGCCACGCCACGCGCGTTCGGCCCACCCGCAGTCGAGCCACGCGACTGCGTAATCGCGTTGCACGCCCGTCGGCTCGAACTCGATCACCCATTCACGAAGCTGCGACTGGCCATCGACGCGCCGCTACCGGCGTATTGGTCGGACCTCGGCATCGCCACTTAATGCGTCAGGCGTACAATTCGGGTGTCGTCGAACCGACCATTCCCTTACGGAGTTTCCGCCATGATGACCCGCCGCGAAGCGATGACGGTGGCCGCAGGTGCTGCTGCCGCGATTTTGGTACCCGTCGCGAGCCGTGCTGCCGACGAAGCCGCTGCGGGCTTCACACTCGGCAAGTTGCCGTACGCCCCCGATGCGCTCGAGCCGCACATCGACGCCGAAACGATGACGATCCACCACACGAAACACCATCAAGCGTACGTGACGAACCTGAACGACTTGCTGAAGAAGAACGCGCCGGAAATGCTGTCGAAATCGATTGAAGAGGTTCTGGCGAATTTGAAGGCGCTGCCCGAAGCGGCCCGTCAAGGCGTGCGGAACAACGGCGGCGGACACTGGAACCACACGTTCTTTTGGAACGTGATGGCGAAAGACGGCGGCGCTCCGAAGGGCGAACTTCTGAAGAAGATCGACGAGTCGTTCGGCACGCTCGACGGCTTCAAAAAGGCTTTCACCGAAGCCTGCACGAAGCGGTTCGGCAGTGGCTGGGCGTGGCTGGTTCCCGGTAAAGACAAGCCGCTGGCGATCGTGAGTACGCCGAACCAAGACAACCCGCAGATGGAAGGCGGCGCGGCCCCGATCCTCGGTTGCGACGTGTGGGAACATGCGTATTACTTGAAATATCGCAACCTGCGCGCGAAGTACGTCGAGGCGTGGTTCCACGTCGTGAACTGGGACGCCGTCGCCGCGAACCTCGACAAAGCGAAGTAATATCGGCAGTTTGTGTGGGTCGCGCGGTTTCTGCCCGGCCCGCTTTTTCCTGTCGACACCGATCCCACCTACTTTTCATTTTCATCCAAAACGATGATGGCACCATCTTCGTCTGTCTGGTAGGGAGCGAATGGCCAAACGCGGGGAAAACCGGAACAAGCCCCCGGACCCGCGTGATTCGTCTCCCGAAAATTCGGAGAGCGCTGGGCCTTCTCCCCCCATGCCCGTGACAGACTCGCAACCGCACGAACAGCTTCTGGTCGCCACCTTCGGCCAGATTCGCGACGAACTCGTAAGCACCCTCGCGTACCTCCTCGGCAATCGCGACGATGCCATGGATGCCGCGCAGGAGGCGTTCTTGAAGTGTTGGCGTGCGAAGAGTTCGCTGGTCGACGTGCAAAACGTGCGTGCGTGGATTTTCCGGATCGGACTGAATGCCGCCCGCGACTATCAACGCAGCGGCTGGAACAAGCGTTCCCGCCCGCTGATCGCCGAAGAAGTGTTGCTCCCCGCCCACGATCTCCCCGTGGCCGATGCGATGGAAGACGACGAAAACGTCGCCCGCTTACGGCAGGCGATCCTGGACTTGCGAGACGAAGAGCGCGAGGTATTCTTGCTCCGGCAGAACGGCGAACTGACTTACGAGCAGATCGGCGAACTGCGGAATACCCCCGTCGGCACAGTGAAAACGCAGATGCGTACCGCCCTTACCAAGCTACGAAAAGTGCTGAACCCCGAACGGGATGCCGAACCCGACGCGGACAGTTGACGAATTCCCAACTATGAGTGGTCTCATGCTCCGGTGTGAAGTGTGTCGCGAACGACTGATCGATTCTCTCTACGGGTTGCTCGACCCGACCGAGGAAGCCGATGTCGCTGCGCACCTTTCCACCTGCACCGCGTGTGCCACCGCAAAAGCCGAAGCCGCGACTGCCCAAGGTTTGTTCGCCCGCGCTGCAAAAGTGCCGTTCCCGGAAGTGCATTTTCAACCGCCGAGCGAAGTCGCGCGGCCCGCTCCCCGACCGATGCGCGATCGCATCACCGCGTGGGCCGTGGCCGCTGCCGTGCTGTTGGCTATCGGTATCGGCAGTTTCACCGGTCGCGATTGGGCATCGTACCAGGCGCTCAAGCCGACGGTAGTAGCCGAACTCGCCTCGTTGAACGCGGAACCCGCCGAACCCGACTCGAAGCCACGCGATGCGGCGAAAGCCACCGTTGCCGCCGCACAGAAAACGCACGATGCCATCATCCGCGAATGGGTGACCGCCGACGTGGCGGACCGCAACGCGCGGACGTTCACGATCGATGTCTCTGGGCCGGTGTCGGCCACGCCGGGGGCCGCGAACGAGTACAGCGTGACGACGAAAACCGCCGCGCACGTCGATGCCGTTTTGCAAGATGCACGCGGCACGGTGTACTGGAAGCAATCGCTTGCCACGACGGACGCACCCGCCAAACTGAAACTGCCGGCGACGCTTTGGGAGAAACTCCCGACCGGTGCGAACGACCTCGAATTGCGAATCGTCGCGACAGCCGACGCCACCGGCGAGAAGGCCGAACTCGCGGAACCGATTCGATTATTGGCACCGGTTTACTCGACGTTCCTCGTGACCGATAAGCCGATGTATCAACCGGGCGAACCGGTGTTCTTCCGTTCGCTGACGCTCGATCGCACGCGGTTTCTGCCGCCGACCGCCGACCATACTTTGCGGGTACATATTCGCACACCCGACGGTAAGCCACTTCCGAACGCGACACTCACCGGCCTGACGCAACGCGGCGTATCCTGTGGAACGTTCGCGTTACCCGCCGAACTTCCGGGCGGCGAATACACGCTGATTGCCACCGAATTACCGAACGGCTGGTCGAGCGACTTACCGCCCACAGGGGCACCGATTGTGGGGGAACGAAAGTTCCTCGTCAACAAATACACGCCGGAAAAGCTGCTAAAGCGGCTCGAATTCAGCGCCGTCAGCTTCGGTGTTGGCGACGTGGTGAGCGCGATGATCTCCGTCAACGACGGTGGCCGCCCGCTTCCCAAAGCACGCCTGAGCATTCAGGTGTTCGTGGGCAAAGATGGCCTGCCGCTCGATCCGAATACGCTTCCGAGTATGACCGGCGACAACGGCAGTGCGGTCATTCGCTTCACGCTCCCGCCCCGTGCGGAGTCTGCTGACGTACGCTTGTCAGTAACCGTTGGCGGCGAGTTCCCCGAGTCGATCGTTCGCAAAGTGCCCGTTGCCACGAAGCAACTGAACGTCGAATTTTTCCCCGAAGGCGGCGACCTCGTTGCGGGGTTACCGAACCGCGTCTACTTCCGCGCCACGACGAAACTTGGCAGACCCGCCGACATCGTCGGCCACCTTCACGATGGCACCCGCAACGTCGCCGATTTGCAGACGATGACCGATGCCGAACAACCCGGCGCGAACCAGGGCCTCGGGATGTTCACCTTCACCCCCGAAGTCGGCAAGACATACACGATCCAGTTGCTGAAACCGCAAGGTGTCAGTGCGGTGTCAGTCGATGAAATGTCCTCGAAAATCAAGGCCGATGGCACGCTGTTGCGAATCGCACAAGGCGTCGTCGACGCCAACGATCCGATCCGCGTCGCGATCACATCGACGCGAAATCGCACGCTGTATGTCGGGGCGTACACGCGGGGTGTCGCCATCGCGCAACAGCAAGTGAAGGCGATAGCGGGCCAGCCCGTCGATGTGATACTGACGCCAGTGGCCGGTTCACCGGGTGGTGTCACCCGTGTGACAGTCCTCGACGAATCCGATGCCAAGCCGCTCGCCGAACGGTTGATGTTCCGTCGCCCGAAATCGCAATTGATCCTGAACTTCAAGGCAAACAGTGATCTGTTCGCACCCGGTGAACGTGCGATGCTGGACATCTCGGCCACGAATGAAACCGGTGCAGCCACGGCAGCGATTCTGTGGGCCGCCGTCGTCAACGAGAGCGTCGCCACGATGGCCGACGACAAAACGGACCGCCAATTGCCGACGTATTTCTTGCTGAATGGCGAAGTTCAAAAGCCTGAGTTGTTGGAACATTCGGACTTCTTCCTGACGTCGCATCCGAAGGCCGCCGTCGCGCTCGACTTGCTTCTCGGCACGCAAGGCTGGCGTCGATTTGCCGAACAAACGGGGCGATTTCAAACGACGACCGAACCGGCCGATGCCGACAAATTCCGCGTTTCCAGCGGCATGAAGCCGAGGTGGCTTCGCGGTGGCACGCTCGCTGACGATCCGGTGTCAGTGCGTTACTTGCCTCAGTTCGACCCCGCCTCGAAAGCCCTCGACGAAGCGACTGCGAATTACCGGAACGTGCTGTTAGATGCCGAGGAAGCCCGTAAGGTTTCCGTTGAACATCGGGCCGCGGTTGCCACTGATTTTGCCACGAATTCCAGCCAACTCGCACAATATCGCGATGCGATCCAGAGCCGCACGCCGTGGCTTGCGGGCATACTCGCACTCATCGGCTTACTCGGCATCGTTCGCGGATCGCGTGCGATTCGCCTCGGCGGGTTCGCGTTCGTCTCGCTTGCGGTCGTTCTCATCGCGATATACGCGAACACCCGAGGCTACATCGGTACTGCGATGATTATTGAGCCGAAACCGGTCGTCGAACCCGAGCCGATACCGGAGCCGCGCGATGGCCGCTGGATGCTTGAGTCGGCGAGCAAAACTTCCACGCACACGCCGAAACCATCGAACCGCATCGTCTCGAACGACGACCCGTTCGCTCTCACGCGCGACACGATACCCGCGAAGGGCGTTCGCTTCGCGAAGGGCTTCACCGTCGACGAAGCACTCGGCACGACGCGAGTCAACGCTGCTGGTGTTGAGAAGATTGTCCGCGGCCAACGCGCTGCGATTACACCGCCTGAATTCGATGCCGCCAACCGCGTCGCCAAAGCACTGACGCGGTCGGGGACGTTCGTCGTTCGCGAATACGCACACGCGAAACCGGTCGCGCCGACTGGCGACGACACCCGTACCGACTTCACCGAAACGGTCTACTGGCACCCGATGCTGGTGCTGCCCGAAGATGGCAAAGGCCGCGTCGAGTTTCAGCTTAGCGATGCACTCAACCTGTATCGCGTGCTGATCGCCGGGCACACGCTCGACGGTCGCCTCGGTTCGGTGACGGGCCTCATCGAAGTCCGCAAGCCTCTCGCCGTCGACATCAAATTACCCTTGGAAATCAGTGCCACGGACCGTTTGGTCGTTCCCGTTTCGATCGCCAACGGAACGACGACGGCGATGAATGTCAAGCTCACCGCATGGTCGGACCACTTGCCGATTCTGGCGACGGAAGCCGAGCGGACGATCACTGTCAACGCGATGTCAGCGGTTCGCATGAACGTCACGCTCAAGCCGTCGATCGCCAGCGGCACCGCCAAACTACGGCTCGCGGTGCGAGCGGGAACGCTCGGCGATTCGCTCGAACGAACGACGACCATCGTCCCCGATGGGTTCCCCGTGGCTGGCACGACGAACGCGACACTCAAGCAAAACGCCATCGCGAAATTGTCGCTTCCCGCACAACTTGTGCCGGGTAGTTTGCGCGGCAAAATCACCGTCTACGCCAACGCGATGGCCGATGTGCAATCGGGCCTGAGCGGGTTGTTGCGCGAGCCGAACGGCTGCTTCGAGCAAACCTCGGCTGCGAATTATCCGAACGTGCTGGCACTCGACACCCTACGCGAATCGGGCAAGACCGACCCCGCGATGGCCGACCTCGCGAAGGGGATGCTCGAGCGAGGTTACACCAAACTCACCAGTTTTGAAGTGCCGAAAAAGGCAGATGGCCGCGAGGGGTTCGAGTGGTTCGGCAAAGCGCCAGCACACGAATCGCTGACCGCGTTCGGCCTCATGCAACTCGCCGATATGTCGCGCGTTTACCCCGTCGAACAGACGCTCATCGACCGCACGCGCGGGTTCCTATTGTCGCGCCGCGATGGTCGCGGCGGCTTCCAGCGGAGTGCGGATAATCACAGTTTCGGTGCCGTGCCGGAAGCGGTCGCGAATGCGTACATCGTCTGGGCGATCACCGAAGCGGACCGCATCGGCGGTAAGCCGACGCCGCTCGAAATCGAGTTGACGGCCACCTTCGCCGAAGCGATGAAATCGAACGACCCGTACCGGCTGGCGCTCGTCGCGAACGCACTGCTGAACCGCAATGACCCGCGCGGCGATGTCGCTCGCAAGGCACTCGCGAGTTTGCAAAACGCAGACGGCGCGCTGCACGCCGCCGAGACGACGATCACCCGTTCGAGTGGCATCGACCTCATCACGGAGACGACCGCACTCGCCGCGTTGGCGTGGCTGAAACCGCCGATGACATTTACCGCGAATGCGGCGAACGCCACCGCGTGGCTGAATACCAAACGCACGCCGTTTGGCGCGTTCGGTGCAACACAAGCGACCGTGTTGACGCTGAAAGCCCTTGTGGAAAAGGCACGATTGAAGAACGCAGCCCCCGAGAAAGGCGAACTGATCGTTCGCGTCGGAGATCGAATCGTGGCAAAGCAACCGTTCGACACGACGAGTACCGAACCGATTGCGGTCGAGTTCACCGACGAGATTTTCGGCGAAGGTGCGAAGGAAATTCGCATCGAAACCACCGCAACAGCCGCTTACCCGTTCAGCGTGGCGTGGACTGCGCGAGGGCTGAAGCCCGAGACGTTTCTCGATTGCCCCGTCAAACTCACGACGTCTTTGAGCCAGCCTGAAGCGACCGAGGGACAGACCGTGCAACTGCGCGTGCGGGTGGAAAATGCGACCGCAACCGAGCAAGGAATGGCCATCGCGATCATCGGGATACCGGCGGGGCTGAAGCTACCCGCAGACATGAAACAACTGCGCGAGCAGCGCGGCATCGACTACTGGGAACAGCGTGGCCGCGAACTGATACTCTACTGGCGCGGCCTGAAACCGAAGCAGATTATCGAACTGAACTTCGATCTGATCGCCGACGTGCCCGGCGAATTTCGCGGCCCCGCGAGCCGCGCCTATTTGTACTACCAGCCCGAAAGCCAACACTGGCAAGATCCACTCGCGATCCGCATTTTGCCTTAGTTGCAACTTTCAAAACAATTTTAACCGCGGAGAGCGCAGAGACCGCAAAGAAGAGAAATCACATAAGGATTTGCTCTGCGTTCTTTGCGACCTCTGCGGTTAAATTCTTTGCTTCAATAGAATTCATGCCCCTTCTGGGGAATCGGGTGCGGTGTTGGGGTTGGGCGGTTGATTGTAAACCGTCTCGGGGAAATGCTCGACGAGGTAGCGCACGATCCGCTTTGCGGAGAGGATCCCCGACGGGCGATCGCGATCGTCGACGACGGGCAGGTGGCGGTAGCCGCCGTTCTGCATTCGTTTCACGGCGGTGCGGATCGAGTCTTTTGGCTGCACCGTCACTGGGTCGCGCGTCATCACCTCTTGCACCGGCACCGTGAGTATCTTCCCCGTGGCGAGAACGCGGGTGAGCAAATCGCGTTCGGTGAAGATGCCGACGAGCCGACCGTCTTGCGTCACCAGTAAGCAACCGACGCCATCGCGGCGCATCGCTTCAATCGCATCGGACACGGGGCGATGCGCCTCGATCTCGCGCGGCAGCGTTGGGTTCAACCGCGACACGCTGTCCACTTTTAAGTTTCGCGACAGTTCCATTTGCATCTCCCATGTGCTGAGGTTGAACGGGTCTGTGCCTACCGACGTAACAGGAACTCTTTCGCGTTGACGAGTCCCCAGGCGATGTCTTCCCAGGCACTTCGCTTATCGGTTGCGGTCGAAACGGTCGCCAGCAATTTCGACTTCTCGATGTCGGTCGGGTAACGGCAAATCGCGGCGAGAAACAGTTCCTCGAGGAGTTCGGTGTCGGGTACACCCTTCTTCAAGGCTTGGCCGATGCGGTTGTGCTCCGCTCGCAGCATTCGGTTCACTTGCTCGCCGTTAATCATTTGGAAAACCTGAATCACGCCCGGTTCGTCGCTGCGTTCGCATTCGCAGGTGAGTAGGCGTTCGGGTTTGCCGAAGACTTTCAGGAACCGCTCGCTCATCGTTGCCGAACCGCGTCGGCCACCGCCGCCTTGCAGCATTGCGGGTAACGATCCGGCCCGCGTGCCGCTCGGGTAGCCGCGAAACTCCGGTGCGACATCGAAGACGCGGCTCATTGCATCGAGCAGTGGTTCGGCTTCGAGCGGTTGAATGAGTGCGTGCGAAAAGTGCGATTCGTCGAATTCGTTCGAGTCGTTCGTGCGCGACGACAATTGATACGTCGCCGACATCATGATCTGCTTCACGAATGGTTTCAACCGGAACCCGCCCGCGCGGAACTCCGCTGCCAGGTAGTCGAGCAGTTCGGGGTTCGATGCGGGGTTCGTCACCTTGAAGTCGTCGTTTGGGTCGACGAGGCCACGGCCCATCAGGTGAAACCAGATGCGGTTCGCCTGCGCCTTCGCGAAAAACGGGTTGTCCGGCTTCGCAATCCACTCGGCCAGCGCACCGAGGCGGTCCGCATCGCCCATCAAGTCCGGCGTGTCGGCACCCAGAAACTTCGGTGCGGCAGATTTACCGGTGAGCGGGTGAATCGTCTCGCCTTTGCGGTCCGCAAACACGATTTGTTCGCCGATGAACTCGTGTTTGTCGAGATCGTCTCTGCGGTCGTTCTTCAAGATTCGGTAACTGATCCGCGGGAAGAATGCGGCGAAGCGGAAGTATTCATCTTGCGTCCAGACGTCGAACGGGTGGTTGTGGCAGCGGGCACAACTGATGCGCACGCCGAGGAAAACCTGGGCGACGCTCTCGGCACGCTGGAGTGGGTCGCGGACGGCACGGAAGAAGTTCGTCGGCGGGTTTTCGTACGTGCTACCGCGTGCAGTCAGGATCTCTTTTGCGAATTCGTTCAACGGCAGATCGGCCTCGAAACGGCTTTTCATCCAGCGATAGTAAACCTGCACGCCCTTGCGATCGAGCGATTTCTCTTCGTTGCGCAACAGGTCCGACCACTTCATCGCCCAGAACTCGGCAAACTCTTGCTTGCCCAAAAGATGATCGATGAGGGCTTCGCGTTTGTTCGAGTCGCGATTGACGAGGAACGCCCGCACGCCTTCTGGCGAAGGGGGTATGCCACACGCATCGAAGTACGCGCGGCGAATGAACGCAGCATCCGACGATAGTTCCGATGGCTGCAACCGCAGTTCTTGCAGTTGTTGTGCAACGAGCGCATCGAGGCGTTGACCAGTGCTGAGGATGGAAAGATTCGGCGAAGCCGAATCGGCGATGAACGCGAGCCGCACGGGAACTTGTTGCGAAAGGTAGCGCACCAATACGACGGCTTCGCCATTCTTTTGCTTTACGATTTCGCCGTTCGGCAGCACGTTCACCACGCCGATGTTCGTCGTCTCGTACGCGGCCAGCGTTCGCACATCGCGCTGCGTGCCATCGGCGAAATGGGCCATTACCGTCAGTGCCACGCGGTCCGTGGGCGACACCAGTACGCGATGTTGCGGCGAGACTTCGAGCTTGGCTAATTTCGGCGACGTGTCGCCATCGAAGCGCGCGCCCGCCGCGATCCAGTTGCGAAGGATCGCATACTCGCTGCTACTTCGCCCGAAGCGCACACCGCCTTCGTGCGAAGCCTGCCCGCTCGCTTTCTTCAGCAGCAGGCTTTCGTCGGGGTGGGTCAGATCGATGCGGCGAGCGAGCATGTCGCGGGTGAGCGAAGTGTAATCGAACGCCGCGCTTTCGCCGCGAAGGCTAAGCCGAAAGCCACCTTTGCCGTTGAAGTTCCCGTGGCACGCGCCGGCATTGCACCCCGTGCGGCTGAGTATCGCGGCCACTTCATTCGCGAACGACACGGGTCGCTCCGCACGCACCTCACCGGCAACGAGTGCAATCGCGAGCGTAAAGAATACACGGAGAAGCGTCATCGCAAATCGTCTCCGAGATGGCGTAGCGGGATACCGCTATCGTCCGCGAAATCAACAGATTTTCAAGGGCAAAACGCATATCGAAAGCAAAAGACCTCAAGCCTGATGCACAGTACAATATGTCAAATCGGACGGTGTAGAATCGCATGACCGAATTGACACGTTTTTGACGCTGCGGTTCGTACCGTTTGCCTTCACTAGTGGTTTCAAACTGGGGTTATGAATTCCTCTGGTGCAAGTCGTTCAAAAGACAAGTGGAAACAATTTGATTAGTAATCGACCATGAAACGCGATTGACTCACGATCGTCGTTTTCGCGTCAATGCGAATAGGATCAAATGCACAATTAAAATACCAATACTTATGTAGTGCAGAACTTTAGCGTGTTCTTTAAGCTGTCTATTTTTGATCCCACTAAACCACCATTGTGCTTCATGATGTTCAAACATTGTTCGTTCCATCATCTCTCCACCTAAAATACTTTTCGCCAACTTTTTAATACTTTCATCCTTTTGAGTGAAGTCTGAATACCAATTCCAGAGTCGGATCTCGTTATTGACGATATAAATTACAATCCCAAACGATAATATTGTAGCGATCCATCGAGCCCATCCCTTCGTAATGTTTAACGTAGAAATTAAGTGAATAGCAATGATGAATGCGATCGACCAAATTAGAAATGCCAGAGACGTTGTCCCAGCGAGTGGTGTAACTATTGAAAATAAAATGAGAACGCCAAGTAAACAAGCCGTTACGAGAGCTATGGTGTGTTCTCTCGGACTGAGGGTAGAGCCTAATGGTTTATTTTGTAGTTGCAGAATGTTGCGAACAGGTTGCGAGAAAGCTAGCCATATCAAAAATGGAAGATATCCTAAGGCGAGGATCAAGTCAAACGGGACAAACATTTGAATGATTCCATTTAGCGTCTCGCTAGCAGCGAGAACAAACATCGGTATTGACAACGCCCTGAGACACGAGTGTCCAGAGGACAGGGCGAAGATAACACGTTGATTTAAGGCCGTTTTTCCAGTGGGACGTACGCCGCATCGGTTTTGCCGACGAAGATCTGGCCAGGGCGGAAGATGCGGTTGCCCGATAGTTGTTCGAGCCAGTGCGCCAGCCAGCCTGCGGTGCGACCGATCGCGAAGATCGGCGTGAATACGTCGGTCGGAATCCCGAGCGATTGGTAAACGACACCCGAGTAGAAATCGACGTTCGGGTAGACGCCTTTGACGCCGTAAATTCCGGCGGTGATGCGTTCGAGTTCGAGCGCCGTTTCGTAGTTTTTCGGGCGGCTCGTTTCCACGAACATGTTTTCTGCAAGCTCTTGTAGCACGGTGGCGCGTGGGTCTTTGACCTTGTAAACGCGGTGGCCGAGGCCCATCACTTTGAACTTCGGATCTTTCGCCAGTTTGCCATCGAGCCACGACTTCACGTTCGCCGGGCTGCCGATTTCTTCGAGCATCAACAAGACTTCCTCGTTGGCTCCACCGTGTAACGCACCCGATAGCGAGCCGACCGCAGCGGCGATTACCTGGTACGGTGAAGCGAGCGTCGAGGCCGTCACTCGTGCGGTGAATGTGCTGGCGTTCATCTCGTGTTCGGCGTGCAAAATCAAACAGGCGTCGAGTACCTTCCGCGTGGCGGGCGTCGGCTCTTTGCCGAACAGCATGTAGTAAAAGTTCGCTGCGGTATCGAGGTCCGCACGCGGTTCGAGAATCTCTTCGCCGCGCCGTACCCGTGCAAATGCGGCAACGACGGTCGGCATTGCCGCCAAAATCCGGCAGGTGGCGTCCCAGTTCTTCGCGGGGTCGTTCACGTGGCGACACGGATGGAACATGCCGAGCGCCGCCACCGAGGCTTGCAGGGCATCCATCGGGTGGCCCGTTGCGGGCATGCACTTGATGAGGTCTTTCAAACGGAAGTGGATCGCGCGGCGTTGTCGCATGTCGTGGTCGAAGTCCGCAAGTTGCTTCTGCGTCGGTAGCTCGCCTTTGAGTAGCAGCCACGCGGTTTCTTCAAAGCGGCTTTCTTTCGCCAGAACATCGACGGGGAAACCGCGATATTCGAGCCGCGATTTCTTGCCGTCGATGAAACTGATCGCGGACTTCGCGGCCGGCACGTCTTCCAGACCGGGACGGAATTCGATTTCGCTCATGAATGATCTCAGCGAGTGCGGTAGGTAATTCTTGACTTTATAGGATTGAAGGGCGAACCCGACAGTCACACTCGCGGTTTCGTCGAACCCGACGTTCTAACGAGTGCCGATTCGGAGGATCACCTTGCCGTTTTTTGCCGGTTTCGCCGCGTGTTCCACTGCCTTGGCCACGTCTTCCAGTGCGTAAGTTCCTGCCACATCGGTTGCCACAATGCCATCGCGATAGAGTTCGCGGACTTCGCGGAACGTACGCAGCATTCGGGGGATTGATTGGTTTTTCGCCCATTCCCCGAGCCAGAATCCTTCGATGCTTCGCGCACCCGCGATCAGGAAACGCGGCTCGACGGTCAACGGTTGCCCCGAGAGCGTGCCGAAGGAAATCGCACGCCCGCCATGTGCCAGTGACGCAATCGTATCGCTACCCGATTGGCCGCCGACGGGGTCGATGGCATACTTCACGCCGTTGCCGCCCGTGATTTCCTTCACGCGGTCCGGTATCGAACCTTCGGATTCCACGAGCGTGAATTCGGCACCGAGAGCGCTCAGCTCCGCAACCTGTTCGCGTCGGCGAACGATATTGATGCAGCGAATGCCGCGGCGGTGCGCCAGGCGCAGGATCATTTTGCCGAGCGCGCTTCCCGCCGCCGACTGGAGCAACCACTCGCCGCGGGGCACCTGCAAAACGTGATCGATCAGCGCGACGGCCGTGACGGGGTTCACGAAGAACGAAGCGGCGGCTTCGTCCGACAGGTCGTCGGGGACGGGGATGACCTTGCGTGCCGCCGTCACGGTGTACTCGGCCCAGTTACCGATGCGGTCGTTGATGACGGCGACGCGCTTCCCCTTGCGCAACCAGCCCAACAACCCGCCGCCCGTTTTCTCGACGATACCCACGCCTTCAAACCCCGGCGTCGCCGGAAAGCGCGGTGTCAGTCCATATTGACCCTGGATGTACATCAGATCCGAAGGGTTAATCGGGCTGGCGAGCATTCGCACCAGCACCTCACCCCGCCCCGGCGTCGGCACGGGCAGATCGCGCACTGTCAGGACATCGGCAGGGCTGCCGCATCGATCGAAAACAACCGCACGCATTCATCACCTGGATTTGTAGTGAGCCGCATTGTGGCAGAGTTGTTGTACGAAGGGCTGACCGATCACGAACTGACGACGCGATTGCGTCCGGTGTTTTTGGCTTTGTATAAATTGACGTCGGCCCGCTTGAGAAGTTCAGCGGGCGTGAGTTCGACCTCGCCGCCGATTGTCGTCGAAGCGCCAATGCTGACCGTGAGGTTGAGCACGATGCCATCGTTTCGGAACGGTTGATTGTTGATGGCGGCACGCACCCGTTCGGCGGCGGCACCGGCTTCGTTGCTGTTGGTTTCCACGAGCACCATCGCGAATTCTTCACCACCATATCGTGCAAACAAATCTTCGCGGCGGACGAACGATTTCAAACGATGGCTGAGTTCGCGCAACACGTTGTCGCCGCAAAGGTGCCCGTGTTGGTCGTTCACCTGCTTAAAGCGATCGAGGTCGAGCATGAGCACGGAAAGCGGGCGTTCGTGGCGGATCGAACGTGCCAATTCGCGATCCAAGAAATCGATGAGAAAACGATGGTTGTTAATGTTCGTCAAACCATCGGTGATCGTCAGCCGATAAATTTCTTCGTGGTAGTCGGCTTCGATGTTCCCGCCTGTGAGGAACTTGTAAATGCAGTTGCCAACCCGCAAGAAGTTTCCGTCCCGCAACGCGGTTGGGGTCGTGACTTGATGATCGTTGACGAAGGTGCCGTTCGTGCTGCCGAGGTCGAGTACGAGGTATCCGTCGCTGTCGGGTTCGATCACCGCATGGCGGCGCGACACGGAGTTATCGTGAATGCGGATGTCGTTATCGTCGCCACGACCCAACCGGAGGGAGTCCATGCCGAGCGAGTAACGTCGACCGATCGACTGATTCGTCGGGTAAATATGAACGAGACAATTCGCGCTATCGCCCGATAGCAGCAACTGCTTTCGCGATGTAACCAGCGTTTCGAGACTGCGTTCGGACATCTTGCGCGGCTGCTAAAATACGTGTAATCGAATCCCAACTGACGTTTAATAGCACCTAGCAGAGAGGAAAGATGCGAACGGCGTTGCGATTCCGTCGAACGTCAGTCGTGCGAGGTCAACAATCGTTGTGAGAGTTGAAAATTATGCCGGTACAAATCGAAACGGGGAAGGAATACCGCATCACCCACACGATTTCGCACAGTCAAAAAATCGCAGACGATCCGACGTAAGTCGACTTTTGCATCGTGCGCAGAAGTGTCTCCAAGTGTCGTGAGAATGTCGTGCTCGGTCGATTTTGTGTCGTGCTCGGTCGATTTTATGTCGCGTCCGGTCGATTTTGTGTCGCCATTTGCGCCGGTTGTCGAAACGAGAACATTCGACATAACCCACGATTCGCGTTCGAGTTGTGGAATACAGATCAGCGAAAGCCGTTCAAAAAGAGGACTTTTGGAGCCTCAAAAACCGGAAAAACACCCCAAAAAACGGTTTTGGAGCGTCCGCAATTGTGACTTACGTCACGGGATTCCCCGCACGATCGGCGGGCCGATCATCTGCGTGATGCGGATTGGTAGGCGTTGCCACATGCGGATCATCTTTTGGTAGCGTGGGTTTTCGGGTCGCATTTCGCCGAGTGCGCCCGACCGCAGATAGTATTGCCACGTCGCGGGGTGCGTTTCGGCTCCCCACTGCTTTTTGAACTTGAACGTCGGGCCATCGAGCGTGGATCGCCCGAAGTCGAACACGCTCTGGCCGCGTTCGATGGCCCGGTCGAGCAGGTGGCGATACATGAGCATGTTCGCACAGGTCGCATTGAATTCGCGCAGAGAGGAAGCCGTGGGAACTTCGGTGATGCCGCGACCGTGCATGAGCATGGCGGTAGAAACCGGCTGCTCGCCCGCACTCACGAGGCAGATTTCCGCCCGGCCGGGGAAGGTGCGTAACATCTCGCGGAAGAAGTCGCGGTGGTACAACGGCGTACCGAGGTCGCGCATGTTCTGGCTCATCACCGCGTAGTATTTGCCCAGAAGTTCCTCACCGCCCCACGTCACTGTCAACTCGCTCTTTTCGCCCTTGCGGACCTGGTTGCGGACCTTCGTATCGAGCTTCTTCCAGAGTAAATCGGTCGTCTTCGGCAGGGCCAGCCGCATGTGAACTTTCGTCGTCATCTTGCCGTTGAGTTCGGGGTGTTCGATTGGCGTTTCGTGGCGAAGTTCGAGGTGCCGGACGTTGAGTTCGTCGGCGAGTTCGACGGCGCGATCGATAAGCAACATCTGAACATCGGGCGAATCGGCGACGACGCCGTTGCTGTTGAGGTACGGCAAACTGACGAGGAATCGGCCGAACAAAAGGCTGTTCACATACGCGAGCGGCAGGTAGCCACACGTGCGGCCTTCGGCTGTCGCCTCAACCGCAAACACGTCGTGCTGTAGGCCGTTTTGCAATACCGTCAACCAGTTCGGATCGGCACCGAGAGCAGTATTCGCACGGTGCGTGGCAAACTCAGCGAGGGAGGGTATGCGACTCCGCAACGAAGACGCGGTGTGGACGGCAACGGAAATGGCGGCTTCGGAGTGCGGGCTATGCAGGCGAATCATCGTGTTTCCACGGGCGTGTTGATGGTTCATCTTCGTCAAGATAGGACGGAAACCGGGTGCGTGCCTACGGTCGACATTCGCACCGTCTTAGTACTCGTTTCGGAGAGTTCTGCATCCATCGCCGATTGCCACTGCCATTGCCGTGCGAGTCCCGCATCGAGCCGCGTTTTCGGCTGCCAGCCGATGTGGCTGCGGATTTTCTGCGACTCCGCGAACGTCTGGCGCTGATCGCCGAGAAGTGCCGGTTTGTGGACGACTTCGACCGTCCGCCCAGACAGCAATTCGATCTTGCGGATCACTTCGAGCACCGTTGCCGACTCGCCGCCGCCGACGTTGTAGATTTCGCCGACGGGGGCATCGATGGCGGCAATCGTCGCGTCGATGCAATCGCCGACATACGTGCTGCCGCGAACCTGTTGGCCATCGCCAAAGATTTCGATTTGCTCGCCGCGCAAGATCGCGCGAATGAACGTGCTGAAGGCCATATCGGGGCGTTGGCGTGGCCCATAGACGCTGAAGTAACGGAGCGTGACGAGCGGGATGCCGAACGCCTCGGCGTAGGCTTGTGCGAGATGTTCCGCCGCAAGTTTCGTGACGCCGTACGGCGAGATCGGTCGCGGCTGCGACGATTCGTTACCGAGCGCGAGTTTACCGTAAACGCTCGATGTCGAAGCGAGCACGAAGCGGCGCAGTTGCCCCGATGCACGCCGTACCGCTTCGAGTAACCGTTGCGTGGCCTGGACGTTGCAGGTCCAGTAGCTATCGAAGTCGGTCCAGCTTTTTTGCATTCCGGGCAGTGCGGCAACGTGGAACACCACGTCGGCTTCTTCGACGATGGCATCGAGCGGATCGGTGCGCAAGTCCGCAGAGGAAAAGTGATACCTCGGGTGCGCGAGTACCACTGCCTGATTGTGCGACTTCAGTACGGGGGAATAGTACGGCGTGAAGCAATCGACGCCGACGACGATGTGCCCGCGCCGCAGCAAGTCTTCGCAAAGGTGCGAGCCGATGAACCCCGCCGCACCCGTAACAACGCAACGCATGATCGTCTTCCTTACGAACACGAGCGGCTGAGCATCCGGTCGTAGATTGCCGAGAGTTTTTCCATCCGAGCCGGGAAGCTGAACCGCGACTCGATCGTCTGTCGACCGGCGACGCGGTACTGTTCTCGCAAATCGGGGCGTACTGCGAGTTCGAGTAATGCGGCCGTCATTCCGTGCAGATCACCTGGTGCAACCAGCGTGCCATTGCTGCCACTATCGATGACGCGCGGGATGCCGTTGATCCGCGTCGCCACCGATGGCACTTCGAGCGCCATCGCTTCGAGGAGCACGTTCGGCAAGCCTTCGCGCAAGCTGCTGAGCGCGAAGACGTCCATCGCTTCGTAGTAGGTTCGGACATCGGACTGCCAGCCGGCGAGCACGATGTACGGCCGCACGTGGAGTTCATCCGCGAGCGCTTCGAGCCGCTTGCGGTCGCCACCTTCGCCGACGATCACCAGCCGCGCATCGCGGCCATTCTGGCGTAGCGTGTGTACCGAGCGGATCAGCACGTCGAACGCTTTCTCTTCGGCGAGGCGACCGACTGCGCCGATCACGAAGGACTCGACGGGCAGCCCGAGTTTCATTTTTGCTTCCGCAGTCGTCAGCGAACGGCGATAGTCGTCGGCATCGATCGCGTTTTCGAGCAGTACGCACTTCGTGGCCGAGACGCCGACACTCCGGCATTCGCGATAGAGATCTTCCGAAACGCAGATGACTTTTTCGTAGCGGGGCAGGCAGAATTTATCGATGCGGTAGTACAGCGGCGTGCGGGCGGTCTGGTGAACCCAGCCGTGAACGGTCGTGACGAGCCGCATCTTCCAGAAGCGATTGAGTAAAAGGCCGAGCGCGTTGGTTTTGTAGTCGTGGCCGTGCCAGATCGCGACGTTTTCTCGCTTGCAAACGTCGAGCAAGCCGCGAACGACTTTCCAGTCCCACGGTCCCCGATCCGGGATCGAGATCAGCGGCGCGCTGTACTTCTCCGCCTTCGTCACGATATCCGCGTATCCCGGATCGCCGGGTGGATAGAGGTACCCGCAGAGCATTTTGTAGCCGAGCGGTTCGAGGAATCGCGGCGAATTCAGAATGGTTTTGTCGGGGCCGCCACCGGATCCGGTGACGACGCGCGTATCGAAGACGACTGGCGGCGTAGCCAATCGTCCGGTTCGCACTCGTGGCGTATTCGATACTTGCAGCGTCGATGTCATCGGTCGAAGTCTCGTGTCAGTTGGCTAAGGAGAGCGCGGGGTGATGGCTTGCGGCGGCCTGAATGCGATCCGTCAGCGGTCGTAGGCAGGTTTCCCAGTGATGGTGTTCTTCGACGAACTGCCGCCCCGCCAGCCCGAGTTCGCGTCGCCGTGCGGGGTTCTCGAACAAGCCGGAAACGGCTTCGACCCACTCGTGCGCAGATTCGGCAGACAGCAAATGCGTACCCGGAACGGTCTTCAGTGCGGCGAGCGCGGGGGGAGCGACGACGGTGGCCTTCGCCATCGCGAGCGCTTCGAGTACCTTGTTTTGCAGGCCGCGTGAGAGTCGCATCGGCACGATCGCAACGGCGGCGGCGGCGAGGTGCGGGCGGACATCGGGTACTTGGCCGATGAGCCGAATGCCGGGCCGCGCGGCGAGGGCTTGCACGGCGGGCGTCGGTTTGCGGCCGATCAGCCAATACTCCGCATCGGGGTGTTTCGCACGCAACTGCGGCCAAACTTCGTCCGCAAACCAGATCGCCGCATCGACGTTCGGCAGATAATCGAGCGCACCGACAAACGCGCACGCGCGTTGCGTCGGCACATCGCTCGGTTGGAAATATTCGAGATCGACGCCGTTCGTGGCGACCGTGGCGGAACCCACACCGGCGACGGTATCGAACAAATCCGCTTCCGCGCGGCTGACGAGTGTGGCGGCCTCGGCCCATTTCGGCAAGTCCGCCTCGACGCTTCGCACTCTCGCACCTTCCCAGCGATACAGCCACGACTTCGGCCAACTGGCCGTGGCGGCGAAGTCGCACCACTTCTGGCTATCGAGATCGACGACATCGACGAACGCGGGCACTTTGACAAAGGTTGGCGTCCGCAAATACGGCACAAGGCTCGACGCGGAAACGATCGCCGCACCGTACGGTTTCTCGCGGTGCCAGGCTTGGACGATGCGTTGCAGCCCTGACGACCAAAACACGCCTTCGGATAAACTCCGACCGCTCGCCAGTGACATTCCCGCCTGAGCGAGGCGACCAAAACGGCTAATGGGAACGATCGACACACGGTCGCAAAGTTCGCCGAGTGTGGTACGGGTGTCATCGCTGACCGACTCATCGGCGAGGCAGGCAAGATCAACGGTGTGGTGGCGTGAGAGTTGCCTCAGCAGGTGGAAATTGCGTATCCGGTCGCCTTTGTCGGGCGGAAAAGGGACGCGGTGCGTGATGTAAAGTACGCGCGAAGACATAGCACTTTCTGGCCAGTGGTGAGACTGGCTGCAATCGCTGGAAACGGGAATTACGCTGGTACCAGCGACGTGACGGCTTGTGCCTGTGGCATCGTCACATGACGGAGGAAAACATCGCCGACGACATCACGACGGGGCAACAGAAACAGCCTGCGGAGCCACGTCGGGCCGCAACCCGCCGCCTTCATGAGCGTGGCGACGATGATCCGCATATCGAACCAAAAGCTCGAATTTTCGATGTAATACAGATCGTAAACGATCTTGCGCCGCACGCTGAGGAGGTCCGAATCGGCGGGCAGTTGGATCTGCGATAATCCCGTGACGCCGGGCTTTACGAGCAAGCGTTGCGCGTAGCCGGGGACTTCGTCGTTGAGCTTCTTGAGGTCGATCATTTCGGGGCGTTCCGGTCGCGGCCCGACGAGGCTCATATCACCCATGAGCACGTTGAAAATCTGCGGGAGTTCGTCAAGGTGCGTCTTCCGCAACAGGTTCCCGACCCGCGTGATCCGCGTGTCGTTCTTCTGCGACCATGCTGGCCCGCCACTGATTTTCTCGACGTTGTAAGTCATCGTTCGCAGCTTCAAAATCTTGTACGGTTTGCCGCCCCGCCCGAGCCGCGTCTGGTTGTAGAACCCGGGGCCAGCCGACGACAATCGTACGAGGGCGTACGCGAAGCCAATCAGGAACAGGGCAAATGGCAATATGGCGACAGCAATCAAATAATCGACAACGGACTTCGATGCCGCATACCACGAATTGTCGGGTACGACATCCACCGCGAAAGTGCTGGGGAGACTATCGATTTCTGGCCACAACGTGCGACACGTTTTCGGCAGTATCGGATTGTCGGATGCACTTGTACTGTTTGGGGACATTGCCACGTGGGGCCTCAAGGGTGCGTATCTTTGGGGGCGAACCGGACCGACTATCTGCATCGACCTTACTTGCCTGTAATCGCTTTTCGAACCGCAGGCAAAAACTCTGTGAAAAACTGCTCTGTCGTATCGTTTGTCTTCTGGGTGTTATCCAGTGCCACGAGGCGTCGCGTCGCGTACATCTTGTACAGAACCGATTGACCGACGAACTCGGTGCGGGCTTCTTCGGCCGCCACCCAGATTCCGTCGAGGGTCCAGGCCCAATTCACTTGCAGCGACACTGCCGGAAAGGTATCCGTGTCGAAGCGGGCCGACCAGTAACTCGATTCCTTCGCGGTCGTCGGGTCGAGCATCTCTCGCCGCAGTCGTTGACCGACGGGTCGATACCCCGCCCCGTCGTAGCAGCGTTCGGGGTCGTGTGCCCCGATCTCCCGCGAATCGCCTGCGAGTATCAATACCGAGATCGCCTCACCCGTTTTCTCGTTTCGGTACACGCGATGAACGTGTGCGATCGCCTGCGTTTGCTTCAATTGTTTGGCATCGTATTCGACATCCTCGCCTGCCCAGTCTTTCCCTGCAAGCGGGATTGCGCGGAGCTTGGCTTGAACGACTTCGGCGACGGCCGCATCGGCTTTTCCCCACGATTGCGAGGCTTGAAACACCCCGGCGGAGATCAAGACGATTGCGGCAAACGCCACAGCTACAAACTTCATGCACGAACCTCTCGGAACCGAATGGAATCGTTACGCCGGTAACTGTTTCACGTAGTTGTAGCCGTAAGCGTGAATGTCGGTCTTGACGCCGTTGACCACCGCACCGAGTAGCGGGATGTTCAACTGGCTCAATCGCTCGGAGGCATTCAGAACCTTCGGCAGTTGGCTGATGTCTTGCAACACCGAGATCAGCACGCCATCGACGTGCTGACCGATCAGAAGCGCGTCGGCCACCGGAAGCACGGGGCACGAATCGACGACGATAAAGTCGAACTGACCGCGAAGGCGGTTGAACAGCGTTTCGAGCGGGTGGCCTTGAGCCAGCGCCGCAACGACGCGGTTTGAACACTGCCCTGCCGCAATCAGCCAGAGGTTCGGTACGGTCGTCGGTTGCACCGCATCGCTCACGTCGACTTCGGACAGCAGAATTTCCGAACAGCCCGGCGTCAGCGGCACGTCGAACAGGCGGTGCATCGACGGGTTGCGGAGGTCGCAATCGAGGATCAGCGTACGAAGTCCGGCTGTCGCCATGCTCGTGGCCAGTTGGCTCGAAAGCGACGTCTTGCCTTCGCCCTGCATCGCGCTCGTCACCATAATCACTTGCATCGACTGCGTCTTCGCCGTGTGGAGAAGCATCGTTCGCGTCGAGTTGACCGACTCGTTGAGAATGAATCGCCAGTTCTGGTTCTGGTCGGCTTCGCCCGCTTTCAGGCTCGCCCGACTTGGGAAAGCAGGAATCGTGCCGATGATTCGCAAACCGAGTTCGTTGACGACTTGATCGACGCTATCGACGCGTCGGTTCCGCCATTCGAGGAAGGCAACAAGCGTCAGCACGCCGAAGAACGCAATCACGCCGGTGGCCGCACTCAACATAAACTTTTGCTTCACGTTGTAGTTCATGACGATAGCCGGGTCTTCGCGAACCTTGACGCGACCTTCCGTGTTCTTCGAGAACAACGTGAGTTCGAGAATCTGCTTGGTGATGTTCGCTTGTTGTTCCTTGAGCGGCTTGAGGTCTTCGGCCGTTCGCGCCGCTCGCGCTCCGAATTTCGTGACGATCGTGAGTCGTTCTTGTTCTTCTATGAGCGCGATCTTTTTGATCTTTATGGACTCTTCCGCGATTGCGAGTTCTCTCTTGGCAATCGCGGATTCTTTCTCCTCGGCGGCTACCGTTTCGGATCGATATCGTTTCTCAATTTCGACTCGCTTCTCCGTTTTTGATTCCGTGCTGGCAACCTGAAGTTTCTTGATGTTTTCTTCGTAACGTTTGAGAGACGGATGATTCGGTTCGGTGATTCGCCGTTTCGCTTCTTCGTACGCTTTGCGCTCCAGGCTCAAATCGGACAGAATCGCCCTGTAATTCAGGTCTTTCGAGAGTTCCGTGTCGAGGAGTTCGTCCGACAGCGGTTTCGTTTTCACCCCCTCGATCGCATCGTTCGATGCGCGCATACGGCTCTTATAGTCGTTGATTTTATTTTCCAGAACGCTGATCTCGGCGTGCAGAGCACCGACGCGAGTGGTCAAAAGAGTCATGAGCGGTCCGATTTGAGTCGTTTCCGTCGGCACGCCATTGTTGCTTTGCGTGTCGAGGCTGGCCTCTTCGGATTCGATTTTCTTTCGCAGTTCGTCCTTGAGAAGTTTCAGATCGTCCAGTTTCTTTTTGCGATCTTGCTGTAGCCCGGAACTCGATTCGCTCACGTATTCTTTAACCAACGACTCGAGAATGACCTTGAGTTGATCGGGGTTGTCGCCGTTCATCCCGATCGACATCAAGTCGGGCGTTGGCCAGCGGAGAACGATCAAATCTTGAATGACCTTCACTGGATCATCCGAATTGGCAATCATTGCAAAATTTGTCACATCGGGATTTGCCACGATGCGTTTGATAATCATCCGCGTTTTGACGATCTCTTCCTGATTCTTTTTGAAGTTGTCGAAGTTTTCTTCGTACGTGCCCTGACCGCTGTTCACGCCCGCCCTTAGTGGCAGAATCTCGACGACGGCTTTCACTTGGTGTTTGCCAGTCGGCGAAGAGATCCAAAGCGCGGCGGCGGCAGCGAGGGCCACGAGTAAGCCGAGGAAGCTTGCAAGTACCCATCGTCGTTTCAAAGCATTGAGCAAGCCCATGAGTGTGGGGACGGTACGTGCTGGCGGCGGGATTGCCGTGCCATGCGACGGGGCGTTGTACGGACCCGTCGGCACGTTGTAGACCGGTGGGGAGTACGGCGCGAGTGGGTTACCGGAGTTCATATCGTATTCTTGAGGACGGCGCATTCTGTTAGCTCCCAGCAGACCGTACGAGGATTCCAGACATTTCGTGACGGGCAGCGAGGGATCCGCCTGTGCACGCAATCATTCGTGAAAACGGTGCGTAACGACATAGCGGATAATCCCGTCGCCGCATCTTCCATGCCGCACGAAACGATCCGTGCGATTCATTTCAAAACCGTTGTGGACGCACAGAAACCAAAATCTAGTTCACCGTATTGCCCTTGGTAAACGATTCCTGGAAAGTTTTTCCCACGGGCTACGTTTCTACTGTGACTTTGACTTTAGCTCATTTTGTCAACTTTGCGAAGCAATTGTAAACGGGTGCGCCCGTTAGGCATAGTTTACGAACTATTGCAAATTAAGCGGCTCGTCTCGTAATTCCTGCCGAATGGGTTGTGGGTGTATTTTAGTTAATTCCGGTCGTACTGACAGAGTTGGCAAGTTTCGTTGTACCGGTTGGCCGGAAATGACGATGGAATAGGCTAGTTGGGTTCGATGGAGTCGGGCGGTATCGCGCGGCAGAACCTGGCAAATTTTCTCGCTCTCGTCACGGTTTAGGAGGAACTGGCATGTTCCGCGCCCGCATCGCGACTCGTTTGTTGTTCGCCGCTCTCGGGGTCGCCATTGGGTTGGCCGGCGTCGGATGCCACTCGGGTCAAACCTACGTGGAGCCGATCCCCGATCTTCAGTTGCCCAAGGAACTGAACAAAGTTTCGTTGCCGACATATACCGTCGAATCGCCGGACATCCTTCTGATCGACGCGATCCGCGTAATCCCTTTGCCGCCCTACCGCGTACAGCCGTTGGATGTCTTGTTCCTGAATAGCCCAAATGCACTGGAACGTGACCCGATCCAAGGACTTTACCCAGTCGAACCCGACGGTACGGTGAATCTGGGAGTTTCATACGGTGGGACGTTCAAAGTCGTCGATCTCACCACGCCGGAAATCGAAAAACGAATGACAGTTCACTTACAAAAAACAATCAAAGATATCACAGTTTCCGTCTCACTCGCACAATCGCGTGGCGGCCAGCAAATCTCCGGTCAGCACCTCGTGCGGCCCGATGGTACCGTCGGCATGGGCATTTATGGCAGCGTGTACGTGGCAGGTATGAGCCTGAATCAAGCGAAAGCAGCCATCGAACAGCACCTGTCGCGTTACCTGTTCAAGCCCGAAATCAGCATCGATGTCTTCGCGTTCAACAGCAAGTGGTATTACGTCATTACGGACTTCGCCGGTAGCGGCGAGCAAGTCGCCCGATTGCCCTGCACCGGGAACGAGATGGTGCTCGATGCCATCGCCCAGATCGGCGGCCTGTCGGCGGTGTCGTCGAAGAAAATCTGGGTCGCACGCCCCGCACCTGCCGGAACGCAGGATCAGATTCTACCCGTCGATTGGAAAGGCATCACACGCCGCGGCCAAACGCGAACGAACTATCAGGTTCTCCCCGGTGACCGCGTGTTCGTGATGTCTCAACCGCTCACCAAGTTCGACACCTACTTCGGACGAGTGTTAGCACCAGCCGAACGAGCTTTCGGGTTCACGCTCCTCGGTGCCTCGACCATCCAGACTGTGAACGGCCGGAATTTCGGCACAGGCACGGGAACCGGACGATAGTCTGACGGTAATAACGAAATTAACTTCCGCAACAACGAGTTTGCGGCAATAACGACGGCGGGCGACTCCATCATGGGGTTGCCCGCCGTCGATTCATTTCGTTAGTCGCAGTCACACGGCCAGGAGTGGCCCAGTTGACGGGCACGATGTTTGCGTTAGCTTGAATGAAGCGAACATCGGCGCATCGAACACGAAGGAGTACAGTTATGCGACACGCAAGGTTTTATTCATTCACAATGGTGGCGTTACTCAGCTTGTCGTCGCTTCAAATGGCAACCGCGCAACCGCAACCCGGCGTCGGCCCGACGCGCTCACCGAGTTTTAGCCCGTATCTGAACCTGCTTCGTAACAATAACGGCGGCGGCAATGCCGTTACAAACTATTACGGGATCATCCGCCCGCAACAGCAGCTTCAACAGCAATCGGGAATGCTACAGCAGCAGCTTTCAACGCAAAACCAGTCGATTCAGGGTCTAAGTAACGGCAACGGTGATAACACCGTCGGTCCGATCACCGGTAATGGCGCATCGTTCGGGTTCTATTCGCACTACTTCAACAACTTCTCTGCGGGCGGTGGCGGAGGTAATCGCTCCGGCGGCTCAGGTGGCGGTTTCGGCTCATCGGGTGGCCGCAGTGGCGGGATGGGCATGAATGGCATCGGCGGCGGCAACATCGGTCAAGGCCCCCGTCAGAACTTCGGGAATGCCGTGGGCGGCGGTGGTCGCGCCCGACGCTAACCAACATTCTCTACACATTTACTTTTGGAAAGGATTCCCCAATGCGTCCGTTTTCGACTCTTCATCGTGTCGCTGTTGCGACTCTCGCGGTGATGGCTGCGAGTTCGACTCCTGCCGTTGCAGACGAAATTCCGACTCTGTTCGGACACAAGACGAAGTCCGTACCGCCGAAGATCTATCCCGTCCTCGAGAATCGCTACATCAAGCAGTTCAGCGGGCCGACGATCTCGCCGTGTGGCCCCTGCTTCGGGTTCCACAAAACGCAGTGGCGATCGTGGGCCGATGCGTGCGGCGAACCGCACGAAGCCGCGCCGACACGGGTAACGAGTTCGACCCCAGAAGAGGCTCCAGCGCCAACGGATGCCGATAAAAAAGACGACAAGAACGGCAACGGTGAAAAAAAGGACGACAAAAAGACCGAAGAAAAGAAGCCCGTAGAGAAGAATTCACTTGTGTCTCCACCTCCGGCGCTCTTGATTCCGAAAGTCGATACCGCAAAGAACGACATCGTAATTCCCGTGCCGAAAGCGACGGTTCCAATCAGCATCCCCGTGCTGAATAACATCCAAATCGTCGCCCCCAGCACGCTCACCGTACCGGAAGTCAAACTTCTCGTAGTCCCCACGCTACCGACCGTCCAAGTGAAGTAGTTTCCTCGCTCTCCAGCAGAAATCTCCCACCACGTCGCAACGGTACCATTACGGTGCTAAGTTGCAACGGGGTGGGAGATTTCACTGTTTGTCGAGGTAATGTCGATGTCCGATTTGTATGTCGTTACGGGTGGCGCTGGCTTCATTGGCTCGCACGTCGTCGAAGAACTGACGCGAATGGGCCGACGAGTTCGCGTGTTCGATAACTTCGACACGGGTTTGGAAGAAAACCTCGCGCATCTGTCGCCGAAACCAGAGATCATTCGTGGCTCGTTGACCGAATTAGGCGAAGTCGAACGAGCATTGGCAGGTGCGAGCATCGTGTACCACCTCGGTGCGATGGCATCGGTGGCGAAGAGCATCGAAGATCCGCTTGGCTGCCATGCGGTATGTGCGACGGGAACGCTGAACGTGCTGGTAGCTGCGCGGAAAGCCGGTGTCCGCCGCATCGTCTATGCCGCCAGTTCGAGCGCCTATAGCTCGGCATCGGACCCCGACGGTCAGGACGAAGATACGCCACTTTGCGCATTGTCGCCGTACGCAGCCGCGAAACTCACGGGCGAACTTTACCTGCAAGCGTTTGCGGCCACGTACGGCATCGAAACCGTACGCCTGCGCTTCTTCAATATCTTCGGGCCGCGGCAACGTGCCGATAGCCCGTATTCGGGCGTGATCGCGATCTTCGTCGGCCTGATGACAGCGGGCCGCGTGCCGGTCGTTCATGGTGACGGCGGTCAATCGCGTGACTTTACCTACGTGGTCGATGCGGTGCAAGCCGTCGTGAAAGCGGGCGATGTCGCTGGTGTTTCCGGGCGAGTGTTCAACGTCGGCATTGGCGGAAGTATCTCCGTTCTCGACTTAATCGACTCGTTAAATTCACTACTCGGCACGCATGTGAAACCGACATTCGCACCATCCCGATTGGGCGACGTACGCTTCTCGCGCGCGAAAATCGCCCGTATCCGCGAATCGCTGAACTACAGCCCCCGCGTGACATTCCACGAAGGTTTACGCCGAACGCTCGAATGGTATCAGCAGAGCGCGAAATAAAATCGACGTAAGTCGCAATTCCAGAGCCTCGAAAATCGGTTTTTGGGGTGTTTTTCCGGTTTTCGAGGCCCAAAAAGTCGCGTTTTTGATCGCAATTCACCGATCCGTTTGCCGCAATTTGAACCATTATCGCGGGTTATGTCGA
>JAYVXI010000244.1:0-3714 GCA_043785305.1 Limnoglobus sp. | reverse complement strand
CACTCCCAATCGACCGCAACCGCTCAAAATAACAAATTCCGCCGTCGCAGCGAGGAAATGCCCCGCCCGAAACCGCAGATGAAATATCCGGGCTAATGCGGTAGCCGTTCTGTGCGGCTCGCACCGTGAGTTGCCCGTACGCTTCGATCTCGTTCAACTTTCCGGTATCTTTCTTGAATTGCTCGAACGTCCGTCGGCCCACAAAATCGACCGCATCCGATGTCGTCGCGTTCACGAAATCGCCGATCGGGTCGTGCGTCGCATCCAACATCCGTTCGATGTCGATCAACTCGAAGAACATCATGAGGCGGATCGTCAGCACCGCATCGTCGGCGGTCCGCACGTCGGCGACATCGTGGTACATCTGGTCGGGCATCAGCCACAATTTTTGAAACGTCAGCCCCTTCGCCACTTTCTTCACGCCCTGCGAACCGCCGTGCGAACCGTGCCACTGGAAGGTGTGCAACCACTCGCCGGGTGCGGGTACGAACAGCGTCGGGCCGTAGACGAGTCGCCGCGCTACCGGCGCGTTCTCGGAACCGCGCGAGTAGACCACGACGGCCTCTTTCGCCGCGAGTTGTAGTGCCTCTTGCAGGTTGATCTGCTCGTGAATCCGCGGGTCGAACCAGATGTCGGTCGGGCCGACGATGTGCTCCTGTCGGCCATCGCGGAAGCGGACGGCGAGGAAATCGCCGGGGTGCGCGACGAAGTGCCGCATCTTCTCGAACCGGCTCGAACCCTGCCAAACCCGCTTCGGGCCGACGATCACTTCCATACGGCCATCGCGGTAAATCCGCAGCGTCCGCTGACCATCTTCGACGGTGTAATACCACATCGTTCGGTTCCCATAATCGGGGGTCGTGTCTTCGCCGGGTTGGAACTTGAGCATCGCCTCAATGGTTCCGCTGACTTCAAAGTCGGTGTCATCGACACCTTTTTTGAATTCCACAATGCGACGGGTTCTCGGCTCAGCTGCGAGGGGCTTGTTCAATCGGCTCAAGGTCACCGGGAACTCGCTGAGCATCGAATCGACCGACTCGGTTTCGGTCTCGCCGTAATGCCGTTGGATCGCTTCGAGGATCGTCGCTCGCGGATGGGCGACGAGGCGAATGTCTTTGTTCAGAATAAACGAGAGCTTGTCCGATAGCAGAATGTTCGTGGCGTCGGTAGCGGCAACAGTCAGCGTTCGGCCAACGATCCGCAGCGGAAAGACCACATTTTCGTGGCAGACCGATTCGGGAATCATCTCGACGACATTCAACGGCGACAGTAACTTCACCTCCGTGGGTGAGTCGTCCTCGTCCACAAGGTGTACCGCCCCACGCCGTTGAATGAGTTCCTGATGCATAAGTTTCGACAATAACTCACGAGCCGACTGCAGTCAACGATTTTCCGGTACGCCCTGCGGCTGGCGGGGCTGGCTCGGTAGAATCATCGCATGAGCAATCACTGGCCTACAGCCCAAGACTTGAGAACCCGACTCGTACATTTAATTGGTTCACCGCCCAAAGTGAACTCGCCGATTGTCGTGGATTGGCAAGGCACGACATACCGCTTTGCCCAACGAAATTTTTCTGGCCCCAAACATTTTACTGATGGGGAAGGGGCACGACGTTGTGGCGGACGATTTACACCGATTGGTGCCCAGCGAACTTTGTACTCGTCACTGGATATTGTTACCGCATCTGCCGAACTCGAATCCTGGTACGCATATTACTGCCTTCCTGCCACTTCATTTCAGCCTCGCATACTTGCGGCCATTGCCGTTTCGGTTGGGCTGGTTTTGGACTTGACCGTTTCCGAAACGTTGTCGGAATTGGGCCTTACAATTGCTCAAATTTGTGAGGAGTGGCGGCTGCTCTCCGATGAAAATGTTGTCGCTCCGACACAAACATTCGGAAGGTCCGTTTACGAGGCCGGTTTTGAAGGAATTCTTTTCCCATCAGTCCGTCGCGATGCTGGGTGCAATTTGGCTCTGTTTTTGGATAATTTCCGCGAAGGAAGTCACGCACTCATGCTGAATTCCGACTGACCGTGCAAAAATGCACGCAAAACTACTTGACCCCGGCAGGTGCCTTGTTAGTGTGAGTTTACACGGCGACTCGAAGTGCAAACCCGAGAGGTTGCGATGAATCCTACCTTAGATATGCCGCAAATGGCAGAGATACTCGCTCAGAACGACCCGACCGTGTCGGGAGAGTTGCTGGCGCGGCTCCGGCAAGAGATGGGGTTGAACCGGGCGGACTTTGCGCGGATGGTCGGGCTTTCGGAACGCTCGGTGGCGACGTGGGAATCGGGTGCGGACCTTAAAGAATCTTCGTTGCGAACAATCGTTGAGATTGGGCGATTATACGCGAAGCTCAGCTCGTCGTTTGCAACTCCGGATCAACTGGCAACGTGGCTCAAAACCTCAAATACGGCTTTCGGCGGTTCGCAACCATTGCAAGTGATCGAACGCGGCGAGATCGACCGCGTTTGGCGTATGATTTACTTTCTGGAATCTGGCAGCCCCAGTTGAGCGCCACTCAACGAAGACATCACTTTTGTTCGTAGAATCATCGCATGAGCAATGCGGAGAAGTACCTGCGGCCGGAAGTCATTCGCCAAGTGGCGAGGCTGGACTTGCGTGCGAAGTTCATCATCGAAGGGTTCCTGACCGGCCTGCACGGCAGCCCGTTTCAGGGTTTCAGCGTCGAATTCTCCGAGCACCGCAAATACACGCCAGGCGACGACCTCAAAGATCTCGATTGGAAAGTTTACGCCAAGACCGGCAAATACTATGTGAAGAAGTATCGCGCCGAAACGAACATGACCGGCCATCTGGTGATGGACTTATCGAAGTCCATGGGTTACACGTATCGCCAAGAACTCACCAAGTTCGAGTATGCGATCTGCCTCGCGGCGGCGCTCGCTTACCTCATGATCCATCAACAGGATCCCGTAGGCCTCGTCACATTCGACGACAAGATTCGCACGGTGTTACCGCCGAAAAGCAAGCGCAGCCAACTCGGGACGATGCTGTCGTTGCTCGCGAATTTGCAGCCGACGGGGCAGACGGACATCGCCAACGGCCTGTTTCAACTGGCGGGATTGTTGCGGGGAAAGTCGCTGATTATGCTGTTCAGCGATCTCCTCACCGACCCCGACGCGGTCATGAAGAGTCTGTATCGGTTACGCCATGCCGGGCACGAAATCATCCTGTTTCACATCCTCGATGAAGCCGAGGTTCACTTTCCGTTTAGTGGCATGAACAGCTTTGAAGACCCCGAAACCGGCGTCGTGATGAAAGACATCGACGCCCGCGGCATCCGCGACGATTACCTGCAAAGCCTCGGCGAGTTTCAGGCCACATGGAAGCGCGAATGCGGCCTCGCCAACGTCGATTACGTGCCAATCGACACCAGCATCGGCTTCGAGGTCGCCTTGATGGAATACCTCGTCCAACGCACCCGCCGGTTCTCGTGACGAGTGGCGAGTAACGAAACGGAATTGACAATTCGGAAAATTACGTTGCTTTGGAAAATTCGAGGACGGCCAACGCTTCCGGTGCGATGAAGGCAACGCAAGCACCAGTCACAGGGGCGGGTTACGGCCCACCGACCGATGAAGTTCCTGTGGCCACGCCGCGCGGGGGAAGCCCCCGCCCCACAATGACAGGAACTTAAGGCATAGCGGGTCGCGAGTTTCGTTGCTATACTCACGATGGCATTTGGT
>JAYVXI010000243.1:0-11924 GCA_043785305.1 Limnoglobus sp. | reverse complement strand
CTCCAACGCCAAGCCTACGGCTACCGCGACCAGGAATTCTTCCAGCTACGCATTTACGCGATCCACCTGGCCGAGTACGCACTTGTCGGATGAACCAGATTTATCCATGCAATCGTGAAGCCAATGAGCCGTAAAACCGGAATGATTCTAAAAAGACTTACAAACGGACTTTGCATCCCTTGGTATGCCATTTGCTTAAATACGTGAGGCAATCGGCAACTTTGCCGTTTCTGCAATAGCACGTCACCGGAGCGATTTGATGGCACTCGATAGCTTGCACGACTTGTATGTGGAAGAGTTGAAGGATCTCTATAACGCGGAGAATCAACTGCTGAAAGCACTTCCCAAAATGGTGAAGGCTGCGACGCACCCCGAATTGAAAAATGCGTTCAAAGAGCACCTCGAAATCACGCGGAATCAGGTAACGCGACTCGAAGCGATTTTCGAGAAGCTCGAGGAAAGCCCGAAGGGCAAAAAGTGCAAAGCGATGGAAGGTCTCGTCGCCGAAGCGGCGGACACCATTGCAGAAGATGGTATTTCTAGCGTGAAAGATGCCGCACTCATTGCTTCAGCGCAACGAGTCGAGCATTACGAAATGGCCGGTTACGGCTGCGTCCGGACTTTCGCCAAACTACTGGGCTACGACGAAGCTGTCGAGTTGCTGCAAGCGACGCTCGATGAAGAAGGCGTAGCGGATAAGGCACTCACCGAACTCGCCGAGACGATCATCAACATCGACGCGGAAAATGCGGACTATGAAGAAGCGGCTGAACCCAAGAAAGCCGCTGCGAAGCGATAATACGCGAAAGCAATACTCGAAGGCCGAAGTCGTCCTTCGAGTATTGCTTTTTAGGAAGCAATTGCCGCACTCATCGCGCGATCCGAGACATTTTGGACGCCCATGTTTTTCGCACAATGCGCACAACAGTAAATCGCTCGATCGCTCTCGACGCCATGACCAATGATTCGACACCCACAATGAGCACAGCGTGGTGCGAGCATGTGAATGGCGCACTTGAAGGAATCGAACACGTGTTCCCTATGCCCCATCGTAACCGTAAACGCTTTATCGTAGTTGTTGCCGCAAACTTCACAGATACCCATTACGCATCCTCCTGTTAGTGTGTGAACATTCCAGATGCAACCCTGATGCCGTGTGTGGTGCAAATCTGAAAAGTCGGCAATGATGTGGCACTCGCACGATGACATGCTGATGCGTGTGGTAGTCCGTTCCGGTATTCGCTCGGCTGGGATTTCGTTCCGTTCACCTTGTGGCAGTCGGGCAGGTCTGTGCCTATAACAACCGAAAGTACACCACTACCAGCACGGGTGAATCGATGAAAATCCACGAATATCAGGCCAAAGAACTGCTCGCGAGCTACGGCGCGCCGATCCCCAAGCACATCGTCGTGAAGACCGCCGATGAAGCGGCGGCCGCGTTCGACGCACTCGGCGGTACTGGTGCGATGGTGAAGGCGCAGATTCATGCGGGTGGACGGGGCGCGGGGCAACTCAAAGGCTACGCGGACAAACTCGGTGGCGTGAAGTACTGTCCGACGAAAGAGAAAGCCCGTAGCGTTGCCGATGCGATGCTGAAACACTCGCTGATTACGATGCAAACCGGCCCGGAAGGCCAGCCGATCCAGACGCTGATCGTGCAAGCGGACGCGGAGCCTGTCAAGGAATATTACGTCGGCATGGTGCTCGATCGCGCACTCGGCATGCCCGTGCTGATGGCCTCGACCGAAGGCGGCATGGACATCGAAAAGGTGGCGCACGATAGCCCGGAGAAGATCCTCCGCGTACCCGTGTCGCCCGAAACGGGGCTATTGCCGCACCAGGCGCAGAAGCTCGCGTTCGATCTCGGCTTCACGAACGAGCAGATCGGCCCCGTCGTGAAAATCCTGATGGCGCTCTCGAAAGTGTACTTCGCCAAGGACGCGAGCATCGTCGAAGTCAACCCGCTCGCGGTCACCAAGAAGGGCGATGTCGTCGTTCTCGATGCGAAGATCGACTTCGACGATAATGCCGCGTTCCGCCATGCCGACGTGCAAGCGTTACGCGACCTCGCCGAAGAAAACCCGACGGAAATTCGTGCGGGCAAGGCGAACCTGAACTACATCCAGCTCGATGGCACGATCGGTTGCCTCGTCAACGGGGCGGGCCTCGCGATGGCGACGATGGACATCGTCAACCACCATGGTGGTAGCCCCGCGAACTTCCTCGACGTGGGTGGTGGCGTGACGCCCGATGCCGCGATCGAAGCGTTCCGCATCATCCTTTCGGACGACAAAGTGAAGGGCGTGTTCGTGAATATCTTCGGCGGCATCGCGAGTTGCGCGCTGATTGCCGAAGCACTCGTGAAAGCGGGCCGCGAAGTCGGCTTCAAGGTGCCGGTCGTCGTTCGCTTGGAAGGCAATCAGGTCGAGAAGGCACGCGAGATTCTCGAAGCCGCCAAAGCCGAACTGCCGATGATCCGCTCGGCCGCAGACCTCACCGCAGCCGCGAAATTGATCGTACAATTGGCGAAATAATCCTCTCAGCGTCTACCCGAGGAGCATCATGACACGGATCGTTCGCCGCAGCCGCTGGCTCGGCATCGCAATCATACTGGCCGCCGGTTGTTCAAAACCGCCGGCCTACGCCACGAAAGCCGCGCCCATCGTGGTGGCCGCGCCACCATCGGCGAAGCCCGGTGAGGTGACTGCGCCCGCATCCACAACCGATGCGAAAAACGCAGCCGAGGCTTATGCCAAGGAGTTTCTGGCTGCGGTGCAAACGGGGAAAGCGAGCGCCGCGATGCTCACACCCGCGTTCAAGAAATGGATTGCCGACCCGCTTTCGCCCGAGGATCGCGAACTCGGCTACTCGGATACGATCGCCGGTCAGTGGCTCGAACGCTTCCTCAACACGGTACCCGCACCTGCACTGACGGCGGCAGCGGGTTCGGGCGAAACGTACGCAATCACCGGCGTCGTGGCGGGCGATGCACCGAAGCATATCGCACTTCGCATAACGAAACTCAACGGGGCCTGGCGAACCGATTGGTTCTTCGCAAGCGGGGTAGCGCCGGTATCGGCCACGTTGCCAGCGGGCGACGATGCACATCCGACATTTGCGGCCATTGCGTTCCTCGATGGCCTGCTTGGCAACTCGGATCGCATCGCGGAAGGCACGATGAGCACGACCTTCAAAATGGGCATCGCCCCGCCATTCCCTGCGGACAAGCGCGGCTACAATCGCGGCATCCTCAGCAGCAAGCTCGGCGAATTCCGCGGCGGCTTCACCGGTTACGCGATTGCGAAAGTGGAAGCGGGTAACGTTACGGGCGAGTTGAGCAAAGGCGTAGCCACCAAGCCGTTCACGATGAAACTCGTGAAGGGCGACCGACCGACCGACTGGCTGATCGCCGACTTCCGGATGGATTAAAGCACTTCCGTAACCGCGTCACTGCCGACGAGTGGCGCGGCACACACGGAGTTTTTGCACACGTAAACCGTCGCGCGATTTTCGACCATCGGGCGGTTCGCGAGGATCGCAAGTTCAGAACTGGCAGTCGAAGGATCGTGAAACGCCACGATCCGGTTCGGTGCAAATTTCTGGCGAATGGCGTGCAGAACGCGAGCCGTTTCGGAGTCACTTTCGTTACCGACCACGGCGATTTCTTCGACTGGCCCCAGATACAAATCGAGCGCCACGAGTAGTTGGCCGGCGGCAGCGGGGTTGTCGGTCATCAACCCCAGATACGCCTTCAGCGTGCCTTCGGCGATGGCGAACAAGTCGCTACGACCGGTCAGTTTCGCGAGGCGAATCAGTGCCGTGGCGGCCATCGCGTTACCCGATGGCGTGGCTCCGTCGTGCAAATCTTTCGTGCGGACGATCAGTTGTTCGTGATCGTCGGCGGTGAAGAAGAAGCCACCCACGGGGTCGGCGAAATGCCGGATCATGACGTCAGTCAATTCGCAGGCGGTGCGAATCCACTTCGCGTCGAACGTCGCCTCGTATAGCGAGATCAACGCATCGATGAGGTACGCATAATCTTCGAGATACCCCGGCAGTTTCGCGGGGGCATTCACGCCAGATGTACGGAACAAACGCCCGTCGCTGGAACGCAGATTCGCGAGGACGAACTCTGCCGCACGGGTGGCGGCCATCGCGTATTTTGGCTCGTCGAACGCGGTGCTCGCTTTGGCCAATGCGGCGATCATCAGGCCGTTCCACGCCGTCAGGAACTTCTCGTCGCGGCCAGGCCAGATCCGCTTCGCACGGACGCCGTAGAGTTTGCACTTCACGGAAGCGAGCTTCGTGCGGAACTCGTCGAGGCTCAGCCCTGCCAGTTTCGCGTCTTGTTCGTCGGACTTCGAGCGACACAGAATGTTGCTATGCTCGAAGTTTCCATGTTCGGAAATGCCGTACACGCGGCTCGCAAACTCGCTCAGTTCCGGCCCGAGAATCGCTTCGACTTCGACTTCACTCCAGACGTAGAATTTCCCTTCGACACCCTCGCTGTCGGCATCGAGCGTGCTGTAGAAGCCGCCGTCTTCGTGCGTCATTTCTCGCAACACATAGTCGAGCGTTTCGCGTGCGATGTGCTTGTAGAACGGGTCGCCCGTGAGTTGGAAGGCCTCGGTATACGCGGATGGCAGGAGGGCGTTATCGTAGAGCATTTTCTCGAAGTGCGGCACCAGCCAGACGGCATCGACACTGTATCGATGGAAGCCGCCGCCGACTTGATCGTACATGCCGCCGCGTGCCATTTTGTCGAGCGTGAGGCGTGCCGAGTGCAAGGCGGAACTGTCGTCGAACCGCTTGACGGCCCGCAAAAGCACCTTTAATTCGAGCGGATGCGGGAACTTCGGCGCACCGCCGAAGCCGCCGTGCGTCGGGTCGAAACTGCGCCGCAACACGTTCGCGGCATTCTTCAGAATCGTCTCGGACAGCTCGCCCTTCGCCGGTTCCAGATCGCTCGTCGCCTTCAGTGCCGCCGAGACTTGCCGCCCGATTTCGTACAGTCCATCGCGTTTGTTCGTCCAGGCATCGTGGATCGCAAACAACAATCGTTTGAAACTCGGGCGGCCGTACATGTCCTTCGGCGGGAAGTACGTCCCCGCGTAGAACGGCGTGAGATCGGGCGTGAGAAACACCGACAGCGGCCAGCCACCGCCTTCGCGCGTCAACAGTTGGTGGGCCGTCATGTAAATTTGATCGAGATCCGGTCGCTCTTCGCGATCGACTTTGACGTTGATGAAATTCGCGTTCATCGCCTCGGCTGTCTCGGTATTCTCAAAACTCTCGTGCTCCATGACGTGGCACCAGTGGCACGCCGAGTAGCCGACACTCAGGAAAATCGGCTTGTTTTGCTGCTTCGCCAGCGCGAGCGCTTCCGGCCCCCACGCGAACCAGTCGACGGGGTTGTTCGCGTGTTGGCGCAGGTAAAGGCTCGATTCCGCAGCGAGACGGTTCATCGGAATATCCTCGTCAGTTGGAAGTGCGGCTATCGTCCCTCGGGCGGTCGCCGCGTCGGCGATCGGCTCGCTGGTGGACGAGGTGCGGCAGGACGGCTCGTAGTAGGGCGAGGTGCAGCCGGTCGCGGTGCGGCGGGACGCGGTGCGGGCGGTCTGCTTGTGGCAGGGCGAGGCGCGGCGGGGCGTGGTGGTGCGGCGGTACGAGATGCGGGTGGGCGGCTGGTCATGATCGGTCGCGTGTCGACGATTGGCTTTTCTGTTGCAGGTGTGGGTGCTGCCTCTTCGACGGGTTCGGTCTTCGTGCCAGCGATACGGTTGCGCACTCGCTGGATCTTCTTACCGCTCTCCTCGACGGCTTTCTTCAGTGCATTCAATTCGAGCAAACTCAGCCGCCGCGACTTGCCTTTCGGCAAGCGATCGAGCCGCACGGGGCCGAGCGAGATTCGTTGAAGTCGCATCACTTTGTGGCCGAGTTGCGCCAGCATTCGCCGGATTTCGCGGTTCTTGCCTTCGCACAATACGATTCGCACCCACGTACTATCGCCCTGGCTGCGGACTTTGCGTGCCGCCTTCGCCTTCACTTTGCCATCGCTCAGCCAGACGCCATCGAGCAATTTTTGCAAGTCCATAATCGACGGCTGCCCCGCCACCAGCGCGAGGTACGTCTTCTCGATCTCGAACTTCGGGTGCATCAGTTGGAAAGCGAGTTCGCCATCGTTCGTCATCAGCAGCAAGCCTTCGCTCGCTTCGTCGAGTCGCCCGACGGTGTAGACGCGCTGTTCCACGTGCGTAATGAGATCGAGCGCCAGCGGACGGCCCGCCGGGTCGTGGTTCGTACAGAGGTAGCCAACTGGTTTGTTGACGACCCAGTACGTCGGTTTTTCCGAACGCACGTTGTTGTCGTCGACGGAGATTTTGTTTTTTTCGATATCGACTTTGACGCCGAGATCGCGAACGATGCGACCGTCGATCTTGACGCGGCCCGCCGCGATGAGTTCATCGCAGTGTCGACGCGAACCGATGCCCGCATGGGCGAGATATTTGTTGAGACGTTCCATCAATACATTGTACGAAGCAAACCATCAAGCGTTCGTCGGTACCAGTGGGCCGAGTTCTTCAAAGAGATGATCGAGGATGCCCGCGAGGGCACCTTGGGCTTTCGTGGAAGTCGATTGCAACAGGCGGCACTTCTCGCGAAATGGCCGCAGTTTCCGCGTGGCCGCGCGCGAAGCGAGGCATTCGAGCAGGTTCGGCGCGACGCTCAGCATTCGCCCGTGCATGATGATGAGCGGCGGTGCGAACAGATTGGCCGTGGCCGCAACGGCGATCGCGAGCCAGTCGATCACGGCTTCAATTTCGGCGTCGAATGCCACCGGGTTGTCCGTCGCCAAACGGATCGCCTCGTCGATGGTAACCAACCGCCCGACTTTTGCCGAGACGCGCCGAGCGAAGGTGGCATCGGTGGCGAACGTTTCGAGGCAGCCGCGGTTTCCGCACCCGCAGATCGCGCCATTCGGATCGATCGTGATATGCCCCAACTCGCGGGGTAAACCGATGTGCCGCGCGAGCAACCGCCCGCCCGTAATCACACCTAGCCCCAACCCGCCGCCGTAGTCGATAATCGCAAGATCTTCCGTGAGGTGGGCACGACGTTCGGCCAGGCACAGCGCGTCGTTCTCTTGAATCAGGATCGTGCTGAATCCGAGTCGGTCGCGCAAATCGTGGCTGGGGCGTTGCTCGTCGGTCTGGTGGAGGTTCGGCGAGAAGACCGCGCGTTCGCCACTCGGATCGATGATGCCGGGCAAGCTGAGGCCCAACCCGAGCGTTTTCACGTTCGGCGTATCGATCCACGGTCTCGCGTGTCGTTCGATTTCCGAGAGAAGCCGAGCGTACGTGTTCGGCGTCAGGAATTTCAGCGAACGCTCGTCGTAAATACTGCCATCCAGCCCGCCGACGACCATCTCGCACCATTCGGGTTCGACCGAAACGCCGATGACTTGTACGGACTCGTGTGCGAGCCGCAGGATCTTTCCCGGTCGCCCCGGCCCGCTGATCTCCGCATCGGTTTCCTCGATGTATCCCGCATTCAAAACCTGCGTGACGGCCGACGAAACCGTCGTCGGGCTGATACCCGTGAGGCGTGCGATGTCAGCCCGCGAGATCGGCCCTTGGCTCTTGAGTGCCTCGACGACGGCGCGCTGCGTCATCCGGCCCAGAAGCTGCGGTCGCAGATTCGATGTGACGGCGTTTTTCATGGACTATTCGATTCCGTCTGTGGCCATCAGTTCCAAGGTTGTCGCGAATGCGCGGATCGTTTTGTCAGCATCTTCGGCGTTGTGCATACTACTCGTCAGGCCCGCGTAGCCCCAGAAGTCGACGCCGTTCAGGAGCATCCCCTGGCGGACTGCGTGCATGTGTTTCGCGTTCTTCGGCCCATCGAGTGCGTTGACATCGCCGCTGAGGGGCACGAAACCGTCGTTGTCCGTCGTGGCGACCGTCGCACGTGATCCGGTGTAATTCGGCACGACGCGAACCATCGAAAAATCGCCGTACGCGATCCACGGACTGTTGCGGCCTGCGAAAAGTTCGTTCAATCCATTACGCAAGTAACGTGCAATTGCGTTCGCTTTCGCACTCGGTTCGCCCGTCGCGATCTGTTGCAGCGTCGCGATGCCCGCCGAAGCCGAGAGTGGATTCGCGTTGTACGTTCCGGGGTGCTTCATCTTCGGCTTGCCCGCGCGTGGCTCGATGAACGCGAGGATGTCCGCACGACCCACGAGGCAGCCACCCGGTAGGCCGCCCGCGAGAATTTTCGCGAGCGTCGAAAGGTCCGGCGTCACGCCGTAGACTTGCTGCGCCCCACCCGGCGCGACGCGAAACCCAGTAATGACTTCGTCGAATATCAACAGCACGTCGTATTTCGTACACAGCGCGCGTAACCCGTGTAGGAACTCGCCGCGAATCGGCACCGCCCCCCAGTGGCCGCCCGTCGGTTCGAGGATAACCGCGCCGATGTCTGCGTTCGCTTTCAACGCATCTTCGACGCGGTTGAGGTCGTTCGGCGGGATCGCCACGCAGCAATCGGCCACGCCGGACGGCACGCCAGGCACCGAGGTTGATTCGTACGGCGGATCGGAAGAGATGGTGACGTAGTCGTGCCAACCGTGAAAGTGCCCGTGGAATTTCAAGAACTTCGCGCGTCCGGTAAACAGCCTCGCCAACCGCAACGCCATCATCGTCGCTTCGGTGCCACTCCCCGTAAAGCGAACCCGCTCCGCCGACGGGATGAGTTTCTTCACCCAAGTGGCCCATTCGATTTCCAGATCGTGGCACGCGCCGGGGTGCGTGCCTTTGCTCATTTGTTCTTGGACCGCCAAAACGACCGCTTCGGGCGAATGACCGAGTAAGTGCGAGCCGTGCCCGACGAAATAATCGATGAGTTCGTGGCCATCGACGTCCCACTTTTTGGAACCCTTCGCTCGGTTGATGTACACCGGGAACGGCTCCATCATCCGGGCGTCGTGCGTGACGCCGGTCGGGAAGAGGGTCTTCGCGATCTCGAAGCGTTGCCGCGAGCCGTCGAAAGCATCCGTGTATCGCTCGACCAATGACATAAAGATTTCGCTCAGAGTTTGAAGGTTGTGTTTGTATCCTAATCGCGTAAGGTTCGCGTGGGTAGCGGACGTTCGCGATTCATCGGATTTCCTTTATTGGCGCGAGTCACTTTATGATGTCGCCGTCGCAATCGCCGAAAGTCGACGATGTCGGTTCGGAACCCGAATCGGCCGCACTCACGCACACTTTGAAGCAAAATGTGCTCAGCGGCTCATCGACCGAGATCACGCAGATCGGCCCCGGATGCGTGCCCGCGCACCTCGAAAGCTATCAGTTCTGGCAGCCGGGGCGGCACATTGGGGACTTCGTGTTATTGTCCAAACTCGGCCAGGGCGGGCTGGGCACGGTCTTTCTGGCGAAGCAAATTTCGCTCGACCGTCAGGTGGCACTCAAGGTCACCGATGCGACTGTAGCGGGTGCAACCGAAGGGTTGGCACTCGCGAACCTCGAGCACGATAACATCGTGAAGGTCTACTCGGGCTTCTCCGAACTCACGAGTAAAAAACACTGCCTCTGCTTGCAATACGTGCCCGGTACGACGCTCGGCAACGCGATCGCGCATCTCTACGCCAAGGATCGTCGCCCCGCAACGGGCAACGATTTTCTTGCGGCCATCGACGCCTTAGCCAGTGGCGAAAGTCGCTTCGACCCTGCCTCGCTTCGCGATCGTGCGGCGCTCGAAGGCGACAACTTCGTACAGGCCGTGTGTCGCATCGGCGAGCAACTCGCGGGGGCACTCGCATTCGCGCACGGGCGCGGGGTACTCCACTGCGACGTGAAGCCGGGGAACATCCTCATCACGCCGTACGGCCGCCCGATGCTCGTCGATTTCAACGTGTCGGTATCGTGCGGCGCGTCGGTCACCGGTGGCACGCCGAAGTACATGTCGCCGGAACAGATGGCTGCCGCGTGCGGTATGCCCGACGCCGTTGCCGTCGATGAACGCAGCGATCTGTACTCACTCGGAATCGTACTGTTTCAACTCGCAACGGGTGTACTGCCGAGCGAGGCGACGCGCAAACTCGAAGCCGATCTTCCGCCCGAATTGGCCGCCGTCATTCGACGCTGTTTGCAGGCGAACCCGATGGATCGCTATCAAAGTGCGGCGGCACTTCGCGAGGCACTGGCTGGAGCGCGAGCGATTCACACGGCCCAACGCCGTCTGCCGCTGCCACACAAATTAGGACGCTGGACGATCCGCCACCCGATACTCGTTCTGCTCGCGTTCGCGCTACTGCCACACTTCGTCGGCACGTTCCAAAATGTTATCTACAATGCGGTCGAACTGAAACTGAACGAGAAACAATATCGCATCTTCATGATGCTCGTCATCGGCTACGATCTGCTCGCTTACTCCGTGTGTGTGACGATCGCGATTCGGCTGCTTCGGCAACTCCATCGCGATCTTACGCGCGTACGTTCGGGGGGTGCGACGCCGGATCAATTCGATGCGGTCCGTCAGCGTGCCATCGATCTCGGGCGATGGGGAATCGGGCTGGCGTTCGTCGGCTGGTTGCCCGGTGGCATCCTCTTCCCGCTCGTCATCGATCACTTCGGTGGCGAGGTCAGACTGACGACATCCCAGTACGTTCACTTCCTGATTTCGTTCGTACTTTCCGGCATCGTCGGCATGGTTTACAGTTACTACGGCATCCTCTACGTCGTGCTTCGCGGGTTGTACCCATACCTGTGGAACCCCGAGCGATTCCATGCAACCACTGCCACCGCCGAACTCGATCGCGGCACGCATTTCTTCGGGCCGTTCATGGTGCTCGCGAACCTGATCCCCCTGAGCGGCGCGATCTTGCTCATCGCGTTCGGCGAGAAAGACGACAAGGAAATGAAGATCGGCTTCCGATTACTCGTCTCCGGCCTCATCGGCGTCGGCATGGCCGGCGTCACCGGCCTCGTCCGAGTCATCGACCACCTCAACCACCTAACCAACGCCTGGACCGAAACCCGAGACGGGGCTTCGTGAGGAGTTTTGGGTTCTCATAATCGACGTAAGTCACAATTGCGGAGACGCCAAAACCGTGTTTTCGGGTGTTTTTCGGTCTCAAAACGCCACTTTTTGATCGAAAATCGCTGATCTGAAAACGGCAGTTTTGCCGCATCCTGTAATCCTGTCATGGTTTGTGCTGAGTGTCATCGATAACGCATTCGCCGCAACTACCGACCGAAAATCGACCGGATGCGACACAAAATCGACCGGACGCGACAATTCTATGTCATTTGGCGACAATTCTATGTCACTTCGCGCACGACACAAAAATTGACTTGCGTCGCATCGCCTCCGATTTTTTGACTGTTGGTGTTCGTATGGGTGAGGCCAACCCAAAGCCCACGGACGAATGTCCGTGGGGAGTTCGACCGAAAGGAAACGTGAGGATTCGCGCCGCACGAGGCTTGACATGACGGTCGATACCGGATGAAATCAACGCGAATTACCAAATAACGATTTGTCTGCGGAGTCTGTGGCGCAAGTTGGCGAACCAGCGAGAACTGGTGATCGTGGCAGGCGACCTGTCATGGTCCTGCGTGTTCTCGAACGAGGGCGGTTATTGGGTGTGGGAATGCCTCTATGAGTAAACCTTCAAACGGGCGGGTCGGTCGCAGACGCCTTCGGAGCTGCCACCATCCTGCGGAGCGGCGAAGACATCTTGGCCCAAGTCGCGCCGACCGCGATGAGTGGGTGACCGCTGATTTACCTCGATCTGCGACCGAGAGGTGCCGGCTGATGTGCTATTAGTTCTACTGTATCGTTATCGTTTTTGCTCGTTCTTTAATGGTGGCGGCAGGTTACGTCTGCGATAGCGGTAGTAACGTGCCGATTCGATTCGCTGC
>JAYVXI010000242.1:0-11977 GCA_043785305.1 Limnoglobus sp. | reverse complement strand
TCGAGTATTGACGGATTGTTGTAACTCCAATCAATACCACATCTTAGGCCGCCGCGCTACTCCACTTTCGCAAAAGCGATGAAATATCCGGGCTAGCGCTAACAATTGTGATCTTGTTAGCCCGAAGCGCAGCCGTCCTAACGCAGAATCCGCCGTGCGAGGATTTGCCACAACCGCCAGGCGCGGGCGAGTAAGCCGAACACGACCACGAGCAGGAAGCCGCTGCCCCCGACGAACGCGGCCAACACGCCGAACGCGACCAGGAGTTCGGGGCGAAAATGGCGTGGCCCCCAGAGGCGGATGAGGCCGACCGCAGACATGCCGAGGAACCAGCCGAGCGCGGCCAACGCGGGGTGTACGGCGGGCGTGTCGGTTGCCGTTGCCAGTGGCACGGCGAACGACGGACGCGGTTGCGGCGCGGGCGGTGCGAGTGTCGGTTCGACGATCCGTAGCGCGATCGGTTCCTCGCTGCTCGTCGTCCAGAATGTCGCGCGGCCACGCAACGATTCGAGTTCGGGCGGCACCACTGCGGGCCACGAACTGCGGCGATTCTCCGATACTTGCGCGATCTGAATATCCGGCGAACCGACCGCGAGATACCGCCCCACAATCGGTATCGGCACGCCGCCACTCGCGATCTCCCATCGCGGTAAAACGAACCCTGCACGCGACGGCAAACGCACGATGCACGCGAGCCGCACCGACGATTGTGCATCGGCGGGCGTCTGGATTTCCCAGCGTCGCGTCGTCGGTGTCGCAGTCGATTCGGTGAGGATCGTCGCGAGTGGCAATTCGAGTTTCACGTCCGAACTCGGCGGCAACGGCCCGAGTTGCACCGTGATGTGGTGCAGTCGCCCCGCGGGCAGACGCACCTCGGCAATCGCACGGTACGCGATGGCCGTGTCCGCACGTTCGATCGATTTCCAGATTCGCACATCGGCGACGGTCGGCGGTGGCGTAATCGTCAGTCGCAACGCGGGTGCGTTCGGTTCGATGGCGAACGCCAGTTCGCGCGGTCGAAGAGGTGGCAGTGGCTTCGCGTTCCGGTTCGCTTGCGGCACGATTACCCAGCCATCGAACGCACGCACGCGGACTGACGTACCGGTGACAGTCGGCAGTTCGACGGCTTCCACCGGCTTCACACTATTTGCGATATAACCCGACCAGATGCCGCTCCAACGCACCGTCGGTTCTTTCACTTCGCTGCGGAACCAGACGCGAACGCGGTTGCCTTTTCGCGCCCAACCGATGATGTCCGTGGCTTGCACGTCGGTCGGCGTAACCGCACCGGGAATTTCAAAGTCCAGCGCGAAGGCAGCGACATCGCGTGGCCAGCGCACCGTGCCGGCCACATCGGCACGCGGGCCGATCGTCCAGATGATTTCCTGCCCAGTCGGTACGGGTTCCACGGTGCCGCGCAAGATCGGCCGCACTGCGGGCACACCGGTTCCTTCGCGGCGGAACGAACGCGAGAGTGGCTGTTTTTCCAGGAGTAATTCGGGCACGGTGGCGAAATCGCGAGCAATCGCATCGGCGGGGAAGTCGATGAGATTTTCCTTGTTCCATCTCTCGACGACGGCATCACGGAGCCGCACGCCGACGTAACTGGAGACGACAGATGCCCCATATGCGCGCGGTGCGAAGAGCGCGGGGCGTACGGACAATGGCACGTGTGGCACGAGGCGGAACGCGATCGTTGCGGCACCGTCGACGAGATTTTGCGCCTCGATCGTTAGCGTCTGCCAGCCGTTCGCGGTGGGTGCGAGCTTCCAACTTCGCACGCCGTTGATCGCCGTTGTGTCGGCGGTGCGAATCGTCGCGCGACCCGGTTCGAGGTCCGGTGGAATGTCGAACGTGAACCGCGACAATGCGCCGCCATCGATGCGATAATTGAATGCCGCAGTGGTGTAAGCTTCACTTTCGCCAATGTCCCAGATCGTCGCTTCGGTGACGCTGACGCGGGGTGGAGTGTCTGCGGTGCCACCTTGTCGCCAACGAATCGCCACCGCGCGGCCGCCACCGTGATCGGCATCGACCGTTGCCGCACCGGTGCGGATTTGACTACCGCGCCGACTGACGACGTTCACCTGTTTCGCGGTTGGCCCCGCCGTGAAGCGAACTCGCGACGAAGGCAGATCGGGAATGCCGAACCGCACTTCGCGCTCGCCACCGACGGATAGCGATGGTACGCTGAACCGGACTTTCAAACAGCGTTTACCCTTCCCCTCAAGCGAAATTGTGTAGCGATCCGGTCGCGTGGCATCGGGGAACGCGACGGCCCCATCGAGCCGAATCGACTCCAAGCGGATGCCGGTCAGCGGTAGCGCGAACGTCTGGGTGCCATCGCGCGTGACGTGCAATGTGAAGGTCGCATCGAACGCGGTCAGCCCATCGGCGTCGGCCCCCGTGTACTCGGCAGCGGTCAGCAACACGGCGGGAAGTTCGGGTGCCAGTAGCGCCGTCAAACGATCCGTGACGGTTTGCGGAACGAGTACGCTCAAGCGATCCGGAGACTCCGCCGGTCCGGGAATCAGATAGACCGTTACGGGTTCAACGGGTTGCCCCGTTACCGTGGCGAAGGCCGCGAAAATGGCGAGTGCGGCAGCTGCGGCGCGGTTCACGTTCGACCGATCGACGCGGCCGATAATCGCAAACGCGATGCCTGCCAGCAGCGAGACAACCAACGGTGGGCGGATCGCCGATTGCCAGCCCGGTGTAACTACCCAAGATGCCGTACCGAGCCCGAGTACGAACAGGAACATCGTGCGGCTCGCGGCACGGCCCCGCATCAGACGAACTAGCCCCAAAGCGAAAACTGCGACCGCGAGGAGGTAACCCGCCAGTATGGGCACACTAGCAGGGACGAGCCAAACCTGGCGGCGATCGTGCGGTACCGTGCGGCCGAGGTCGGGCCAAATCGCGAACTTCGGCGAGATTTCCCACGACTCGCGCACGCCATCGCTGCGGCCGGGGAACTCGAGGATCGCCGTGTGGACGTTGCCGAGTGGCCAACGTACTTCGCCGGGTAACCGATAGCGTAACTCGAACGAGTCGGGGTCGTCGTCAGGCGCGGGGATCGGGATCGAAATCAGTGTACCTTCGCCGCGCGCATCGACCCACTTGCCTTCGATGAGTATCGACTCCACCTCCGCACCTTCGGGAAGGGGAACCATCAACATCCGCCCGCCCGCCGTCGCGATTTGCCCGCGCAAAGTCACCGTCGTGCGGCCCGCGTCGTCGATTACTGACACCGCACTGACATCGGTAATCCGCCACGGCGTGGCTTCTGCTTTTACGGGTAACTGGCCGCGCGGCCGCAGTGTCGTGAATGTCGGAATTTCTGCCGTCGGGTCGAGTGGCTCGGCTTCGATTGTTTCGTCGCGGCCTTCGATGGTGATGCGCGGCGGGGAGGCATCCACGCCGAGCGCCACGGGCAACGGCAGCTTCGCGTCGGCTGGCCCGCGATAGCGGATCGTGATCGTCGCTGCGGTACGCAATGGACGCACGAACGCGACTTGCCAGAACGGGCCGGGAACTAGCAACGGCGTGAAGCCGGGCAGGAACGCCGCACCGGGGTGCGGTTGCAATCGCACGTCCGCGCCAGGTGCATCGAACGTCCAGTTTCCCTTTGCAGCAAGCGGTAAATACAAAACCATCGACGCGAGTTCGCCGCGTTCGACTTTCAAATTCAGCCGATGGACCGCAGTGCGTTCGCCGTTGGTTGTCGATACGGTCACGTCGTTAAATGCCGTCACGACCGAGCGTCGCCGGGCGAGAACGAGCGTGCCATCGGGTTCATTTCCCCTAAACGCGAATGGCACCACAGAGCCATCGGGCAACGCGCCCGCATCCGCAATTGTCGGCGTCATCCAGCCGCGGAATATCGTGCCGAGGCTAACGGTACGGGTACCTTCGCGACTACTGGCCCCGAGTGGAATGAGCTTCGGGACGGGTAGCAAAATGCGGTTCGCGGCGGTCGGCCATTCCGGCGCGGCACGGCGAACTTCAACTCGCAGTTCGATCGTTTGTCCCGTCGAAAGTGGCCGTGTCGGTTCGAAAATCCAAGTGCCGTTCGGGCCAGGGTTCCAAATCGCGGACGGATCGGCGGGCGTGGCCGTCGCCAGTATCGGCGTGTAACCGACGGGAATTTTGAACGCGATTTGCGTCAGTGGGCCACGCACAATTTGCAACTGATAGCGGGCTGTCAGCGTCATGCGCGTCGATTCGATTCGCCAATCGACTTGCTCCTTCGTCGTCCATTCGGCGGCCACCGCACGCAACGCAAACGTCGGCGCGCGACGGCCGATGGCTTCGGTTGTCGTGGGAATTCCCTTAAATACCAGCGTTTGGCTGCGGTCCGATGGTTGCGCGATCCGCATCAAGCGGTAATCGCCACCGTCCCAGCCTTCGAGTTTGACATCCGCAGCGAACCGCGATTCGATGCTGTCGTCGGCCAACGCCGCCGCCAGCGGGCGCACCATCGGGGCCACCCACGGCTCGCCGCCGGTCGGGGCCAATGCGAACCCGGAAAGCACCACGCGGCCCGTCGTCATCGGCTCCCGCAGTTGCAGCGTCAACGTCGCGGGCTTCGTGGCCACCGCGTTCGGTTGCACCTGCCAGCGATCCATTCCCGCCGCCACCACATCGGTAATTTGCACGCCGGGGTCGACGAGAAACTCGCGCACCGCCGATGGCCCACGCACGGCGGTGAAGTCGAATTCGTACGTCACCGTTGCGAGGCCCGGTGCCAGATCGTAGCGCGTCATTCGCGACGCACGGGCGAACGGCGGCAACTGCCCGACCCCCGTCGTACTTCGCACGGAAAATTCTACCTTCGACGAACCGCCGAACGCGATCTTCCAAATCGCCCGGTTCGCCGCCGCCGGAAACGGCCCCGTTAGCAGCGTGTCGGACTGTGCGGGTATCGGCACGCGATCCGTCGGCAGGTCGATTTCGAGCGTCGCAATCGGCGCGGCTGGCACGCGCAAATCGAACTTCATTTCGCCCGGTTCTTCGATGCCGTGCGTCGACCAATCGAACGTAATCGCACTCGACCCGCCGTGCTCGATCCACAGTGCGGCCGATGTCGGGGCGGTCGGCGGACGCGCGATCAGCGCCTCGGTGCCACCCACCCACTTCGGGTTGCCGATGGCGATCCGCAACGGTTCGAGAATGCACATCGCTTGTGGCGTCGCGGCCTGTACTGTCCACTCGCCGGTGCCGGTTAAACCATCGTCGGTCAGCGTCGCGCGGTAGATTGCCTTCGCCAGTTTTGGCGTCGATTTGCTGGCGAGATTTTTGGTGGCGGCACGAACGAGCGACTCGAATTCTTCGCGTGGCATTCGCCGTAATGGCGCATCGCCCGCTTGCCCGGCGAGCGCAAACGCTCGATTGGCAGGTAATATTACGCGGCGAATCGGGAAGGGGTCCGCACCGGGTCGTTCGGGAGAAACGACAAACGCGATGCCCCCGACGATCGCCACGGCGGGCGGATCGCCGCGAACGGCACGGCCACACACTGCGAACATCAGTGCGATGGCCAGCCGAGTGACAATGGTGTGACAGTGCATGGCAGCTCAGTTTGCGGACGGGGTCGCCAGTGGTGGCACGGTGCCCGCCGCGCCGCTCGGGTTGCCGTTGCGGGAGGCCCGCGGCGCAGATGGCGACGGCACGAGCACGGGGGCCGACGCCGAATTCGACCCACCGCGATGGAACGCGGAGAGGTGGCTGATCCGCCGTCGCGCCCGCCATTGCAAGAACGACTGCACGCCGAGCGCACCCGCGACAATCAAGACTCCGGGAATGGCCGCAGAACCGACTTGCGCGGTCGGCTGCGGGGCATAAATGGCCGCCGTCGCCAGGCCGAAACCGAGTACCGCCACCGCAGGCCCGAGCAACATCGGCCGCAACCGCGACAAGCCGACGCCGAGCAGGATTGCGAACAGCGAACAGCCGACCACCCACGGGTTGCGCGGCACGCGATAAACGGTGATCGCCGCGAGTGTCGGTTGCCGTGCGGCCACGCTTTCGCCCGAAGGTTCCGTCCAGGTATCGGTGAAGTCCGGCTTCGCGTCGGGGTCTGCGCCATCGGCGATCCAGCGGTCGAGATCGACCGCCGTCGTCGTGGCCGTCGGCGCGAGTAACCAGCCGCGCCACAGCCATCGGAACTCGGCCGACACCCCTTCGTTGAGCAACAGCGGAACGGCATTCGTGGAGACGGTGACGTGCCAGCGGATCGGCGTGCGTAGCGTGGCACTGCGGATACTCGGCGCGGGAATAGTCACTTCGCGATCGTTCCGACCCGGTGCCGCCGCGTACCGGACTTCGACGATCTGATACGGCCGATTCGCTTTGGGCACAGGCAATACGATGCGGTACCGCTTCGTGCTGACTTCCTCCGAAATGGGCGTAGCCGTGTCGATCCGTTCGCGATCGACGAACGCAACGGGCGGTGTGGTCGATGCGACCTCGATCTCCGTCGTGGCGGTCGTCCAGCGACGTAACACGAACCGGCACCGCGCGAGAATCGCACCATCATCAGCCGCCCACGCTTGCACAACGCCGCGCTCGATGATCGCCCCGCTAGCCGCATCGCGCGACTCGCCGAGTTCCAACGTTAGTGGCAAATTGTTGCCCGTTCCGGACAGCGTCAGCCACGGCATCGCCTCGCGATCCGCATCGGGTTCGGGTGCGAGTTCCTGCCACGGCCCCTCGAATTTCGTCGCGCGTCGCCCACCGGAAATCACGCCGCCCCACACGCGCGTCGTCGCTTCGATCTTCGTTGCATCGGGCCACAACAACGGCACCGTGGCCGCGTTACCGGACACCGGCACCGAGTAGCGCACGACGAGTGTCACGTCCTTCACACCAGCAGCGGGCGCGAACACCCACTCGCCCGCGCCGAGCGGTTCGATGGCCGGTTGCGGGCGGAACGCCGTCGGCGAGCGCGGGCCTTTGAGGCGGATCGGCCGGCGGATCGGTTCGAGCGATTTGAAGCGGATCGTTTCGGTAATGTCGAGTTGCCGATCCCACACCGCAACCTCGGCTCGCACCTCGGCGGAAAGCTCTTGGCGGTACGGTTGCCATGCTAAATCGAGCCGCGAAATTCCCGCGTCAAACTGCCCCGTCAACTGTGCCGAACCCGGCACGGACTTCACGCCTTGCACGGTCGTCGGCTTTAAGTCCAGTGCCACCACCGACGGTTGATTGCCGTCCCACTCGCGCACCGATCCACGCACTTCCAAGGAGTCCGGCACGGTCACGGTTACCTGGGCATCGCGCTCGCCGACTAGTAACATTCGCGGCAACATCAAGGAAACATCTTGGTCGGTCGGTTGCACGGGGAACCGCGCTTCGAGAATCAGCGAGAACGGATCCTTCTGCCCCGCCGCAAGTCGCACGACGAGCGTTCGCTTGCCGGCTAGTTCGCCGCCGCCTTGCACTTCGTCGACGAGTTCGAGCGGCTGCACAACGGGGGCCAGCCAACCGGCGGGCAGTTCGATCGTCACTTGCTCGACGACGGTCCGCACTGGCGAGATGCGCGCCTCGCAACGGAGCAACCATCCCGTCGGGGTTAATGTCAGTTTGTAGTGCGGTTGCACGGTGACGATTCCGCGTGCGGGGCGTGCCTCGAACTCGATGTTCGCGGACGGCTTCTTATCGACTGAATTCGGCAGTGCGGTGTAACGAAACGCGGTCGTCGGAGGATCTTCGGCACCGGCGGGGACATCGAACGGCCGCAGTTCGGGGCCGTGCTTGAAGCCACTCAGGCGGACGTTCGGCGGCGCGAAAAAGCGGATCATTCCCGATTGTCGCACGGCCGTCGGCACCGCAAACGGGCCGACAGTGTACGGCCCCGCGAACTTGCCGTCTTTGGGGTCCGGTCGTGCCGCTCGCACCACCGATGCAATCACCCATTCGCCGATCGCGTCGGGCAGTTGGATTTTCCAAAGTGGCAGTTTTGGGTCGGTCGGGCGAACGATCGTGGCCATGGTCATCGATGCGGGATCGACGACGGCTCGCGTGGCGGTCACGTCGGCGTCTTTGGGGAACGCGAACGCCCAATCGCGCGTTGCGCCGCGAATGCGAAACTTCGCGGTCGTTTCGATCTGCCCATCGTCGATTCGCACGGCAATGTCGGCCTCGGCGGTGCTGATACTCGGGGCGATCGGGGTAGTTGCGCCGGGGGCATCCCACGCGACTTCGAGCGAATCGATCGGCCCGAGTGGTGAACCGCTGCCGTCCGGTTTGGCTGCGTATCGCGAGATGTCGTCGGTCGTGCGTTTCGGTTCGACGATGCGCAACGGCGTGGCGGGGTCCGGGGTGCGCGTGCCGACGATGAGCTTTTTCACTTCCGGCGAAGGCGATTCAAACGAAAGCGTGGTGATTGCGGCACGTGGCAAGCCGATCTCGAAGCCGAGTTCCGCTTTCGCGGTGCGTGCGGCAATCGGTGCGTCGGCATTCAACGTGAGCGTGTATTCGCCGGGGCGTTCGACCAACACCGCGAGGCCATCCGGGGAGATTTCGAGAACCGCGAGTTTGCCGTCGCCCATCGTCGCCGCCACGGGAAACGCCCGCTGACAGCCGAGTAATACTTGCGCGTTCGGCACCGTCGTTCGGAACGAATACGCGATCGTCAGCACGGCTATCTGGCGTTCGTTCCGCTTCTCGACTTTCCCACGCACATGGCAGGCACTCGGCGACACGGGCTTCGTCGCGTCTTTCGCCTTCTTGCCCAAATCGGCCTGGTCCAGAAGCGTCTGATATTCCTTCGGCGAAAGCAATACGCCATCGACTTTCGGGTTCGGTTCGTCGGGGTTCTTCGTGAACAGCACGACGGTGCCATCGGGCAACCGGAACGCGCCGCCCTTCGCGGGTTCCGCCGGTTTCTTCGGCTCTTGGGCCGAACACGCAACGATCAGCGCAAACAACAACCCGACACCGAACAGGTGTCTGGGGAACGCCGATTGAGGGTAGCGAAAGGACACAGAAAGCCCCGGATGATGCAAAGCCGCACTTCTCCAATATACCCGGTCCACGTAGCCGATCCGACCCCGAACTTCCGAATCTCTTCACGGGCCGGTGCTGGTTGGAAGGACTGTGCGAGATGTGAGTGGTGGACGTGAAACGACGAGCATTCGTCGCAAGGTCATCTACCCTTTGCCGTTTCGATGCGGCAAAATCGACGTAAGTCACAATTCGAGAGACTCAAAAACCGGTTTTTTCGGTTTTTGAGGCCCCAAAACGCCACTTTTCGATCGCAAATCGCCGATCGGTTTCGAGGTACTTTGCGGTATCCTGCATTCCTGTCGTGGCTTGCGTCGAGGCCCTCGATTTCGCATCAGCCGAAACGACTGGTCGAAAATCGACCGAATGCGACCGAAAATCGACCGAATGCGACCGTTTTGCGTCCAAATGCGACCGAAATGCGTCCAAACGCGACACTTTTGCGTCACTTCGTGCACGATGCAAAAGTCCACTTACGTCGAATCGCCTGCGATTTTTTGACTTCGCGGATTCGTGTGGGTACTCCTCCAATTCATCGCACCGTTTTTGTTGTGGCATGGTTCAAATTGCGGTGGTTTTGGGTAGCAAGTGCGTCCTTCGTTCTTCTCTCGCCGGTAGCCGCAGGTCTAAGCCGGCTAGAATCGAAGGGCACACTCAACTGGACATCGCAATAAGCACCGCCTATGATTTAATTGCGCAGGAAAGCTGCGCGACTCGTCGGTTCGCAAAGGGAGTTTGCCATGCTCGTCAGGCTGTTCGGTAGCAATTTTCGCTCGCTGAAAGGCCCGTTTGAACTGTCGATGGTGGCGGCCGACTTCAAGCGAAAGGAAGATCGCGATCGGGGTGTGATCGAAGTTCCAATTATCGGCATGGCGGAGCCACTTCGTTTATTGCGCTGCCTCGCGATATACGGCCCGAATGCGTCAGGGAAGTCAACGGTGCTGAGCGCAGCGCGCGCATTGCGTTCGCTCGGTACCGATTCCAGCGCCGGTTCCAAGCCTGGCGCAAAGATACCAATGTACGAGCCGTTCATTCTGGATGATGCATCGAGGACCAAGCCAATCGAACTCGGTTGCGATGTTGTTTATCAAAAGTCGATATTACGGTATGAGATCGTTTACGAGTCAAAAGCGATTCTGCGCGAAAAACTGACAGTTTTAGATGAGAATCATGAAGAGATACTCATCGACCGTCAACCTTCTGGCGAAGTGGGCGGTAAACTGATCGCTGGCAGCGATGCAAATCGACTTTACGTGAAAGAGATGCAGCCGAACGTGGCGGTGCTCTCCAAACTCGCTCAACATGGCCCACTCAAAGGGATCGAGTCCGCGCGACCATACTATACGGCCATTCGAAATGCGATGCGACACGCAGATTATTCCACTGCCGCACTGAGCGCGAGCTTACACCCTCGGCTGCTCGATCGCCTGATCCGTGCCGTAAACGACGCCCCCAAAAGTGTCAATTCCCAGCTGATTTTTACGACACACGATACGGGACTTTTGGAAAGCCAGGACGGCCTGCCACCAGCATTGCGTCGGGATCAGGTGTACTTCACGAAAAAAGACTCGACAGGGGCTTCGGAGTTGTATTCCCTCGCAGAATTCAAAGACGACGCCCGGCCGGTCCACAACATTCGCAAACGGTATCTCTCAGGACTCTACGGGCGATTCCGTCGGTGGAGAAACTCTCGCTATAAGCAAGGGTAAAAAGCCAAAGAAGCCGATTTCAAAGAAGGTACTCTCACAACAGAAAGAGTTGAAGCGAAAACGCGGTGTGAGGGAGTTAGCGAAGCGGTTTTTGATCGTGTGTGAAGATGAGAAGTCCGTGCCGAACTACTTTGAAGCATTGAAGAAACACTTAAAACGGACTGCTACTTCCATTGAGGTGGTTGGGAGTGGCGGGCATTCCCAGCCGATCCAAGTCGTCAAACGGGCGATCACGCGCAAGGCATATGCTGCCGAAGAGGATAGTGGTACTGAGCCGTTCGATCACGTTTGGTGTGTTATCGATGGGGACTATGGCACCAAATTCACAATGCGAGAGCCAGTGCGACCGCGAAGGGAATCGAACTGGCAATATCGACACCGTGTTTTGAATATTGGGTGTTGCTCCATTTTGAGGAAAGTGCAACGCCCGCAATCGACTGCGACGCGGTGATTCACACTTTGGAGAGAAAAAAATATCTTGCAAATTATGACAAGGGCAAATGCGACTTTCTCACGATCGTCGCAAATGTACAGGAAGCGTGCAAACGCGCTGCAAAACTGCGGAAGCCTGACCTCGCGATTGGAACCGGAACCCTCCCCGAAGACCAAAACCCATGCAGCGAGGTTTACAAACTCACCAACGCAATTCTCGGCGCACAATTGTAGTCGCGGTGACCTGCAAACGCCGGATCGCACCGTTTTGTTGTGGGAATATCCCGTCGTATCGCGGATCGTAGTAGCATCGCACATCACAACATTCTGTTGACACAAGAGGGACTTTCCATGATGCGGCTCAGCATTCTCGCGGCGCTGTGTTCGATGGCGTTGGGGTGTAGTAGCGATCCGTCGATGCCTTCGAGGATCAGACGCGAAGCTCCAGTGGAAGCGACGGCCGTTGTTGGAGCCAAGCCGGTCGCACCCGCGAAATCGAACGATCGCAAAATTCGCTACACCGCGAACGTCGAAGTCGTCGTCAAAAATCTCGACGCGACGCAGGAGGCCATCGAGGCCCTCGTCAAAAGCAAAGGCGGGTACGTCGCGAAGTCCGAACTGGTCGGCCAAGTCGGCGATCGGCGGTCGTGCAGTTGGACGATCAAAGTGCCGGTCGATACGTTTCGCGATGCGATCGACGCGATCGCGAAGCTCGGCACACTCGTACGCAATTCGTCCGATTCCGAAGACGTCACCGAAGAATTCCTCGACCTCGAAGCGCGATTGCGGAACATGAAGGCCGAGGAGGAAGTGCTCAACAAGTTATTGAA
>JAYVXI010000241.1:0-11991 GCA_043785305.1 Limnoglobus sp. | reverse complement strand
CAGCGCGAGGCGGCGTTCGACATTCATACGAGTTGGGTGACGCCCGATAACTTCCCCGGCTACGTCGATCAGGAAGTGCAGTTCCGCTTCGACAACGGAATCTGGCTGGCCCACCAGCGGAAACGCGGCGTCGAACTGACAGTTGAAGGTCGTTCGCCGGCGGAGTTCAAGTACACGCCGAACTACCATTACAACGGCACGTTTACCGAGCCGTGGGGCGAACGTTCGCAGCGCGGCTACGGCGTCGAAGTGATCCGGCGATTTTTCGAGGAAGTCGCATGCGTCGAATATGGCGGCGCGAAAAGCCAGCGTGAATCGCGATTGAAAGCCGCAAAGTCACTCCGCTACAACGACCTCACCGCCGACCGCAACTGCGTGGCGATCGTGCAAGCCCTTGAGGCGATCCTGGCCGCACACGCCGCCGGTCAACCCGGTGGCACCGTCACCGTCAACGGTCCACATGGCGGCCTGGCACTGTCGTTACCGGGCAAGAGCGAAGCGAAGGTGCTTTACGCGGCAAAGGTGTAGATCACGTTCTCGATCGAATGGCTGGCAAAGTGAGAAGTTAAAAAAAGCGGTCAGCCGTTTCTGGCTGACCGCTGATGGTTAAATGCTCTTCGCGGTTAGTTGTGTAACGCCCCGACGAACACGCCGCCGAGGAAGTTCGGATCGAACGCCTGAAGACGGTAAAGGTCTTGCAGGTTGGTGTAGTCGATCACGCGGACATCTGGCCCACCACCGGCCCCTGGCCCAGTAATGATGTCGGCTTTGCCGTCGAAATTGGCGTCGACCGCATCGACGCGGACGCCACCGCGGAATTTCGGATCGTAGGCGAAGAACGATTTCGCAGGGTCCGGCGAACCCGCACCGGAGCTCAGTTGGCTCTGACCGAAGATCTTCACCACCGGACCGCCACCCACTCCGGTACCGGTGATGATTTCACCGAGTCCGACGCCATCGACGTTTCCGGCCGATGCGAACACTCCGCCTCGGAACGTCGATTCGTAGGCGAAGAAGTTGTAGATAGGGATGAGTGTGGTGCCATCGAAGGCTTGCACTCGGGGTCCACCGCCGACGCCCGTACCGGTGACGATGTCGGCTTTGCCGTCGCCGTTGAGATCGCCGGTCGCCACCAAGACACCACCGCGGAAGGTATCTTCGTAGGGGAAGAAGTTTGCGATCGATTCGAACGTGTTGCCTCGGAACACTTGCACGCGAGGTCCGCCACCGACCCCCGTGCCGGTAACGATGTCGGCTTTGCCATCGCCGTCGACATCGCCTGCGGAAATATACACGCCGCCGGTGAAGGCATCTTCGTACGGCTGGAATTGCGACATCAGTTCGCCGGTATTCCCGTTGAACACTTTCACGAGGCCCGGCATTCCTGCACCCGGCGCGGTGATGATGTCCGCTTTGCCATCGCCGTCGACATCGCCGACAGCCACGCGAACGCCACCGCTGAAGCGTTGATCGTACGCCATGATTTGATAGCGGAAGTCGCCGGTTGGCCCGTAGACGCTGACGACTGGGGCACCGCCCGCATCGGCCCCGACGGCAACGAGCCGTGCTGTCGGCGGGACTCCCGGTGGGATGGTCGCCGGTGGCGGAGGAACCGGAACCGGTGGGACGGGTGGAGGGCCTGGCGGCGTCGGCGGAACCGGAGGGCCTGGCGGAACCACAGGAGGCGGTACCACCGGAACCCCATTGATAACCAGGAAGTTCTGACCGGTGACGACTTCACCGTTGATGATCGTGACGCTCGGTAGAACGCCGCTGGCTGGCGTCTCGAAGGAAACTTTTGCACCCGTCGGTAGCGTCGCCACAACTTTATGCGAACCGTTCGGCAAGCCGAACGCACCGGACGAAGAACCGGGTCCGAACGAGTATGCACCCGATTCGTCGGTCGTAACGGTTAGGGCGGGCAAGCTGCCGAACGAGCTATCGCCGCGATCGAGGAACAGTTGCACCGTGACACCCGCGAGGCCGGTTTCCGTTGGATCGACGATGCCGTTCTTGTTCGCGTCGAGGATCACTTGACCCTGAATCTCGGCAGCGGTCGTATCGACCCGTTTAAAGAAGCTGAACCGCGAGGTACCGTCGGGGCCGTTGCTGATGCTCGGCCCGGCCGACGACAATGGCGAAAGGTCGGTTGCCGTCGAGGTCACGACACCCGCACCAGAGTTCGCAACGCTCTCTGGGAGTGGCTCGTTGTTCGGCAGTTTGAATTCGCCGGGGCCGAAGGTGACGTCGGCAGCGGTCTGCCCGGGGTTTGGCAGCTTCTTGTTGATCGTAAAGCTCACCGAGCCGTTACCCTGCGAGTCAGTGGTAATCACCTTCGAACCGAGGAACACTTGGCCGTAACCCGCGTTCGTGGTGGCGAGTGCCGTCGGATCCTGATCGTTGAAACCGGGGTTGTAGTAGTAGTCGATCCGGTAAGGTCGGAACGGCTTCGCGATCAGGGCCGTGCTGAATGTTGTGCGGTCCAACGTGGACTGCACCACCTGAAGCAACGGGAAGTTCTGGAGCAAGTTCGGGCCGTAATTCCGCCCGCCGACGACGTTGTTAAACGTGTTGGAGGCACCGAAGCCATTCGCATCGCCCGGATTGAGCGAGAACGAATTCAAGGTACCGTCGTTCAAGCCACCGCGGCTGTGATTATATTTTATGCGAGGATCGGGGTAATCGCTACGGTCGTTACCGAAGTTGAACGCCTGAGCGATGAAGCCGACCCCACGGGGCTTCCGCGTCACGAAGTCGATGCCTAAATCCCCATCGGTCAATTGCGTGGCAAGATCCGGTACACCCGCTGCGGTGACCGTAGTGAGTTTGCCGTTTTGATAAATCGCGTTCGCCAAGATGCGGTTGTCTTGCGACGATTGGCGGGTTTTCCCAAAGTCGAACAGTTGCGGCACTGGCTGATCGACGCGCGTAAACGTCGTCGAGCCCTTACCTTCCGAACTGACGATGTTGATCGCACCTGTCGGCCAGCGGAACGTCTGACCGCCAGATATCCCCGCTGGCAGTTCGACGATGATATTCCCACCCGACACGCGGAAGTTTTCCCGAGGTACGAAGATCCCCGTCGGTGCAAAGAATTGATCTTCCGAATCGAAGATGATCCCACTCGCGCTGACGAGCGAGTCGAACGCCGCCCCAGTGGGGAAGATGGTGAAGTAATCGGTGTAAAACCCGGTCGAGTTATTCCCGAGGACGGTCGGCGCGGCTGAGGGTCGGCGGATCGTGGGGTTACCCGACCCTTGCACGTTCAGCGAACCGACGCCGGTCGGGTCGTTCGTCACTGCAGTGACGGTGATTGCACCGCGAGGTAGCAGATTCGGTGGTGCGGCCGGCGGATCGGGAATCTTGCTGAACCCGGTTGGAATCGTCGCCGTGATCGTACGTCCGCCGGTGCCGGGCACGACGACGAAATTCAGGAAGTTCGCAGGCGTGCCGATGTCGTGGAACCGGGTCGACAGCAAATTGCCACCGAGAGGCACGCCCGAGTACACATCTTTCGCCGACATGCGAATTTCCGACACGCCGTAGAAGGTGCTGCCGACGGCGGCGAACAGGTTGATGTCCGTGCCGGGCAACAACGCGCCCCCGTCGATTGCGGAGAAGATCAGGTCGGGCGTCGCGGGCACGGCGATCGAAACGAGCTCTTTTGAATCGAGTGTCGGGAAGCCACCCGTAATCACGCCGCCCTTCGAGATCAGCGGATTCACGTTGTTCGGGACGGAAACCGTAATTCGAACACCAGAGAGTGCCTTCGTACCAGGAAGTCCCGTAATCGGGATGTTGGTCTGGATTTCCTGATCGGAAATGATCTTGAAGAACCCAGACGCCGCAGAGAAATCCGCCACAAAATCGTCGGTCTTGTCGAGTGGGGTATCGAGGCCCGACTCGAAGTGAATGTTGTTCGCACCGGTAAAACCCGAACCGACGATGCTGATCGGCACCCCGCGGTAGTACACGTCCTTGCCAGCGATTCGGTCCTTCGAGACGATGGCATCCACAACGGGGCGAGCGTTCGTCAACACTTCAATCGTTTCGCCGTACACGAACGGGACGAGCAATGCGTTCGTCGCCGTCCGGGTCGAAATATCGAAGTTGTCCTGCGGCGCGACGAAAGGGAAAAAACCTTGCAGCGGCGGAGGGGCGTAAGTCTTGTCTTTGCCAGTCGCAAACACGGTCACGCGGTACGAGCCGCGCTCGACTTCGGGGATCGTGAAATAGTTGCGGTTGCCAGTGCTGCTGCTGTTCAGGTTGAAATTGTCTTTGGTGAAACTCGCGTCGGTGGGAAGGCCAGAAACGAAACCGTTGGCATCGACCGGTTCCAGCGACACGCGGAAAATTTGTCCGAGGTTCAACCCGTTGATAAAGACTTTGGAGCCGACGACGCCTGCGTCGGGGGCCGACACCGCCGCGCCGACACCGGTGATGCTCGTCAGTACCGGGGCATTGGCCGTGATGAGTTCGAACTGCGTCGGGCTGACCGTCTGGCCGCCTGGCGTAATCACGCGAATCGTACCGGGGTTCGCATCGAGTGGTACCGTAACGTTCAACAGCGAGTCCGAAAGAATCTGGAAAAGTGCCGGCGTTTCGTTGAACAGCACTTGCGTCGTGCCCGCCAACCCAGACCCGCTAATCACGATCTGTTGGTTGCGCGAGGCACCGGGCGAACTGAACGTGATATTCGGGAACACCGAAGGGCTGACCGTGTACGGCAATGGGGCCGTCACCGTTCCGCCAGGGGCTGTGACGACGATCGGCCCGGTCGCGGCCAGTGGCGACACGCGGAACGAAACTTGCGTATCCGATAGGATTTTGAATTCGTCGGCCGGAACGCCGCCGATGGTCGCGCCCGTTGCTCCGGTGAATGCCACACCCGTGACGACGACGATCGTCCCCGGCGCACCCGCGAGCGGAGTCGCACTGAAGGCAAGCGGTGCGGGCGAGGGGTTGAGGATAAAGCGTGCCGAGGTCGTAAAGAGTGGCACGTCGAGCGGGTCGAGCGTTTTCCGTTTGACTGTCACGACATCGACCGGGCCGCTCGTTGCGCCGTTCGGAACGACGGCGGTGATCGTCGCGTCGTCAATCACCGTGACCAACTGCGATGGAACTTGGCCACCGCCTTGCATCGAGAACAGCACTTGTTGGGTACCGAGCAACCCCGTTCCCGTGAACGTAACGAGCGTCCCCACGACGCCGGAGACGGGATTCGTCAGAGCCGCCGACGAGATGACCGGCGTAGGCGATGGTTGGATGACAACCGTGCCCGCCGCTTGGCCGCCGCGCGTGAAGACGTAAAAGTTCCCCGTCGAGGCACCGACAGGGACCGTAATCCGCAACGTCGTATCGTTGAGAATATCGAACTGCGTGGCTTTGATACCGAACGCATCGAGTGGGCTGCCGAACAGAATCTTGTTCACGCCCGTCAGGCCGGTACCGTTCACGATGACTGTGGTGTTCTGGATGGCACCGGCGATCGGACCGACGGTTGGAACCGGCGATGGGGTGATGGTGAACATCATCGGGGCGGACGCGCCACCACCGGTGTTCACGACCACGGCATAAGTGCCCGGAGCCAGTTGAGGAATGACCGCCTGAATCGTATTGCCGTTCAAAATCGTAAACTTCGTGACCGGGTTACCTGCTACGGTCACGCCCGTCGTCGAGCCGAGATTGCTACCGTTGATCTGGAAGTTCGTCCCGGCTACACCACTATTTACCGACAGCGAATTCACGATCGGAGCTGCGGGTGTGTTGATGCGGAACTCTTGCGAAAAGCCGTTGCCACCCGCCGCCTGCACTTGAATCTGCCCCAACGACGCCGTGGCGAACGCGGGCACTTTTACCGTGATCGTCGTGCCCAAGTCGTTGACCGTGAAATCGGTCGTCGAGAAACCCGACGCGCCAGCGGTAGAGTTGAAGCGAACGAGGAACGTCCCCGTGAAACCGATACCCGTCAACGAGATCGTATCCCCGGGTAAGCCGGTGGTGACAGTGAGTGGATCGATCACTGGCGGGGGATTCGTTACCACGACGAAGTTGCGGCTCGTCGTGTCCGAACCCGTCGGGTTGACGATGCGAATCGGCCCGGTGGTCGCACCGGTTGGCACGAAGGCTTCGATCCGCTCGTCGACCGAGCCGATACCGAGGACTTGGAATTTACTCGAAGGCAGGCTGTTGAACAGCACTTGCTGCGTACCAGAGAATCCGGTTCCGCGAATCGTCACCTTCTGGCCCGCAGTGGCGGCACTTGGGAAGAAGTTTGAAACGATGTCCAGTTGCGGCTCGGGTGCAGGTAAAATCACGACCACTTCGCCGACCAACCCACCCGTTGGGAACACGCCGCCCGGCGAGAACACTTGCACCGGTCCTGTGACGGATCCTGCAGGAACGATGACATTCACGGTTTGATCGTCGACGACCGTGAACTTGCCTTGGACCAAAGTGGTGCCGAGTTTGTCGGCATAAAACGCGACCGACGAGGTGCTCAGAAGGTTGCTTCCACGCAGCGTCAGTTTCGTGCCAACTTGGACTTCGCCGCCGCGCGCTGTCGTTGGCGTGAAGTACGGCGATACGGTCGGATCGCTCGGTGCGGTCGCACCGAGTTCGAGAATCTGGCCGCCACCGGGGGCCGCCCCGATGAAGTAGTTCGGCGAGAACGCATCGTAGAACACCGGCACCGTGAAGTCGCCGATTTCGCCGCGTGGTAGGGCTTCCGGCCGAGTCGCAACCTTCGATGGGTTCGGCGTGTCGGCGATGTGGACGCCGTCGTGCCGGTTGAACCGGATGAGGTTGCCGCGGTCCGGCGTGACCGGGTTGCCGATGAAGTTGCTCGACGAGCCGTTGAGGATTTCGATGCCGTTGTGGTTCGGAATCGCAACGGTACCGGTTACGTCGGTGCCGATGAAATTCGCTTGAATGAGGTTCTGCTTGGTGCCGGGGTCCATGAGCCGGATGCCTGGCCCGATCGCCGCCCCCGTCAGATCGCGTTCCCGACCGCCGCCGTCTGGCGCGATCAAAAAGTCCTTGCGGAACTCGGGCGTGCCCGAGATGATGTTGCGGTTGGTATCGATCGAGACGGGAATTCCACCCACGGGGTTGGCGTTGTTGTATCGCACGATGACGCCGCCATCACCGATGAGCCGCCCGCCCGCATCGAGCAACGGCACGCCACCGCTGGTCGTCGTACCGCCGACGGTGTTGTTATTTGCACCGCTCGAGAAAATGATGCCACCGAGGACGTGCTTCGCGTTCGCAACGGGCGTCGGACCGCTGTTCGTCAACTCGTCCGGTGTGCCCGGAGGACGAGCGCTCAGGATAATCGGATCTTGGTTCCAGCTCTTCGTGCCGGTGATGTCGGTATTGATCCAGTTACCGATAACCGTGTTGTTCTTCGCGTTGTTGCCGATGAAGTTGATCGCTGCGCCGGGGAAGCCCGTAATGACGAACCCGCGGATCACGTTGTTCTGACCCGTGATGTACATCGCGCCGATTTCGTTCGGGAATGCACCGGGGTTGGGGTCGGGTAGCAATTGCACGATCGGCCGCGTGCTCGCTTTGTCGTTGCGCGGCTGCGTCGTGGCGTCGATGCTGACCCCAGCAGGATCGGTCAGGTCGGGTAACGTCGTTGCCAGAACGATCGGGTAATAGTTTTCGCTCGTCTGGCCGGGGATCGGCCGTACCGACGGGCTGCGTGGGATGTTGAACTCGATCCGGTCGAAGCCGGGGTTCGAGTTCGCCGCGATGATGGCATCTCGCAACGACAAGCCGCCGACCGTGTCGCGCTTGCTATCGAGAATGTTCGTCACCACGAAGGTCGCGGGAACCGAGCGATCTTCGAGTTGGATGAACTCGGGAAGCATCCTCGACGCAATCGTCGGGCCGAAGCTCGGCTTGCGATCGCCCAGGATACGTTTGGTGAAGCCTCGAAATCGGGCGAACCGAGAACCCATGGTTCGTTCCTCTTGCTGGGATGAAGACGCTGAGTGTGTGGTGGAATGCGGACTGAGTCCGTCCGTCGATTAGACGTGTCTGCGAGCCGAACGGTTTGGTGCGCGCGATTCGATTTTCCGAACCGTTCCACCCGTGCCGACGACTTCGCACGAAACGTACGAATCCGACCCATCGCATTCTCCCGTCTAATGTAACCGATAACTGGGGATATTCGAGCGAGAGAATACTCGGGAGCGAGCAGAAACATGCCAGGATTTCGTACACAGAATGCGTTACACCGTCCGCCCCGACCGCGACGAATGCGCCCATCCGCACGGCTCGACCGGTCCGGTCGGAGAATGTCGCGCGGTCGGGACAATCCGCGCGCGATTCGCGTAATTTCGCTCAAGTCGCAGCGCCGCGCAACACTTGCCGCAGCAGTTCGTACATCGCTTGCGGCGAATCTTCCTCTGCACGCAGCCGGATGTTCGCGTTGCGTTCGTCCACCACTTTCACGCGGCCACCGGACTGCTTCACGAACGCATCCGCCTTCGCCCGGTTTTTGTACCAGAACACCAGATCCTTGCCGTCGCGGTTGACGCTCGCGATCTGCCAGCGCACGCAGTGCAGGCGGATTTCCGTCGTTCGCAACAGCCACGACACTGGCTCCGGTGGCGTTCCGTAACGGTCGTGTAACTCTTGCCGAAAATCGTCGAGCTTTTTCACGTCGCGCAACCGCGCCAGACGGCGATATACTTCCAGCCGCAATTTTTGCGCAGGGACATAATCGCGAGGCAGGAACGCGGGCCAAGGTAGATCGACGTGGACTTCGACCGGCACCTTCGGCGGCAGGTTCTTCAGTTGCCGAACCGCGTTCTCCAGAAGTTGGCAGTACATCTCGTAGCCCACCGCCGCGATGTGCCCGCTCTGCTCGGTGCCCAGAATGTTCCCCGCGCCGCGAATCTCGAGGTCGCGCATCGCGATCCGGAACCCCGCCCCGAGGTCCGAAAATTCCTCGATCGCCTTCAGTCGCTTCTGCGCGTTCCCGGAAATCAGCTTCGTCGGATTCACGATCAGGTATGCATGGGCACGCAGTTTCTGCCGCCCCACGCGGCCCCGCAACTGGTGCAAATCCGCCAGGCCGTACATGTCCGCATCGTCGATGAATATCGTGTTCGCGTTCGGAATATCCAACCCGCTTTCGATGATCGTCGTCGCCACCAGAATGTCGGCGTCCTTGTTCAAGAACGACACCATCGCATGTTCGAGTTGGTGTTCGTTCATCTGCCCGTGGCCGACGACGACCTTCGCCTCGGGCACCAGTATCTTCAGTTTCGTCGCGATATCGTGAATATCGTGAACGCGGTTATGCACGAAGTACACCTGCCCGCCGCGGTTCATCTCACGCAGAATCGCGTGGCGGATCAGTTGGTCGTCCCAGCGTACGATTCGCGTCTCGACCGGTTGGCGTTCGGGTGGCGGCGTCTCGAGGTTCGAGATTTCCCGAATGCCCAACAGCGCCGCGTGCAGCGTCCGTGGGATCGGCGTGGCCGTCATCGTCAGTACGTGGACTGTCGCCCGCAGCCGTTTCAGTTTTTCTTTATGTTCGACGCCGAAACGCTGTTCCTCGTCGATAATCACCAACCCGAGTTCCTTGAACGCCACGTCGCCACTCACCACGCGGTGCGTGCCGATCACGACATCGACGCCGCCTTCGCTGACTCGCTTCAAAATCTCTTTCACTTGCCCCGCCGTTTTGAAGCGGCTCACGACTTCGACCGTGAACGGGTACTCGGCGAATCGCTGGCTGAACGTGCGGAAATGTTGCTCGGCGAGGATCGTCGTCGGCACCAAAATCGCGACCTGTTTGCCGTTGTCGATGCACTTGAACGCCGCCCGAATCGCGACTTCGGTTTTGCCGTAGCCGACGTCGCCGCAGATGAGCCTGTCCATCGGCTTCGGCTTTTCGAGATCGCCCTTCGTGTCGGCGATCGCGGTCAGTTGGTCGGGCGTTTCCTGATACGGGAATGCAGCCTCGAACTCGCGCTGCCAATCGGTATCGGCGGGGAACGACCAACCCGGAATCGCCGCCCGCACCGCTTGAATCTGGATCATCTCGGCGGCCATGTCCATGACCGCTTCGGAGACTTTATCCTTCTTTCGCCCCCACGACGTGCTCCCGAGTTTCGACAGTTCCGGCATCGACTGCGTGCCGCCGACGTACTTTTGAATCAGATCGACCCGCGACGCGGGTAGGTACAACAGCACGCCTTCGCGAAACTCCAGGATGATGTTTTCTTCGAGGCCCGTCAGCGAACGCGCATCCTCGTCATCGCCCGCTGCTTCTTGGCCGATGCCGCCTTTCTCCAACATCCGCATCCCGCGAAAGCGCGCGATACCGTGCGCGATATGCACGACGTAATCGCCTTCGTTCAGCGACAGGAAACTGTCGATCGCGCGCGATTCGATCTGCCGCGTCGGCGCACGTCCGGGAGTTTTGACACCCGGCGCGAGTAAGTCCTTGTGGAACAGTTCGTGACTGCCGACGACCACCACGCCCTTGCCCACGAGGCGAAACCCCGCCCGCACGTGCCCCGTGACCAGTGCCAGACGCTGCGATTCCGCGAGTTTCCCCGCCTTCAACACTTCGGTTAATCGATGGACTTCGGCTTCGGTTTGGCAGGCGATTAGCACGCGATCCGACCCGCCGACCGCATCGAGTTCATCGCGCACCCGCTGCACGTTTCCGCTGAATCGCTCGACCGATTCGACCCGCAGGTGCCACGTTTCTTCCATCGACGCTCGCGGCATCGCCGTCACGATCACCGTTGGAAACTGCATCAGTTGCGCGAACGCCCCTTCGACGGAAAACAAACCCGTCGGGTCGCTGACGCGGTCGAAGAAGTGCTTGCCCTGTTCCTTCAAATCCGCCGGTTCGACGAACGCAATCCACGTGCCATCGGGGAGATAATCGGTGAGGAAGCCGTGCGAGGTGCTGCCCTGCTGCCGGTTGCTGTCGATGACGCGGATCGACGTTTTCTTCTCCAGACTGCGCTGCGATTGGACCGCGAACAGGCGGATCGATTCGAGTTCGTCGCCGAAGAATTCGAGCCGCACGGGGTCGGGAAAGTCCGGTGGGAACAGGTCGAGAATGCCGCCCCGTTTCGCAAACTCGCCGGGATACTCGACCGATTCGACGCGCTTGTAGCCGCGTTCGATGAGCCATTCTAGCCATTCACTCACATTCACGACTTCGCCGATGGTCAGCGTACGGCCCGCATTGGCGAGGTCCGTTCGCGGCGGCACCGGTTGAATGATCGCCGCCATCGGCGCGAGTAAAATGGGCCGCGTGGCTGGGTCCGAAGTGGCGAGCAAATCCTGAAGCACGCGCAACCGCGTGACGGTTTCCGGGGCGAGGCGGCCCTGATGCGTCGGCGCGGGCCAGGTTTCCCACGCGGGGAAGATCGTCGGTCGCACGCCGGTGAAGCTCGCGAGATCTTCCGCCCACGGGCCGACATCCATCGGGCTGGGCACGACGACGAGCAGTGCCGGCGGGCGTTCCGCAGCCAGCGCCGCCACCGCGAGCGCCCCCGTCGAACCCCACGCACCATCGATCGTGCCGCTCTCCGATTTCCCGAGCGCAGCGCGCAGACCGTCCCAGCCTTCGGTATCGCGAAGGAGGCGGGGCAAGTCGGTCAGCGAAAAGGTCGTCGCCACATCCGCCACGAGTTTCGTCCGTGCCATAAAGCCGTTATAGCCAAAGCGTCAACTGAGCGGGTAGATTTCCATCATGCCGTAGTGCGTGTCGGCCATATTCAGCGACCGATACGTTTTGCGGGCGCGTTCGTTTTCGGCTTCCACGTAGAGTCGCAGGCCGATCACCGATGGGTCGGCTTGGGCTTCGACACGGAGTTTCTCGAAGAGCGTCCGGAACACGCCGCCACGCCGTGCGTCTTCGCGCACGTAGACGCTTTGAATCCACCAGAACCAACCGTTCCGCCAGTCGCTCCATTCGGTGGTAATCAGCGTCTGCCCGACGACTTCGCC
>JAYVXI010000240.1:0-32494 GCA_043785305.1 Limnoglobus sp. | reverse complement strand
ACTTCGGGACGAATGAAGTCACGGCGTCAGAAGTCTCACGACTTCCGCTACAAATACAAGGAAAACACGCTGATCAGGAAATCCTTCGCGGCGTTGCCCGCAAGGGGTCGGGTGCGAGATATCCACCCGTTTCGACGATCACGCGACTCTTGCAAACGAACTCGAATGTATTTGTGCTTTACCCGACCCCTTGCGGGGAATCGGCTCGGGGAACCTCTGAGAATCTCACGTTTCCGCCGGGAATTCTCACTTCTTTTTCTGCCCCTGCTCTTTCCAAAACAGATCCGCTTTCTGTTGGTTGATCATTACCAGCGACGGAATCACCTTCAGGATTTCGGCATCGCGATCGTGCTGATAATCCAACTCGAGTCGTTGCAGTGGCATCTTGCGGATGGGATTTGTATCCGTGACTTTCGTGCCGTTGATTTTTAGTACTGTCAGGGGCATGCCAATGAGTGGAGACAGATCTCGAATCTCCGTGCCCGTCAGAAGCAATTGGTCGATGGGCATTCCCTGCAACGGCGACAGATCGTCGACTTTCGTGAGGTTCAGACAGAGGAAATTCAACGGTTGTCCGCGTAGTGCTTCGAGATCGAATTTGACTTCGCCGCCACCGATGTTCAGGCTTTTTAACTTCATCCCTTTGAGCGGCATAATATCGTTCCCCACGAACCCCCAGACACTCAGAGTTTCGAGTGGCATACCTTTGAGTGAATTGATGTCGCTGATCTTGAAATTGCCGTCGAACGCGGCATCGCGAAGCGGTAACCCGATGAGCGGACTGAGGTCTGTGTAAGTTCCGAAGTAAATCCGCAGCGATTGCAGATGGCGGAGTTCGCGCAGTGGCGAGATCGTTTTGATTTGTTGGGCATTATCGATGATCAGTTTGGTCACACGGTCGTCGGTAACCTGCGAATCGACCTTCCCGTGGAAGCCAGGATTGAGCCGAATCAGTTCGGCGACGACCGATTCCAGATGTTGTCGTGGCGTGATCGTCGCATCGCCGACGGGAACCCGGATCAGACGCATCCCGTTGGTATTGTTTCGGTTTTCGAGGTTATGTGCTGTTCGACACTCTCTGATTTTCCAATCTGATGAAACATCATTGTAACGCCCTCCGGCTATCAGTCTACCGACACCGTAAATGTCGTCGAGGTGTTCGCTGACATTGCCGTGCATATCGTGGATTCCCAGCCGGTTCGGCTTGTAGCTTCCCACGCGCGTTGGCGACTGCAAACCGTTCTCTTTGAGATTCCCCATCTCTGGAGTCCATGTCATCGAAGGCTCGCCTGCATAATAATCGCAATCGAGATCGGCATCGGTTTGGCCGGGGCCGTTGCGGCAGGCGTACTCCCATTCGGTGTATGTCGGCAACCGGTAAACCCAACCGCTCTCTTGCGTTTTCCGGTTCAATTGCCGGATGTACTCTTGGCAGTCGTTCCACGATACGCGCTCGACGGGATAGCGTTTGAGTTCTTCATCGGAAACGTTTGCGACCGCATCGCGCCCGGCATTCGTTCGCGAGAAGTGGCTCGGGTCCGTACCCGGCCCGATAACCTTCTCCCATTCTTCGCGGGTGAGTTCGTATTTGCCGATAAAGAAGTCGTACGGAATCGTCACTTCCCGCTTAGCAATGTCGACATTTCCCCCACCGAGTTTCGACTTCCCCGCCGGTACGCGAACGAATTCAATACCGAGCGAGTTCGTGAAGGTGTTGGCAACTTTCTCAACCGGCTTTTCGACGACATCGACGGGTGGCGTGATGGACCTGACGGCTGGAGTCATCGGCTTGGTGAGCAAAAACGCAAACAGCAACGCCACGAGCGCTGCACAGCCTACGAACCCGATTGCGGCGAACGCGGGCCACTTCTTCAATTGTGCCCGTTTATGCGGAACGGGTGGCTGAACCGCGAGGCCCTGCTGCATATCCTTCAGGCACTTCTCTAAAACGATGGCGACTTCTTCGGCGGTACCGAAACGCCGTTCGGGCTTCTTCTCGTGCAGTTTCGAGATGATATCGCAAAGCCATTGTGGTGTTTCGGGAATGATCTCTCGTATCGGACGTGGCTCTTCCTCGACGACGCGCTTCAGCACGGAAAGCACGCTCGAGGCACGAAACGGCGGACGCCCGCTGACCATCACGTACAGCACGCTTCCGAGACTGTATAAGTCTGAGCGATGGTCGAACGCATCGCCGCGTGCTTGCTCGGGGGCCATGAACATCGGCGTGCCGACGACCATGCCGCTCTGGCTCAGGCTGGCATCGTCGGCCGCGCGGGCCAACCCGAAATCGGTGAGTTTCACCGTGATGTTCACGCCGTCTTCGAGCATTACGTTAGCCGGTTTGATGTCGCGATGCACCAAACCCGTAGCGTGTGCGGCGGCCAAACCGCGCGCGATTTGCGCGCCGATCTTCAATACTTCGGCCACTTCGAGCGGCCCGACACGGTTGAGGTGCTGTTGCAACGAGATGCCGGGAACGTACTCCATCACCAGGTACGGCGTCGGCTTCTCTTCGACGGCGTAAATGCGAACGACGTTCTCGCTACGAACGGCCGCACCCGCACGGGCTTCGCGAACGAACCGCTTCCGCGCTGGTGAGTTCACCGCCATCTGCGCTGACATCATCTTGATCGCAACGATACGCTGGAGTTTCTGGTCGAATGCTTTCACCACGACGCCGAACCCGCCGCGACCGATCGTTTCCAGCACTTCAAAATGCCCCAACTCGGGCACCGCTTTATCGTTGTGAAACAAAGGATTTTCGACTTCAAATTCGGTGTCGAGTCGCCACGGATTTTCCGGCTTCATGACCACCGATGTCTGGAGTTCGCCGACGCCGGTGACCGGGTCGTGCAAGTTTGAACTGTACGGCCGATCTTCGTCTGTCACGGAAAATCCTCGCGATACGGATTCTCGAAAAGTTGCATCGCAAGAAGCATAGAACGCGATTGATGGAATTTCAAACCGCGTCTACAACATGCTGTACGGGTCGATGTCGAGTTGATACTCGACGCCATTCGGCGTCTTCGCGACCGCGAGGACTTCGCGCAATACGGCATGGAGCGGGCTGGTGATGTCGCTCTGGATTTGAAAGTGGAAGCGGTAGTAGCCGTTCAGCTTGAACACGGGGCACTCGGCGGGGCCGAGGAGGCGTAGCGGGGCGGTGCCGGGTGTGGCGTGGCGTCGGATCGCCTCCTTGAATGCACCGGCGAGCGTATTCGCGAACGCTTCGGACGCTTCCTGCCTTTCGCTGCGGACGATTAGCCGCGCTAACCGGTGATATGGCGGGTACTGATGCTCTTTGCGGTGTTTCAATTCTTGCGTGGCGAATTCGATGTAAGCGTGCCGCGTGGCGAGCGCGATACACGGGTGTTCCGGCGTGAAAGTCTGAATCATCACGCGGCCACCTTTCGGCCCGCGCCCCGTACGCCCCGCCACTTGCGTCAGCAGTTGAAACGTACGCTCAGCGGCGCGGAAGTCTGGCAGGTGCAGCCCGACGTCCGCATTCACCACGCCGACGAGCGTGACGTTCGGGAAGTCGAGTCCTTTCGCGATCATTTGCGTGCCGAGCAAGATGTGAATCGAGCCATCGCGGAATGCATCGAGCACGCGCTCGTGGCTGCCGGGCTTGGACATCGTATCCGAGTCCATCCTTTGCACGACTTTGTCCGGGAACTTCGATTCAATCTCTTCCTGAAGCTTTTCCGTGCCGAGGCCCTGATAGCGGATCGCCAGTTGGCTACACGACGGGCACTTCGCGAACGGTGGCGTTTCCCAGCCGCAGTAGTGGCAAACGAGCGCCGACTTGCCACGGTGGAACGTGACGGAGAGATCGCAGTGGGCGCACTGGGCGACGTAACCGCAGGCGGGGCAATGAACGTGCGTGCTGAAGCCGCGACGGTTGAGCAGAAGCATCACCTGCCCGCCTGCTTTCAGTGCGTCGCGCATGCCTTTTTCGAGCGTGGAGCCGATGGCGAAATACTTGCCGGGCGTCTTCGGTTCGTGGCGTAAATCGACGAGCGCTACCTGCGGCATCGGCCGGTTTTCAACGCGGTTCGGCATCGAGATCTTCGTGTAGCCACCCGGTTTGTGCGCGTTGTGCCAGCTTTCGAGGCTCGGTGTGGCCGATCCGAGAATGATCGGCACGTTCGCCAATCGTGCCCGCATGATTGCGACATCGCGGGCATGGTAACGTGGCGTCGATTCTTGTTTGAAGCTGTTTTCGTGCTCTTCGTCGATGACGATCAAGCCGAGGTTCCGCGTCGGTGCGAAGACCGCGCTGCGTGCCCCGACAACGACTTGCACCTTGCCCTCCGCCGCACGCCGCCAGTACGCACCGCGTTCGGAATCGGTGAGGTGACTATGCAACACCGCGACTTGCCCGCAACGTCCGCGAAATCGCTCGATTGTCTGCGGCGTCAGGGAAATCTCCGGCACCAGCACGATTGCTTCCTGCCCGCGGCGCACGACTTCTTCGATCGCACGTAGGTAAATCTCCGTCTTGCCGCTACCGGTGACGCCGTGCAACAGAAACGGATGGAACCCGCCGGTGTCCAGTGCGGCACGAATCGTAGCCCAGGCGCGAACTTGATCCGGATTGAGCGACAGCGGAGCGTCAGTCGAGGGCGTCGAGAGATCGTCGCCCGGTTCGACCGACTCTGCACGTTCGATGCGTTCGGTAAATTTGCGAATCAAGCCCTTGGAGACGAGCGTATGAATCGCGCTCGCCCCGCCGCCGAGCATCTTGGCCAAACGTGGCAGTTCGACCGGCTTGCCTTCTTGCTTCAACCGGTCGAGCGCCTGTTTCTGCTTCGGCGTGACGGTGGGTAACGGGTGCGGAAGCTCTTCCGGGAGTAGCGAAACGACGAACGTGGCATTCTTCGTCCCCGCTTTATCGCGCGCCCCGGCGGGTACCACGGCGTGCAGCACTTGGCCCCAACCGCACAGGTAGTAATCCGCCATCCAGCGCGTGAGTTTCAGGAGTTGATCGTCGACGAGTGGCACATCGTCGGCAAACCGCAAGATCGACTTCACGGCGCGTTGCGGGGCGATGTCGCCGATGCCGATGACGTAGCCAATCGAACCTTTGTCGCCGCGCCCGAACGAACATTCGACCCGTTGCCCAACGGTAATGCGATCGCGCAACGCTTCCGGCACGGCGTAGGTGTACGCCTGGTCGATGGGCCGATCGAACACGACCTCAGCAAACACCCCCGGCAGTGCGGATGTGTCGAACAAACTATTTTCGGTCATTGTGATTGTTGACATATCACCACGGTACCGACCCCGTCAACCGCAGAGCAAGGTGGGTAGCCTCATCTGGATGCTGGAATTCGCCACGACGCGCAGGCATTGCGCAACGGAGTGAGGATCATTGAGAACCAGTGTCGTAGAATTGGGCACGGTTCAAACAAGGACGCGGTTAGATCAATGCACCAGATCGTGATTTGGCTATCTCATAAGGCAACTGGCAGATCGACAGACTAAAGATCAGTTCCTGGACTTGCGACTACTCATTTGCTCCAGATTCCGCTTCTCGGCGAGTAGTGCGGCTCCGCGAGCGGAATTCGCGTCCGTGAGGTCACCCCTCAATTGGTAACTGGCGGCGAGTGTATTCAGTGCGTCGCGTTCGGCGGGGTCGAGTAGGTTCCACGTTTTGTACACGCCGTAACTGACGCCAGCGGCAACGAGTATCGTTCCTCCGGTTAAAACGACGCTCCCTACGGCCATGCCCCCACCGCCCGCGGCCACCGCACCGCCGCCAAACCAGGCCGTTGCCGCGCTCGTATACGCGGCACCAGTAAGGGTTCCGATTGCAGTGCCAGTCGAAGCCGTTCCGACCCATCCCGCCACAGCGATCATCCCGAGATATGTTCCCGTAACAGCCGTTGTCGCCAAGGCAAGTTGGACTGCATTTCGACCGGCTTGGCTGGCTGAGAGCGTGCCGTTTACCAGTTCGTAGGAAGTGCTAGCCACGGCGAGCAAACTGCCCGCCGTTTTGAGCGAAGCTGCGTATCGCCCGACTAATGCAGTCCGAGACACGTTCCGGCTGCCGAGCAGGCGGGCGTTGTCGTAATACACGTTTCGTGCGGCGAACAGCGTGTCGCCCACCTTGAGTGCGGATTGAATTGGAGCCTCTCGCGAGGAGGACTCGATGGCGTTCGTCCCTGTAATTGTCATCTTGGCCACGCCGCGCGATGCGGTCGCGACACGGACCCACTGCGGCATCACCGCCGATTGTGCGACGACGGGGACGGTCACAAGCAGGCTGAAGAAAGCGGCTACTACGAGTCGTATCAATAATTGCTGAGTGGCCATTTTTCGGTATCTGTGAGTTTTAGAAGAAATTCAGCGTGGGTGCGATCCTTCAGCTTGGCTTCCATAAGACCGATGGCTGTGTCGTACATTCGGCGTGCTGGTGCACCGAGTAATGCAGAATCGATTTTCGCGACCTCCGCTTTATCGAACGCTTCTAACAGCACAGAATCTCGGCTAATCGTGTTACTCAGTGTGAACGAGACAAATTCATGACTCTTTTTAATTGCCAACTTTTGGTAATCTGTCAGTTGATTTCGATTGTGCGTGTTGAGCAAGTTTTGTTTCGCAAGTAATTCGCCCATGGCATCGGTTAATGCCGGGCCGGCAGACATACCGACGATGAGGGTTTGCATTTGCCGAATCACCGCCTCGTCTCGCTCGATATGTGGCTGGTAAAGCTTATCCTGATTTGCCACTCGCCACGCTTCGTGCTCATTGGCAAGACTTTTGACGGATGTGAGTGCCAGTTGAGATTTCTGTTCGTTGACACGATCGACCCAACCGCGGATCTTTTTCGGGTATTCGTCAATTTTTTCGCGGTGTGCCGGTGCCAGTGTCTGAGTATCGACACCCCAGAAAACGGGCAAAGTCCGCTCGGCCGACATGATGATCGAGGCGACGCGATCACTCAACTGCTCAGTCGGTGGTTCGGCTTCCAGGCGAGCGAGACAACGATCGATGTAAAGACACGAAACCGCAACATCGTCGATTTCTTTCACGATCTCGTTCGGTCCGTTCTTCGTACCCGATGCCTGAATCGGCGTATTCATTGCCGCGGCAGACGCATTTTCTTTGGAGGGATTGAATACTGTGCGACCGAGTAACACGCCAACGAACATGCAGGTGATCCCGACGACAGCTAACAACAAGGTTGACTTTCGTGACATCATAGACTTCCTTTAAAACAAGGAGTGTTTTGAAGGTCGGCAAGGAAACGCAACGCACTTGTATGTATCATGCACTGGTCGCGGCGGTTTGACAAGTATAATTCTTGGTCGCGAAAACCAATAGCCAAATTCCCGAGTTGTAACGTGACCGATTAATCTCATAAGTTTTCGGGTAAAACGACGTGGCGAACAGCTAGAAAGTGACTATGGCAAACAGCGAATCGACGGCATCCGGGTACGTTTTGAGTTTCGACATCGAAGAGCATTACCGGATCGAAGCCGCCGCGAATATCGAATGTTCGCCGGAAATGAAGCAAGATTACGCGAATCGCATGGAGCGTTCGACACGCGCAATTCTCGAGCGATTGGCGGCAGCGAATGTGAAAGCCACGTTCTACGTCGTCGGTCAAATTGCAGAAACGCACCCGCAACTCGTTCGCGATATTGCCGATGCCGGCCACGAGATTGGCACGCACAGCTACGACCATCAGCGCGTGCATCGCTTCACCCCGCAGACGTTTGCGGCCGATCTTCGACGGAGTAAGGCGGTTTTGGAGCAAACGTCGGGCGTGGAAGTGTTCGGCTATCGCGCGCCGACGTTCAGCGTGGTCCGGCAGACCGCGTGGGCCATCGACGTGATTGCCGAGTGCGGCCTGATTTACGATTCGTCGATCTTCCCCGTTCGCCACGACCGCTACGGCATCCCCGATGCCCCACGCACGCCATTTATCGCAGTCGGCAAGTCGTCCGAGATACTCGAACTGCCACCCGCGACGTGGCGGATCGCGGGCCAGAATCTGCCCGTCGCAGGCGGCGGGTATTTCCGATTATTTCCGCTAATGATTATGAAAGCGGGGTTGTCGCAGTTACGGCGTACGACGAAGCCCGCGATGGGGATGACGTACTTTCACCCGTGGGAATTCGATGTGGATCAACCGAAACTCCCACTGAAGGCACTATCGAAATGGCGCACTTACGTGGGAATTCGCAAAAGCTTCCGCCGACTCGAACACCTCTTAAAACGCTATCCGTTTCGCCGGGCCATCGACATCGTTCGCGAACTCGAACCGCAACGCAGCACGTTGCCGCGATTCACGATTTAGGCGTACGGCGTCGGCGGACGTTGTAACCCATCGCTGCGGCGAGTCCGATTGCGGCCGAGATTAGCGTAGTCGGTTCGGGCACCACTTGCGGGCGCACAACCACCGGTGTCACGGGGCACGCGCACGGTGGCACCACGGGTGGCACGAACGGCGGCGGTGGCACGGGCGGGATCACCGGCGGTGGCGGCACGATGGGCGGAACGACAGGTGGTACCACGGGCGGCACAACGATGGGCGGCACTACGGGTGGCACGACAATCGGTGGCGTTATCGTAGGCGGTAACGTCGTGACTTTGGTCACGGTGGGCGGGATCGGCGGGAAGAACCCTTCCGCGTTCTGCGTGCAGATCGTGAATGCCGCAACTCCGAGTACCCCAACGGGTAACGCAGTCCGCAACAGGCTGTTCCATTCGATGACCATGGGATCGACCTCCGATTCTAACCGTCGTGCATCTGTGTGCTGTTAGAATCGGTTGTCTGGCTTTCGCGGCTTGAATAAATGATCCGGTTTACGCGGAATACGCCGTTTCGCAGGCTTATGATGCTGCTCCAATGTGAAGTGATTCGCCCGTCAAACTACCCGACCGTCACGACCGCACCTTTCCGCGAACGATCTCCTATAAGTCCGCATTCGCAACTCCGGATCGGCTGCATTTGACGCCGAAACTAGGAAAGGACGCGATACGCCAGGTAGTTATCCATCGCGCCAGGGTCAGGAGGACCACACCATGCGTCGCTTGTTGGCAACCGGAGTCGGGCTGAGTTTCGCCTTGACGACCGCCAACGCGGTCGCCCAAACCTTTGGGGCGGCAACACCACAGCTATTACCAGCCAGTCCACTCGCTTCAAAGCCTGTCACGCGAATTTTAGCCGTGCGCCCACTCGAAGATGCGTCGCCGATGGCACGCGGTCAGACTCCCGCACCGATGCCGATGCCGATGCCCGCACCAGTCATCGGTGCGCCGGGGCAAGGCTTGCCGATGCCGAGGCCGTTCGGCAAAGGCCCGATGGTCTCGGAAGTGCCGGGCGCAACGGCACCAGGTGCGATGATCCCCGGCCAGTCGTACCCATATACGCCATCGGCACCGATGGCGTACCCGCAAGGCGGCGTTACGCTCGGGCCGGCGATCCCCATCGAGGGTGGCGGGTTTCCGTCGATGGTTGCACCCGACCAGGGACACTTTGTGCCGCCTGCTTTGGATGCGCCGTTGTTCGGTGGCAGCTATGCGGCAGTACCGGGCGGGCCGGGGCTGTTCGGCGCATGTGCGACGAATGCCGGTTGCGATCCGGAACGCTGGTGGTCGTCGGCAGAATACCTGATGTGGTGGACGAAGAGCGCCCAGTTCCCCGCGTTACTCACGACGAGTTCGCCTTCTTTTAACGGCATTCTGGGTACGGGTAACACGCAGACCCTCGTTGGCGATGGCTCGTTCGGGCAAACGCTCCATAGCGGGGGCCGGTTCGGGTTGGGCCGCTGGTTCGGCAACGATCAACGCTGGGCGCTCGATGGCAGCGTGTTCTTCCTCGGCCGTAACGGCAACGAATTCGCAGCGAATTCGGACCAGTATCCGCTCCTCGCTCGCCCGTTTAACAACGCGAACCAGAACATTCCGTTCTCGGAAATCGTCTCAGCAAACGGTCTGGCGCGGGGTGGTGCCAGCGTGCAGTTCGAGAACTCCGTCTGGGGTGCAGACGTCAATTTGCGCCGTCGCTTGGCGGGTAGCAGTTGTGCGCGGCTGGACCTCATCGGTGGCTTCCAGTACCTCAGCGTGAGCGAAGAACTGCGCGTCAACGAGTTCTTTGCACGGACGCCCGATTCACCGCGTTCGATCGGCGTTCCCACAGCGATTGCTGGCATCGTGACGGATCGTTTCCGCACGGAAAACGAGTTCTACGGTGCCACGATCGGGCTGCAAGGCGAGATGCGACGCGGACGCTGGTTCTCGAACCTGACGACGAAAATCGCACTCGGTACCGTTCACCAAACGGCAATAATCGAAGGCAATCAGACGATTTCGTTCGATACGGGTACGACGTCATCGTTCCCCGGTGGGTTGCTGGCGGTTCCCGGAAACATCGGCCAGTACACGCAGAACAAGTTCGCGGTGGTGCCGCAAGTCGGCCTGAACATCGGCTACCACGTCACGCCGAACTTCCGCGTGTTCATGGGTTACAACTTCATGTACCTCAGCAGCGTGTTGCGGCCGGGCAACCAGATCGACACGAACATCGACGTGACGCGGATCCCGAACTTCCCCGTAGTCGGTGCGACCACACTGCCGTTCGTGCGGCCAACCGTCCCACTGAAGGATACCGACTTCTTCACGCAAGGCCTGAGCTTCGGAATGCAGTGGAAATGGTGATTCCCGACCGTTCGGAATCGACGTAAGTCCGAATTGCGGAGACTCCAAAACCATGTTTTGGGGTCTTTTTTCGGTTTTGAGACCCCAAAAAGTCGCCTTTTCGATCGTCTTTCGCGGATCGTATACCGCAACTCGAACGGAAATAGTGGGTTACGCCGAATGCTCTCGTTTCGAGAACTGGCGCAAATCGCGACACAAAATCGACCGAGTACGACACAAAATCGACCGAGCACGACACAAAATCGACCGAGCACGACATTTTCGCGTCAAAAATCGACACTCCGCGCACGACACGAAATCCGACTTACGTCCCATCGCCTCCGATTTTTTGACTACTGGTATTCGTGTGGGTGATGCGGTTCTGCTACAATACGACGAAACCTTTGGGAGATTCGCGTATGCCTGCGTCGATCCAACCGCGTAGTAGTATCCGTCCCAGCATCGAGCTAAAGAATTTCACCGACCGCGAACCGCAACGGGAAATCCTCGCGCGGCTGCTGAGTTTGCAGTCGGGGCAACCGTTGCCGGTGTTGCATTTTTACGGCGTCGGCGGGATCGGCAAATCGTGGTTGCTCGAACTCTGGCGTCGGTCGATCAACGACCACAAATGGCTCAAACTCGCGCTTTACCCGCACATCCCGGTCGGCTTCATCAACCTCGAAAAACCGGGCTTCGATGATGCCGCGAATCTCCAGCGCGTTCGCACCGAGTTCGCCGCCGTGCCGTGCCCTCAATTCGATACTGCTTACGCCTGGTTGCGTTTCAAGCAGCAAGTCAAGGATAAACCCGGTGTAATGGGGAGTGGACTGGCCAGGAACTTTGTGGAGGCACTCGGTGAATTCGCGTCGGGTGCGGGTGCTCTCTTTGGAATGCCCCTGATCGGTAAGCTCGTGAAATGGGGAGCCAGACAAGGTAAAAACGTCGCCGATTACTTCGGGCTTGAAAAATGGCTGCTCAGCAAAACTGGTCAAGACGATTTCCTCCGTCTTCAGTCGATGACCATCGATCAACTTTATGGCGATCACGGGATCGGTTCGCGGCAAACGCTTGCTACGCGGCTTCGCGATGATTTGCACGAAAACTTGCCCGATCACAAGAGTAATTATGCGTGTCGCGGCGTGCTGTTCCTCGATACGTTTGAGACGCTTCGGCGGGGGAGTTCGAGTTCGATTCACGCCGATATGCGCGAGGAATGGGTACGCGATCTGCACGCCAGCGATGGCCGGTTATTGATCGTTTCGGCGGGTCAGAATCGGCTGCGTTGGGACGAATGCGATAAAGATTATCTCAACGAACGTTACATGGAGCAGCACTTGCTCGGTGGTCTCTCGGCAGACGATGCCACGCTGTTTCTCGGGAAATGCGGTGTCAACGATGCTTTACTTCGTAACGCCGTTCTGAAGGCATCGGTCGATGTTGAGGACGAAGGTTCGCAGACGAGTTATCACCCGGCGAGCCTCGGCATTTGTGCCGATGCGATTCAGATCGAAACCGAACGCGGCATCGCGGTCGATCCCGCTACGTTCGACTTCCCGGCCGGCGACTGGTTACAGTTGTCGACGCGATTTTTGAAGTCGCTGCCCGATGATGAAGAACGCGCCTGGGTACAAAAGCTGGCACTGCCGCCACGCTTCGACGAAACCGCCGCCTGTGCGATGTCGTCGCGACCCGACACCGCAAGCGAAATCCTCACCTCCGGCCGCTACAGTTTCATCCGCGACGACGACGAAGCCGGCTGGTACTTGCTACACGGCAGAATGCGCGAAGCACTGAATCGAGTTGTGCAAAAGACAACGGCGCTGACGAAGAAACAAACACAGTGGCGAAGCCACTGGCAAAGCCGCAGCCAGAAAGACACCGACGATTTCGCGGCACTGGCATGGTTCCACCACTATCAACTGGACATGATTGAGGCTTTTGAAGAATGGAAGCAACTATGCGGAGCCAAGCGGAAGGCTCTCGACATGACGGCACATTTCGAGTTGCTCAGTTGGTGGGAACCGATGGGTCTTTTGACGGCAAAGCACTTGACACCGGTTGAAGCAAGGGTTTTGAATGCGATTGGGGTCGAGTTTTGGAAGACGACAGTGGGGGATCGCGGAACCAGTATCCGAAATGCCATCGACTGCTACAACGCCGCGCTCACGGTGTACACGATAGAGGCCTTCCCGCACGATTGGGCGGGGACGCAAAACAACTTGGGAATTGCGTTCGCGGATCTACCGGATGGTGACAGGGGGGCGAACTTGCGTGCCGCCATCGACTGCTTTAGCGCCGCACTTACGATCTACACGAAAGCGGCCTTCCCGTATGACTGGGCGGGGACGCAGAATAACCTCGGCAACGCGTACAGGATCATCCCAGATGGGGACAGGGGGGCGAACTTGCGTTCCGCCATCGAATGTTACACCGCTGCCCTCACGGTTTACACGAAAGTGGCCTTCCCGCAAGACTGGGCGATGACGCAGAACAACCTCGGGATTGCGTACGCGGGCATACCGGATGGGAACAGAGGGGCGAACTTGCGTGCCGCCATCGACTGCTACATCGCCGCGCTCACGGTGTACACGATAGAGGCCTTCCCGCAAGACTGGGCGAGGACGCAGAACAATCTTGGGGCTACGTACGCGGATCTACCGGATGGTGACAGGAGGGCGAACTTGCGTGCCGCCATCGACTGCTACAACGCCGCACTTACGATCTACACGAAAGCGGCCTTCCCGTATGACTGGGCGGGGACGCAATTGAATCTCGGCTTAACTTACGAATTCTTAATTGAGAACGAGGACCAAAAACAGCATCTTCAACAGGCGGAATCGCACTTGCTCAATGCAGAACTGGGCTTCACAACAGCCGGGATAACGATGTACTTGCCAACCGTACACGATGCGTTGGCTCGGGTGCGGGCCAAGTTGGCGCAACTGGAAACGGAGACTGGTTCGGAATCGTGACAGTGCTTGCCAGTTCGTCCCTCGCTGGCGCGTCGGCTAACGGGAATGGATTTGTTAGCGATAGTGAGGGATGCTATCGTACCAGCCCGCTGCTCAAGCAAGGGATGCGCTTCCACGTTCGATTGACGGCATCGATTTTTTCGAGGGTTCCCCTTGCTTGCGCTGCGGGCTGGCACGAAATGTTCTGCGATCGCGAGCACATTTGTGGTTCATCCCTCGCTGGCGTCGGGCCACTTCCGATACTAACGTTAAGTAGTTCACCGACGGTTTTCATTTCTCGGCGTAGCCCCATTCCTGCAAACTCATACCGTTGATAGAAAGGTATTGGCAGAGCTGCGGTATCTCTGCCCAATGCGCGTGCGAACCTGCCGACCGATGACCGACGAACCTCGCCATTCCGACATTTGATGCGAAGGAACCCAACGTGACGACAGACGTCGAACCGGAAACATCCTCATTTCAGAAAACCAGCACCGCCGGGTTCAAAATCGTTCCCCCTTCTCGCATCGATCGCGATCGACTACGCGATGCTGCTCGCCAACATGCGATGGGGTTCGATCGCTCGAAGCCACTCACGCGCGATGAAACTCGCACCGATGCTGTGTTTTTGCTCGAAAAGCTGAATATGGCCGACGAGTTTCTCGGCTTCGCGATGGTGATGCTGACGAACGAGTTCTGGCGCGATCAAGTCGCCGCGATCCCGTTCAATCGTCGGTTGATGCTGTTGCCGCACTGCCTGAAAAACGCCGAAGGTTGCCCGGCGGATTACGACGAATTCGGCCTCGATTGCGAGAAGTGCGGGGCCTGTTCGGTTGCGGACTTCAAGGGCAAGGCCGAGGAACTCGGGTACAAGGTGCTCGTTTCCGAAGGCACGCCGATCGTGCTGAAAATTATCGTCTCCGGGCACGTCGATGCCATCGTCGGCGTCGCGTGTTTGAACGTGCTCGAAAAGGCATTCGACAAAATTCTCCTCGCGGGCATCCCCTGCGTCGCCACGCCGTTGCTGTCGAGCAACTGCAAAAACACATCGGTCGATCAGGACTGGGTGTTCGACATGATCGGGTTGCAGACCGCACCCGTTGCGAAGAAAACCAAGACGTACGTCCACCTGATGCGTGCGTCGAATGGCATATTCGAGGACGCGGAACTGACACGGTTGGCACCGAAGCAACGCCACGCCTCGGCGGCGAGCGACCCGCTGCGTCGCCACGAGGAGATCGCCTACGATTTCCTGTCGCGCGGCGGCAAGCGCTCGCGGCCGTTCATCACGCTGGCGGCCTACGACGCACTCACGGGCGGCAAAGCGACGGAGTCCGATAGTGGCTGGGAGCTATCCGATTCGGTGAAACGGGCGGCACTCGCGATTGAGACGTTCCACAAAGCGAGCCTCGTTCACGACGACATCGAAGATGACGACGCCTATCGCTACGGCGAAGAAACGCTCCACCGCGTCCACGGCGTCGGCACGGCGATCAACCTCGGCGATTACCTCATCGGCCTGGGTTACCGGTTGGTCAGCCGCGACCGCAAAATTCTCGGTGCCGAAACCGCAGCGGATATTCTCGACAAGCTCGCCGATGCGCATATGAAGTTGTCCGAAGGCCAAGGGGCCGAGCTACTGTGGCGCGACGCGAACGAGAAGGTGCTGTCGCCGATGGACGCGCTGAAGATTTACGCGCTCAAGACATCGCCCGCATTTGAAGCGGCCCTGTATAGCGGCGTGCGACTGGCCGGGTCGGCGGAGCCGTACGAGAAGGTGATCGTCGAATTTTCGCGGAACATCGGCGTCGCGTTCCAGATTCTGAACGACCTGAAAGACTGGACCGGCGACGAGGACAATAAGCTCGTCGGCGGGCAGGATGTGCTTTCGTCGCGGCCAACGTTGCTGTTCGCGCTGGCGCTCGATGCGTCAACGGCTTCGGAGAAGGCAGAGATTCTCCGGCTGGCGGCACGCGAAACGGGCAAGTCCGCCGAGGAGATCGTCGAGCGCGTTCGCGGGATTTACTTCCGTGCGAATGTCTTCCAGAAGGCCGATAAACTCGTCGATAAGTTCCGTGCGAAGTGCGAAGCGATTGCCGACGAAGTCGAACCGGTGGCATTCCGCGAACTGCTGTATTATCTCGTCGACACGGTCCTCGAGAAGATGGCACTCCCCGCCGAACCGGTCGCCACGACGTTCCACGTCCCGCTCGGTTTACCCCGCCAGCAACTCGCCCACGTAGGTAGCTGAAAGCATCCGCGTTGCGGGCGGTATGCTATCGTGTGTCGATGTGATATTTGTTCCGAACGGGCGGAGCAGTCGTGGAATTGATACCAGACTTTCAGGCGTTGTACGGGCTGTTCGCGGATGCCAAAAACATCCCGAAAGCGGTAACGGTTACGCCCGAGCAAGTGCCCGAACCGTATCGCGGCCTGCTCGTGCATTCGCACCATATGACGGTGACGGTCGAGCAATTCTACGCGAGTCCCGTGAACGTGAAGGTGCTCGAAACGCGGCTCGATGGCAACGAGTATTCGCGGCAAATCCTCCTGACGCTTCGCGACACGGGTCGCGTCGTGCAGTTCGGTATCGTGCGAATGGATCTCGATTTACTGTCCCCGACAGTGCGCGAACAGATCGTCGAAGGGCGAACGCCACTCGGGCGGGTGCTCATTCAAAATGACGTGTTGCGGAAAGTCGAACCGATGAGCTACGTCCGCGTGCGCACCAACGCGGCGATGAATGCGTGGTTCGCGGAGACGGAAGCGGTCGATACTTACGGCCGCCTCGGCGTCATTCACACCGATGGGAAGCCGGCGATTGAGGTGCTGGAAATTCTCGCTCGCCCCGATTTCACGTCACTATCTCGGAATTGGTCGACTCGTTCGCCAAGGTAATTCCGAGCAATTTCAGCTTCTCTTCGAGCGGTTTCAGGAACGTCGGCGACACGGCAAACGACGTCGGCCCGAGTCGTTCGATCGTGAGCCTGCGCGTCTCCGGCCATTGCTCGATGCCGTCTGCGATTTCGCTCGCTGCGACTTGCAACACGAGTAGCTGCTGCACTGTGGCGGGCGGTTGGCTCGCACCTTGCAGGAACAATCGCCCAGCGGCGGGTAGCGGTAAACCGGTGCGGGTCTGGAACCAGCGGTCGAAATCTTCGACCGACATTCCCTGTGCCGCCCCGCGACGCAACGATTCCGGCGTGACGCGGAAGCGTCGCAGCCCCGGTTGGTCGCCGAGTACCGGCTCTGCCAAACGCACGATCTCGGCTTCGAGGAGCAAGTCCGATTGCCCCGCATCGATTGTGAGTGTCACGCCATCGGCAGCGACGACGACGCAGCGAATCGCCTTTGCGTCGTAATCGCGGTTGCCGATCAGACGTAGGCTCTTGAAATCGGGGTCGTTGCCGTCGGCGGTCAACCCGATGCGATCCGTTAGGCGAATCGCGATGATGCCTTTGTTGAGTGCCGTATCGAGATCGGCTGCGGAGCCGAATTCGACGAGCGTGGCCGACGCGAAGATCGTTACCCGATCGCGCTTGTCGGCCCAACGGCGCAGCAAGTCGGCGACGTTCGCGGGCACCGGCTTCGCGCCGTGCCGGTCGAGTGTCTGCGTCATCTCGGCGAGGCTCAGCCCCGATTCCAACCCGCGATAAGTCTCCTCGGCATTCAGTTCGAGCGTACAGGCCGCACCGATTAGCTTCCACGCGGCGAATCCGGAGAGCTTGGCGATCAACGCGAGCGTCAGCCCCTGGCGGTACGCGAGGACTTCCGCATTCGGCTGCACGACCAGCGTTTGTTGGAAACTCGATGGCGTCGCCGGTTCGGGTTGGCCGCAAAGGAGGTGCCAGCCGAAGTCGGTGAGGCGGAACGAGAAGCCGTCGACGTTGCGCGTTTCGACGATGTGCAGCGGGTACGCGACGCTGAGCAGCAGTGCCTCGACCCAGCTACTGCCTTGGGCTTTCTGCGATTCTTTCGTGAGTGCGCCTTGCCAGGTCGGGTGGTGTTCCCAGAGCTTGTTGGCAATGTCGCGCGGCGCGATCCATTTATTCGCAGGGCTTTCGGCGAGCATTCCAAATGCGATCAGAGCCGCCGTCGGCGTGGCGGAGACGCCGTTCTCGATGATGCGGTGCCCGACGAGCGGATCCCACGATTCGACGCCGAAGAATGCGGCGTAGACTTCGACGAGCGCGGGCCAAATCCCTGCCGACCAACTCGCTGGGAACGGGGCCGCAAAGCGTTCGATGTCGCGTTGCTCGAACAGGCCGAGCGCCGTCGCCCACTCGAAACCGAGCAACCCCGCATCGACTACCGGCGTCGCCAGATCGGCAAACGGCGCGTTCAGCGACGGGTCGCCTTGTAGCCGCGTTTGATCGCGTTTGAAGAGTGCCGACGATTGTGTCATGCGAACGGGCAACGCCCGGACTTGCTGCCAGATCGCGGCAAATCGCAGCGGCCATTCGAGGCCATCGGCCACCGTCGTCCGCACTGCTGCACTGTCGGCGCTACCCGGCACAGCGACACCGCGCGTGATGAACCCACGGGCGCGGGTGGTGACGATCGGGTGTACGAACACCTGCGCCGTCAGCGTTCCTGCGATGCCGAGCCATTCGCCGAAGTTACTGACGACCGTCGGTTCTTTCGTATCGGGAAACAGAATCCCCGATTCGAGCAGCGTGTGAACGGGGTTGAAGCCGTCGGGGTGGCCGGCCGAAGCCGACAACAAGATGAGGTGCGCCACCTTCCACCGAAGTTGGTGGCTGAGGCCGATGTGAACCAGCAAGGTTCGTGCGGCTTCGGGCAGGTCGCGGATCCGCCGGTCGATCACCGGCGGGTTCGATTGCGTCTCCGCCGATTTCTCGGAAAGCTCGTCGAGCGGCTGACCGATGCGCGGCTTGAAGAGTCGCCCCGCAACCGTGCGGAGCAGGGCTTCGTCGTATCGCGACATCGCATCGCGTACGCGTTCGGTCCACATTTCAGTATCGTTAGGCAGTGAAGGCATTCAGGTAATGTATGCAACTGTCAGCCCTCTGGCGGTTGCATCTCCGAATAACCGCGTGAATCGCGAAGAACGGTTCACCGCAGTTCCGTCGAAACTTGCGCGTCCGATTTTTTTGAAGTCAAACCTCGCTGGTGCCCGATGAACCCCGAACGATCTCGGCGAGATGCCATTCCAGTCGCGCTTTGTTGCTTGTTTAGTGGGATCGCTTTGGTTTCGATCTTCGCTCTCGCCTTATATCGAGCGGAGTATCTCTGGGCGAAGGTGTCGTTTTTCGCATTCGCGTTGGCGTTTCTTGCGACGAATCGATTCGGCCATGCGTATCGCGCGCTAGGAGTTTTCGTACCCGCAACGAGCATCGGTTTAATGGCGACGATTGCGATCTTTCACTTCAATACTTTGGACGATTTCATCGCGATCTTGGCAATCGTCGTGGGTGCAATGTTCGGCGCAGCTGGGAAGTTCTTGAGCAGGCGACGTGCGCTTTCGCGAAGTGCATCAACGATCTTGTACGGTTGCGTCGCTATCGTTTCGACGGTGTGGTTGATCGCGTGGTTCGACACGGCGTTACTCGGTGACTTTCCACTCACTGTTGCACTCGTATTCCAAGCCCTATTCTGCCTGTTCTCCGCAATGCTGATCGCGTGGCTAAGGTTGTTTCGTCCGTTTTTCGAGTGTTGCATTTCGTGTATCACTCGAATCGGCTATCGCATCCGTGGCACGCCGAGCGATGCGATCACGGTCGAAGGGCCGATGATCGTTATTGCCAATCATGCCTGCTGGTGGGATCCCCTCTTCGTAGCCGGTGCGTTGCCGCGTCCGATCACGCCGATGATGACATCGGTATTTTACGACCGCTGGTTTCTCCGCCCGTTGATGGTTCACGTCTTTCAGGCGATCCGCGTCGAAGAAGCGAAAGCAAGGCGTGAAGCACCCGAACTGCAACAGGCGATTGCCGCACTCGACGCAGGCCAGTGCGTGCTGATCTTCCCCGAAGCCTATTTGCGACGCAAGGAAGAGATTCCCTTGCGGCGGTTCGGGCGCGGCATCTGGGAGATTCTCAAACAACGCCCGAACACGCCGATCGTGGCATGCTGGATCGAAGGGGCGTGGGGCTGCCACTCGTCGTACTTCAACGGCCCGCCCGCAAAAAACAAGAAGCTCGACTTCCTGCGTCCGATCCAAGTTGCAGTGTCAGAGCCGTTCCAACTCGAATCGGACATTCTCGAACATCATTTGCGAACGCGAATCACACTAATGAACCACGTCGGACAAGTGCGAACGAAGCTCGGCCTCGAAGCCCTGCCACCATTCGAGTTGCCGAAAGCGGATGATGGGGGCGAATAGTAATTGCGGGTTCTTACCTGACAATTCATTCCCGTTAGCCCGACGCGCTAGCGAGGGATTAATATCGTTTATGCGATGGTGTGCCGTCTCGCGGGTTTCCCTCGCTGGCGCGTCGGGCTAACTAAAGCGTATCGGATCACCCCGTTCGAAGTATGACTCGTCAATTGCCCGCACAGCTTCGCTATCTTTCCCGACCGTTACAACCCGCGGATATTTCAGACATCCGCGACTTTTCGCTCGAATCCGACTTTGCGGGGCGCGCAAACTCAACCTATTTTTCGGCATATGAGGTATCGCTCGATGCGGTGACGAACTGCGTCATTCGCACGACGACAGGAGGACGCGACATGTGGAAGAAACGGGTTTTATCGGCGGTGGTGTTGCTCGTACTGGTTTGCATGGCAGGCTGCAAACACCGACGAGGTTGTTCGTCGTGTTCATCGGCCGCGCCATCGAATTACTGTCCGGATCGATAATGTGGCCGTCTCGCCCGAGTCCCGTCGCGAACTTGTGACGGGACCGTTTTCATCCGCAATTCTTACGCGATCCCTTTCCCTTTGCGGATCGATCTCAACTACTCATTTTCACCGGCTTACGTCCAAAAACCTCGATCTTCGATTTGGCTACGTCCCGCACGTCGCGCATACTCCGTCATCGGTACAGGATGTGCCGATCGCGAAAGGGATGTTCGCCGAGACGGAAGTGATTCCGCACGCTCCGAAGGATTGGAGGCTGTTCCGCACTGCCACGCCACCGATATGGAGGTCGTTTCTCATGACGCGCAAATTGATTCTCGCCAGCTTATTCGCGGCCATCGCCTTGCAGCAAACCGGTTGCTGCTTGCTGCGAAATGTCGCCTACCGCATTCGTAACTGCCATCGCTGTTACCCCGGCTTCGCGGGTTACGGCGGGCATGGCGGCGTGCCCGTCGAGGCCGGCGGCGGACCCGGTTACGATGTCGGCGGCTTTGCGGCACCATCACCGGTTTTCGGCGGCGCGGCCCCCGGATGTTCGTCGTGCTACAAAGCGGGCGGAATCGTTTCGCCGATACCCGGTATGGCCACCTCGAATGTGCAAGGTGCAGGCCCCGAGATGCACGGCCAGTTCAGCGGCGTTCCGGTATTCGCTGCCCCACCAATCGCATCGGCCGGGCCAGTCATTTACCCCTCGTCGGAAATCAAGCCAGGGGCGAAGTAATCTCGCTTTGCGGGCTGGTGGTCAAGCCGCTCCTGCGATGATGATTAGCGCGCGTTTATTCGGGTCGGGTTCGGCTCGTTGAATCAGGTCGCGTACCATCCACGGTACGTTGCCTTCGCCGAATAATAGGAAGCCAATCGTGCCGCTTACGGGGCTGTCGTCGGTCCAGCCAAAGTGAATTTCGGGCGGTCGGCCCACTTTCGTCATCTCCATCGACACGGCGGCCAGTGTGTGCGCGATCGAGGCCGCCCCGGTGATTTTCATCACGTAGCGTCCTTCTTCCGTGTGAATTTGCATGATCGGTTCGGGTGCGAAATCGCTCGCGTCGCTCAACGCGACTTCGACGAACACGATCATCAGGTCGCGTGGGATCCGGTGTTCGCGACGAATCGAAGTTTCCTTCTCCGCAAGCGAACGTCGGCCCGGACGGTGCGGAACGAGCACGGTTAATTCGAGGTGGCGAATCGTATCCCAGAGTAATCGCGTGGAGGGATCGGCCATCTTGAAGCCTGCGAAGCGGAGTTCGCGGCTACGTGCAATCCGCGAAATCAGCGACGTGAGGACGATCGTGGCGATGAAGAACGTCGCGATCGTTAGGCCCTGGAAGTGCTTTTCCACTTCGTTGGCAATCGTCGTGTAAATGAACACCGCCGTGATGATCGCAAATGGCCACGACAATCGCACGTACCATCTGCCCGTGCGTTGGTGCCATTTGTCGATGACACTCGCGAAGCAGGCGCTCGTCATGAGTACCAACACGCCGGTGGCGTAGGCTCCGCCTTGGGCGTCGACGTTCGCACGGAAAATCCAGGTCACGAGCAAGTTCACGACCGTAAATAATATGACGAGCGGCCTCGTCGCTCGTGCCCACTCGGGGGCCATGCCGTATTTGGGCAGATACTTCGGCACGAGGTTCAACAGACCCGCCATCGCGCTGGCACCGGCGAACCAAAGGATTACGATCGTGCTGATGTCGTAGATCGTGCCGAAGGTGGCACCGAACCACGGGCAGACTTCTTTCGAGACGGCGTTTTCACCGTGAGCCAGGAACGCGAGTGCCCGGCCTGCTGCGGGCCTTTTCGGCCAGTTTTCGACCGACTCGATCGGCTGCCCTTTCTCATCCAGTGGCAGTTCTCCCGATGCGGAGACGGGGGTAATTTCGTCGGGGTGAATCAGCGTACTCACGACAACCGACGAGCCGAGCAACAAGCACGACATGATGAGCGCCGCCGTCATCAGCAGTTTCTTCGTATTCGTAATGCGGCCTTCCGGTTGCTTCGGATCGTCGCCCGTTCGACCGCGAACGTGCGCCATGACGGCTACGCCGGTCTCGAACCCCGATAACCCGAGCGCGAGTTTCGGGAACAACAAGAGTGCCACCGCAATCATGCTAAAAATGCTGCCACTCGCCACGCCGAGCGGGTTGTGCGGTAGATACCATTCGCCGTTCTGCAACCGGTTCATGTACTCGGTGAGTTTCGCCGGGTGTTCGTACAGGTAATGCAGACTCAAGCCGATGACGACGATGTTGAGCACAATGTAGATGCCGACGATGCCGACCGCGAGGCCGATGACTTCCTTGAAGCCGCGCATGAACATCCCGCCGAGCAACACGAGTAAGCCCATCGTCACGGCCATCTGTTGGCCCACTTCGGGTGCAGCATCGCCTGCGGGGTGCCACGGCCAGTTCGGATTTTCGATGAGGTGGACGGCCGCATCGGCAGCGGAAAGCGTCTTGGTAATCACGAAGTCCGTGGCCGCGAAACCGAGTAGAATCAGCACCATCACCTTGCCGGGCCAGCCGGAGACGAGTTTCGCGAGCATCCCGATCGAGCCCTGGCCCTCGAACGATTTCTGCGCGACATATTTGTAAACTGGCAGCGCGCCGAACAGCGTGACTAGGATCAGTACAACAGTTGCGATCGGCGCGAGCAGACCGGCGCTTTGCACGGCAATCGACGGTTGGTAGCCGAGCGTCGAGAAGTAATCGACGCCGGTGAGGCACATCACCCACAGCCAGTACGATTGGTGGGGAGGCTTCGCGTGCCTAGTTTCCGGGAGGGAACCAGCAGGTGTGGTCATGGATATTTTGTGTGCGAACCGCTCACCGAATGCTCCGCCACGGGCCGAGCCGAACGGTGAGGGACAAGGCGACCGCCCGAGGGACGACCGGCCCGAATACTAAGCCGCTGTTATACGAGAAATGAGCGATACCAATCGCGGAAGTGTCGAGTTTCCATACCTCACGCGGCAGAAATTGATACCTTTTCAGATGGCTCGACGTATCAATTCTGGTAGCCGCAGGTCTTCAGCCTGCGCGGGGCAAATACCCTCGAAAACCAGTCGTGGCGAGTCTTCGAGACGCGACGCCATCCGCTACGTTGGCAATGGGTGCGACCCCATCCCATGGTACCACCATGGGCTACGTGAGCGATCCTTTCAGGACCGAAAACAGAACCCCGACCCTGAAAGGGTCGCTCTTCCAGCCCATGGTGAAACCATGGGACGCGGGGCAAATACCCTCGAAAACCAGTCGTGGCGAGTCTTCGAGACGCGACGCCATCCGCCACAACGTTTATTCCAAGCGCTAGAATAAGAGATTCTCGCCTTCGTTGAAAGTGTCAGATTCAGCCGCGAGAAGTATAGCATGGTATCGCCAACGAGCCATCCGCAGCGTTGGAATCCGCACTTCCTCCGAGTAATACGTAAGCTAAACTCGTTATGCCATTCGAGGAGAAACGATGCGGCCAGACGATGACACCCAGGAACGCACGCTCGTACAAGTGACGCCGCCACGGTTCACGTCGGACGGGATGTTGGTGTCTGCGAGTTCGCCACTCGGCAGTATTGGTCGGTACGTCCTCGAAGCGGAAATCGGTCGCGGTGGCATGGGCATCGTTTATCGGGCGACCGACGAAAGCATCGGCCGCGATGTCGCGATCAAAGTCCTTCACGAACGATCTGCGAACGACCCCGATGCCGTACGGCGGTTCTTAGTCGAAGCGCGGATCACGGGGCAGCTCGCACACCCCGGCATACCCGCCGTCCACGAAATTGGCCACCTCCCAGATCGTCGCCCGTTCATGGTCATGAAGCTCATTCGCGGTCGAACGCTCGATGGAATTTTGAAGGAACAAGGCGCGACGCCGTGCGGGGCGCTGTTGCCGGTGTTCGAGCAAATCTGCCAAGCCGTCGGTTATGCGCACAGCCAGGGTATCATCCACCGCGACTTGAAACCGCAGAACGTGATGGTCGGCGCGTTCGGCGAAGTGCAAGTCATGGATTGGGGCTTGGCGAAGGAAGTGCGGGGTGCCGAGCATGTCGTTGGCAACGCGGTTCACATACCCGCAGCCGAGCAATCGGAGACGATCGCGGGGAGCGTGATGGGCACGCCCGCGTTCATGCCACCGGAACAAGCCGGCGGCGCGACGGACACGATCGACGAACGTGCCGATGTCTTCGGCCTCGGCGCGATTCTGTGCGTGATCCTTACGGGTAAGCCGCCGTTTGTCGGGGCCGATACCGAATCGGCGCGGTTACTCGCCGCCGCCGCAAAGCTCGACGATGCGTATTACCGGCTGGAAACGAGCGGGGCCGAACCCGAACTCGTGGAACTCGCGAAGCGATGCCTCGCGGCAGATCGCACGGCACGCTTCCCACACGCGGGGGAAGTGGCGATTGCCGTGGCGCAGTTGCGCGTCGATGCCGATAGCCGTGCGCGGGAAGCCGAAATCGAGCGGGCACGCACTGAGACGAAAGCGGTCGGGGAACGCAATCGCCGTCGGGCACAATTCCTGTTACTGGCGACGCTCCTCGTATTAGTGGGGCTGACCGCAATCGGTGCATTGTGGGCCAAGCAACAGCATGCCGAACGCGAACAACTCGCAGAAACGCAGCTGTTGAAAGATGCTGCTGCGGAACGCGAACGCGACATCCGCCGCAAGGGGCTGCACTTCGGCATCACGGCGGAACTCGACCAGTTGAACGGCTTCTTCGCGCGCGGCATGTGGAAGGAAGCCGAAGAGAACATCCGCCAGTGCGAAGAGTTTCTCGAAGCCGACGACGACCCGGTCTTGCAAGCGCAACTCGATCGGGCGAAACGCGATGAGATTTACTTGAAGCGGTTCGATGCGATCCGGCTGAACAAGGCGGCGATTTTCGACGGTAAACTCGCAGCCGGAAAGGCGAGCCACGAATATGCGGACGCTTTCCGCGAGTACGGCCTCGACCCCGATGCGCCTGCGGCATTCGTCGAGATGCTCAAAACCGCGAACGTGCGTACGGCGCTACTGTCCGCAATCGACGACTGGGCGTTGACCACGCCAGACGCGAACCTGCAATTGCGATTGATGGCCCTTACCGCCGACGCGACCGGGAAACAATGGCGACGCGATCTCACCCAACACTGGAACGACCCGCAGGATCTTTTGGCTCTCTACGATTCCATCCCGATTCCTCAGCGGTCCCCAGAGTTCGTCATTGCCGTGGGAATGCAGTTGCATCGCCTCGGCGGTAACGGCACGCGCACTCTCGAACTGGGGCTTCGCCAGTTCCCCGCCGATTTTTGGCTACACCTTTCACTCGGCGTCATTTATCGCTCGCAACAGCGGCACGAAGCCGCGATCGGTGCCTATCGCGCCGCGCTCGCCATCCGCCCTGCCGGTGTGGTCTGGTCGAACCTCGGAAACGCACTCCGGACAATCGGCGACTTACCCGGATCGGTGGCCGCTCACGAGGAAGCCACCCGCCGGAATCCTTCGGATGGGAATGCCTTCAACGGCCTCGGAAACGCGCTCGGTGCGATGCGCAATTGGGATGCGGCGATCGCAGCATACGCGGAGGCCGCCCGACTGATGCCGAACGATGCGATGCCGCGCGGGAACCTCGGTCGGGCACTCGCGAGTCGCGGACGATTTGCGGAAGCGGCGAAACAGTTTCAAGCCGCACGAGAAATGGAACCGGCGAACCCGCGTCGCCAGCGCGATGTCGAATCGGCCGAACGCGACATTGCACGCGATGCGAAACTAAAAACCGTCAGTGCCGGCACGGCCAAGCCGACGGATGCACGCGATGCATTTGGGTTAGCCCAACTCGCGGCCGAAACCTCGCACAAACAATACGCCCTCGCCACGCGGTTGTTCATCGAGTATTTCGCTACCTCGCCGGAAGCCGAGTGGCAGCGCTATCGTTCGACGGCCGCGCGGGCCGCGATCCTTTACGCGACCGGTGCCGATGCGCCGGGGATCGACGAGTGGTATTACCTGCAAAAGAAGGCACACGACTGGCTTTCGGCCGACCTCGCCACGGTCGAGAAAGCGATGGCATCGAACGATGCGAACGCCCGGTCGCGTGCCGTCGGCGCGCTTCGCGACTGGCTCGACGATCCCGACTTCGCAACCGTTCGCGACCCCGCAAGCCGAAAGAACATGCCCATCGAAGAACGCACGATGTGGGAACGCTTCTGGGCCAAAGTGAAGTCCGCCATCCCGACGAAGTGACGTGAGCCGAAACCGCGTTCACTTCTTTAGTCGATCGATTCCTCGTTGACACGGTGACTTCCCGCTTCCCGAAGTCTCACGACTTCGACTACGTCAGAACCGCTGCCATTTTCTCCGGGTGCAGATAGATGAAGCTTTTGCCGAGGCGGCCGTTGTAGTTTCCGGCGCTGATGCGTTGCAGGCCAGGGACGGCGCGGGCGGCGGTGATGGCGGCTTGGGTGGCAGCAGACAGGGTTTCAATGTCGGGACCGTTGAGGATGATCTCTTGAACGCTGTCGACGCCGTCGGGCAGGCGGCTCGCGACGCCGGGCTTGCCCTTCAGGGTGGGGCAGTATTCGGCGTAGGTGCTGGCGATGGCGAACGGATACTTACTGCCTGCCTTCGAGCCGCTGGCGGCGACGCCGCCGGGAAATGGCAGGCAGATGCCGCTCGTTTTCAAGCCGTTGCTGTAATCGCTCGCGGCGGCAGAGGCGCGAACGGCGGCTTCGAGTGCGGCATCGACGGTGCCCATGAACCAGAGGTTCCCGCCCATCAGGCCGTCGGCCCAACCGAACCGACGCTCGATGACGAACTCGCCGGAGAGGATCGGAATCACCCGAACGCGCCGCCCGGAGCGTTCGGTTTTGAATTGGTGGCCATCGCCGAAATACGACACTTTCCGCCCGAGCGGGAACCACTTTTCTTCGGCAGGCAAGACGTTGAAGCACGCGGTCGTCGGGCAGGTTAGCACGTTCTGCGACACGCGTACCAACAAGGCGCGTTCGAGTTTCGCCTCGCGTTCCTTCCAGAATCGCGGCACGTGAAATTGCACGATCGCGCCGGGGCGGCCATCGGGCGTATCGGCGGGGTATCGGCTAACGCCGGCTTCGCAATCGCAGAGGATCGAGGAACTCGCGTTACCCGTGGCGGCAGCCACCGCAATGTCCAGCCAGTGCCGGTCGCGGGCGGTAATCAGCACCTCGGCGTAGATACTGCGGAACGCCTCAGCATACGTGTCGTCGATGATCGCAGGCACGGGAACACCCTCCATGGAACGGATTGCTGTTCGTATCTTAGAATTGGCGGTGCGGGTTGGTTAGCCCGAACCGGGTGTCCCTACGAGTGTGCGAGGTCGAACATGTTCGCGGAAAACGACCCAGCGATTGCCGAACCGGGAACGATTGCGCCGGTGCCTGCCCCCATACCGATCGACAAAGCGCAAGCTCGTGCCGATCTGATTACCACGGTGGGCCTTGCTGTGATCGCCATGTTCTTTGCGGCACTCGTACTGAAAATGGCGATGCGATACCGTCGGCAGATCGACGAACCCGACGAATGCAATGCCTCGGTGTCGATGTCGTCGTTTCGCGAGATGTACGATAACGGCGAGATCACGCAGGACGAATACGACCGCCTGCGCGATAAATTAGCCGCGAAGATTAAGGGAGAAGTCGGCAAATCGAATCCGTCTAAATTACCCAAAATCACACCAAAACCACCCGTGGTGCCGCCACCTGTCGGCTCGGATGGGCCTCCTCCCCCGCCTGAAACCGAGTGATGGACAAAATTCCGAAGCACGTAGCGCGTCGTTTGGCGTACAATCGGCAGACCCGACGCTTCGGGATCGTCAGCTTCGTGCGAATTGTCACAACCGAGAACCTGGAATTCTTGCGACGCGATATAGTTCTCAGACGTTCGACCGCGAGCGACCTTTTATAACACGCAAACATACTCGATTCGGGGATACTGATGGCTGAGCGTACTTCCGGTGAAGGTGGAGCCCGTAGACCAACGGGAACAACAGGACGCAATCGGAATGCGTATTGTTCGTTCTGTCGGCGGAGTCACCGCGATGTCGGCCCACTCGTCGAAGGCCCCGGCGATGTCTACATCTGCGGCGAGTGCATCGAACTCTGCATGTCGATCATCGACCAGGAAAAGAAGCGTCGCGGCAACGGCAAGTCCGCCGTCGGCAACACGCACGCACCGCGGATTATCAAGGGAAAACTCGATCAGTACGTGATCGGCCAACAGCGAGCGAAGAAGGTGCTTTCGGTTGCGGTCCACAACCACTTCAAGCGGTTGAGCCACACCGATGGCATCCGTAGCGATGTCGAGATCGAGAAGAGCAACATCCTGTTCGTCGGCCCGACCGGCAGCGGCAAAACGCTGCTCGCCCGCACTTTGGCAAAGATCCTCGACGTTCCGTTCGCGATCGGCGACGCCACAACGCTCACCGAAGCCGGTTACGTCGGCGAAGACGTCGAGAACCTGTTGCTGAAACTGCTTCACGCGGCCGATTTCGATGTCGAAGCGGCCCAGCGCGGCATCATTTACATCGATGAAATCGACAAGATCGCCAAGACGAGCCAGAACGTGAGTATCACGCGGGATGTGTCCGGCGAGGGCGTGCAACAGGCGCTGCTGAAGATGCTCGAAGGCACCGTCAGCAACGTCCCACCGCAAGGGGGCCGCAAGCACCCCGAACAGCAGTACATTCAGATCGACACGTCGAACATCTTGTTCATCTGCGGTGGAACGTTCGTCGGGCTGGAAGATATTATCTCGAAGCGGATCGGCCGCAAGACGATCGGCTTCGGGGCGTCCGCCGACAAGGAAGAACACACGCTCGGCGAATTGCTCAACCAAGTGACCGCCGACGATCTGATCGAATTCGGCTTGATCCCCGAGTTCGTCGGCCGCCTCCCCGTTCTGGCCCCGCTCGATCCGCTCAACGAAGAAGCGATGATTAGCATCCTCACCGAGCCGAAGAACGCACTCGTTCGCCAGTACCAGAAGCTGTTCGAGATGGAAGGCGCAACGGTCGAGTTCGAGAACGCCGCACTGCGAGAGATCGCGAAACTCGCGAAGAACCGCGACACGGGCGCACGTGGTCTGCGGGCGATCGTCGAAGATGTAATGGTGGACATTATGTACGAACTGCCCGACATGGAAACGAAGGGCCACTACGTCGTCACGGCCGATATCGTGCGCGGCGATCACAAGTTGTTCGAGCGCAAACAGGGCAAGAAGAGCGCTTAAAGCGGTTCCAACGAGCATTTTTGTAGCGGCAGGTTCGACCTGCCGCTTTTTTTTCGCCATTTCCTGCGCAGAAAACTAAACTGCCAAAGTCGCCCGACACCGTAGAATCATGAAATGCCCGCAGAACACGAACTGTTGAATGCTCTTGCGCCCTTTTTGAATCGCTTAAAGAGCCTGATCGAAGCCGATGCCACATTGCAGCGCGATGTGGCCATGCTCGGTCGCGCTTTCGTCGGATGGGTCGAAGGCCAAACGGTAGCGACCGAGGCACCCGTCGTACCTACGCTACTTCCCGAAGTCCGGAAGCCACGGGAGGCCATTCTGCCTGCGACGGTGGCGGCGTCGTTACTGACGTTTCACCTCACCGCGCCGCCACCCGTACGCACCGAGTCGCACTACGAAGAATCGACGAGCTGGCTGCCGCAGGAACCGAGCGTCATCGCGAATCGCTGTCGCGTGAAAGCCGAGGCGTGTCGTCTCATCGCGCAGCGGCACCGGAACGCATCGAGCGATTCCAGCTACATGGATTCTTCGGCGGGGCTGCGATCGAAGGCAGAGCGGCTGATTAAATGCACGCTCTGGATGCTCGACATTTCCACGCTGTCGCGATCCGCAACCGTCTGGGAAGATCTCGCTGCCGCCTACGATGTCGGTGCCGATGCTGCCGAGTTGCTCCACCACGTATTAGACCCGCGTTGGATTAAGGATCGCGAGCTTCTGCTGAGTTCATTGAATCTCGCCGCCGAAGCTCAAGGGTTATTGTTCGCGGCCGTCATCGACACGACGAACATGCGCCCCGATGCCGATCAGATTCAGTTGTACGTGACGGTACGCGAGTTGGCGGCCGCGCACAGCACGTACATCCAGCGGTACATGAAGCGCGAAGACCGCGTCGATCCGCGAACGTGGCCGAGCCTCAAACAACGTATCGCCGCCGCCACGTCGCCGTTACGCGATTCGCAGGTGAAGTCCGGCGGCCTGAAAAAGATTCTGAACAACCTCAAATACAAGCTCGGGAAAGCGGGCGAAAACCCCAACACATTCGATGACTGGCCGCGTGTGATCGAATTGCTCGACGAAGCAGTATCTGCGGGAATGCCGCCGAGCCACCTCGAGACGCGCGAACAGTTGGTGCCCGTTCTCGATGTGATTCCCGATGAAATTCCGTTGCCGAAGAACGCGGCACTGGTGTTTCGCGAAATCGACGAATACCTTCGGCTAAAAGCCACGGTCGAGCAAGAAGCGGTGCCGGTCGATCGCGTATCGGATGAAGTCGTGCAAGTGGCGAAGTGGCTGAAGGGCCGCGCCATCGTGCTGATCGGCGGGTTGGTGCGTCCCGAACACAAAGCCGCACTGATACGCGCCTTTGGCTTGAGCGATGTCTATTGGGAAACTGTCCCCGAGCACAGTTCGATTAGTGCATTTGAAGCGGGGATCATCCGACCCGAGACGGCCATCGTGCTGCTCGCGATTCGTTGGTCGAGTCATTCGTACGCAGAAGTGCAACGCTTTTGCAACGATCACGGCAAACTGCTAATACGTCTACCAGGTGGGTATCACCCGAACCAAGTCGCCCATCAAATCATCATCCAAGCCGGCGACCGCTTGGCCGCAATCGCACCGGAACAGGTCAATCCATTCTCGCAGCCAGCCAGCGCATCGGGCTAACGGGATTTCAGTCCGAACGGATTTGTTAGCGAGAGCGAGGGAAACCCGCGAGATGGCGCGCCATCCCAGAAACGATGATAATCCCTCGCTTGTGCGTCGGGCTAACGGGAATGTATTGTTCTCAACTCGCGGGCACTCGTAACGCGCGTTTTTTCCGGCATGGCAATCCGGACACTTCCTGGATGTGCGGGGGAAGGATCGCTTCGTCGACTAAGAGTATGGGCAGACCTTGTTTGATGGGAAATGTGACGGCGCATTGCGAGCAGCGGAGAACTTGTTCTTCGCGTGAGAGTGTGGCTTGTCGCGTGTGATCGAGTGGACAGCGGAGATGGGGGAGAAAGGCGTCGTCCATTATCGTGCGTCGTGGATGGAGGTGTGTAGGAAAAGCGAAAGCCCCACCGGTTATCCGCCGGTGGGGCTTAGAATATCTTTGTAAGTTAGTAGCGAGCTTATCGAATCGTGAGAGACATGTTCGACTAATAAAGATCTGGTGGTCTTTATTGTCTAGGATAGCATCCTTAGAAAGGAGGTGATCCAACCGCAGGTTCCCCTACGGTTACCTTGTTACGACTTAGTCCCAATCAAAAGTTTCACCTTCGGCTACGGTAAAGTAGACTTCGGGCGCTCCTCTTTTTCGTGGCTTGACGGGCGGTGTGTACAAGGCTCAGGAACACATTCACCGCGGTGTTGCTGACCCGCGATTACTAGCGATTCCAACTTCACGTAGGCGAGTTGCAGCCTACGATCTGAACTGGGGCGTGTTTTTTGGGATTGGCTAGGCCTCGCGACTTTGCTTCCCTTTGTTCACGCCATTGTAGCACGTGTGCAGCCCTGGACATAAAGGCCATGAGGACTTGACGTCATCCCCACCTTCCTCCGGTTTGACACCGGCAGTCCCCCCAGAGTCCCCGGCATGATCCGCTGGCAACTGAGGGTAAGGGTTTCGCTCGTTATGGGACTTAACCCGACATCTCACGACACGAGCTGACGACAGCCATGCAGCACCTGTGCAAGGTTCCGGACTGGATACCGTTCGGACCACGTTTCCGCGCCCTACTTCCTCACGCTTTCGCATATGTCAAGTCCAGGATAAGGTTCTTCGCGTAGCCTCGAATTAAGCCACATGCTCCACCGCTTGTGTGAGCCCCCGTCAATTCCTT
>JAYVXI010000239.1:0-32506 GCA_043785305.1 Limnoglobus sp. | reverse complement strand
GCGTGCCGTGGGAACCCTCTGCGACTATGTCTGTGCGTCAAATACCTGCAATTTCCAGGGAGTCGTGCAGAAACTGCAAGTTAGCGCAACTTCAAAACTGGCGCGTCGGGCTAACAAAAACGTATCGAATCACCCCGCCCGAAGTATAACTCAGGCCAGCGTTGGCTTCGGCATCGCTTGGGTGTCCTTTGTCGGCGGGCGATGCACCTGCCGATTCATTCAGATATTGCGATGAAAGAACCTATTCTACTCTCACCGCATCGCGCAGTGCGTTACCGATACGCGACGTGCGAGAACGAGGCGTTGCAATCGAACTCGGACCGCGAACGTATGAAATGTTTGCGAAGCGAATGCACAACGAACGGCGGTTCGTAGACTGAAACGATACGCACTCATAACCGAGACCTTATATGCCAACGATCACGATCGATGCCCCCGTTGCGATTCAACGCCTGATGCGATTCCTCAGTATCGAAGGCATCACTGGGCAGGAAGCGGCCATCGCGAAGGAGATTCAGGCGGCACTGAAGGAGGCGGGCGTACCGGCTTCGGCGATGCGCTTCGACGATGCGAATACGCGGATTCCCGCGCCGACGCAGACGGGTAACTTGATCGTGAACTTGCCCGGCACGCGGAAAGATGCGAAGCCGATATTGTTCATGACGCACATGGACACGGTGCCGTTGTGTGCCGGGGCGAAGCCCGTACGGGCGGCGAACCGCATCACCAACACCGCGAACACCGCACTCGGTGGCGACAACCGCACGGGGTGTGCCGCCCTCGTGACGCTGGCCGCCGAACTCATCCGCCAGAAACTCCCGCACCCGCCGATTACGATGCTCTTCACGGTGCGCGAGGAAAGCGGGCTGTTCGGGGCAAAGCACGTCAACCCGATCGACCTCGGCGACGTGTCGATGGGCTTCAACATCGATGGTCGCGCCGCGGCGGATATTACCATCGGGGCCATCGGTGCGGATCGTTGGGAAGTGAACATTCAGGGGAAGGCATCGCACGCGGGTGTGTACCCCGAGCACGGCATCTCGGCGAGCATGGTCGCATCGCTCGCGCTCGCCGATGTCTTCGCCGAAGGTTGGTTCGGCAAGGTCGTGAAGAACGGAAAGGAAGGGACGAGCAACGTCGGCCAGTTCGGCGATGCCGACGGCAAGAGTGCGGGGAACGCGACGAACGTGGTGACCGATTTCGTACACATTAAAGGCGAGAGCCGTAGCCACGATGCCAAGTTCGTTCGCGAAATTAGCGCGGCATTCAAGCGCGCATTCGACGCCGCCGCGAAGAAGGTCAAAGACCATCGCGGCAAACCCGCGAAGGTGCAGTTCGTGAGCCGCCTCGATTACGTGCCGTTCCGGTTACCCGACGATGCCCCCGTGGTCAAACGGGCACAATTGGCCGCGAAATCGATCAAACTCAAGCCGACGTTGCGCGTGACGAACGGCGGCCTCGATGCCAACTGGATGGTCAAGCACGGCATCCCAACGATCACCATCGGAGCCGGGCAGAACGAGATTCACACGGTGAAAGAGTACGTCGATCTGAAAGAGTTTGAAGCCGGTTGCCGCCTCGCCGTCGCACTGGCAACGCAGGAGTAGTTAGGCGAACAACGAGATGTTTCTTTAGCAAACGATCGTGCGGGTCGCACACAACATGTTCTGTTTCCGTGTTTTCCGTGTTTTCCGTGAATTCCGTGGTTGTATTCAATTCTTAAAGCCGAATAGCAGAAAGATCAGAATCACCACGGAAAACACGGAAAACACGGAAATGCAAACGCAAAATTGACAACTTTAACGGCGTTGCAGTCGCCAGTCGGCTCTCCTCGGTTCCCTCGTTACTTTGCGACCGTGACCCATTTTTGCGACTTCGCCGAATCCAGGATCGCGTCGAGAATCTGCTGCGTTTCGAGGGCGTCGCGGAAGGTGGGGCCTTGCGGCGTGCCCGTTTCCAGCCCCTTAATAAAGTCGGCGACCTGGTGCGTGAAGCTCGTATCGTAGCCGACCGCCAAGCCGGGTACCCACCATTTATCCATGTACGGGTGTTCGCCGCCATTATCCGTCACGTGGATGCTCGACCACGCGCGGAGCTTGCTTTCGGTCTTGTAGTCGAAAATCTGCAAGCGATGCAGATCGTGAAGATCCCAACTGATACTCATGTCTTCGCCGTTGATCTCGAACGTGTATTGCGCCTTGTGGCCGCGGGCGTAACGGGTGCTCTCGAAGTTCGCGAGGCTGCCGTTCGCAAACTTGCCCATGAAGATACACGCATCGTCGATCTCGACTTTCTCGACCTTGCCCGTGAGGGTGTGCATCCGCTCTTTGACGAAGGTTTCGGTCATGCAACAGACGGTGTCGAGGCGGCCGTTGAGCCAGATTGCGGTGTCGATGCAGTGCGCGAGCAAGTCGCCGCTGACGCCACTCCCGGCCGCGGCCGCATCGAGCCGCCATAGCCCTTGACCGCCCTGGGGCAGATCGCTTTTGATCGTCCAATCTTGCAGGAACTTCGCGCGATAGTGGAAGATTTTCCCGAGGCGACCTTCTTCAATGAGCTTCTTCGCCAGCGAAACGGCGGGGATACGGCGATAGTTGTACCAAACCATGTTGGCGACTTTCGCCTTCTCCACCGCATCGACCATCACTTGGCCTTCGGCGGCGTTCATCGCCAACGGCTTTTCGCAGAGGATCATCTTCCCGGCGGCGGCGGCGGCGAGTGCGATTTCCTTGTGCAAGTTGTTCGGCGTGCAAATATCGACGACGTCAATATCCTTCCGCTCGACGAGTTTCCGCCAGTCGGTCTCGACGCTTTCGTAGCCCCACTGTGCGGCAAATGGCTTCACCAGATCGGCATTCCGCGCACAGGCCGCCTTCAGCACGACTTGATGTTCCGACGGGAAAAACTGCCCGACCTGCTTGTACGCATTACTGTGTGCCCGACCCATGAAGCCGTAGCCGATCATACCGACGCGGAGAGGTTTCTGAGACATCGTGCGAAGCTCCTATGTTACAGAGGGAAATTAGTTAGATCGCGAATCGGGTGTACATTCAAACGTGGTTCGTATCTGTTCCCAGCTGAGTGCGATGTCGGGATTCGCATCGAGTTCGGCATCGCGGCGGTTCAGTTCCGCTCGCTGTTCCGCGTTCAATCGACCTACGGGTCGATCTTCTTCGAGACTTTCCCAAATTTCCAGCGCTAAGTCGACACGCTGATCGACGTTCATACGGTCGATTCCCAGATCTTTCATTGTCGGCGACATCGTGCGAAGCTCCGTTATTGAGAGGGAAAATTAGTTGGCCCGTATGGCGTCAATCGCACCTTGAACGGCGGCATCGCGCGTTTGCGGATGGCCGGCTTCCAGCATGTCGGACAACAAGGCTTGCTGCATGACATCGCCCGTTGGAAGTTTCCTTTATACAGCAACGGGTTGGTTTCGTAGCTAAGTGGCGACTGAAGTCAGATGGGAAAAGCGGAACGAATTGCTGGGGAGACACGGTTATGTTTCCGAACGCTGAGCGAACGATGCCGCTCAGCGACGAGATTTGCACTCGAATGTTTTCGATAGGAATTAGCGCGTCAGTGCGTGGACGAGCTTCAAGAGTTGCGGTGCGCCGACGCTATTGATGAGGGCCTGGATTCGCTCCAGATCTTCGATCTTGAAACTGCCACCACTGCTACTGCTGCTGCCGCCGCTGGTGCTACGCTTGGATGGCATGCCATCCTTTTTCTGGATCATCGACTTGTACGATGAGATCATACCGGGTGGGAGGTCGATACCGCCCGCTTCCTTGACGTGGTTTTGAATCGCCAGTGGCTTCGCATCCGCACCCAGTGCTGCGATTGCGTTCCGTACCAGTTGCATCTTGCTCGGGATTCCGTGCTCTTTCTTAGGCTTCGCCATCAATCACCTCGTATGCATGAACCGAAAATGGGGTAAAATACGCCATTGAAAATTGTATAGCAGATGTCACACTCATCGAACAGATACTTATAGAAAGAATTTTCCAATCTCACACGTACTTTGCAGGGTCTCGCCCGTGCGGTCGCAGTGAAACACCGCGTCCCAATCGGCGAAATGTACGATACTCGGCATTCGGATTTTGAAGGCGATTCCACAACGTCGGGTTTGATGGTAGCATACTGTTGCGAATCGTTCTTCCTGCCCTCCTGCCTTTCGGATGCATATCCCATGCGCGACCTCAATCGACGCGATTGTCTCAAATTCGGCGCGGCCACGTTCGCGGGGGTCGTCGTCCCGGCGGCGACATCGGCGAAACCACCTCAAGTGGTCAAGTCCGTGGCTGCGGTGTTGACGATTTATCGGCACAAATCGCACGCCGACGTGCTGATTGGGAAGATCCTCGAAGGTTGGAAGCAAGATGGCGGGGCGGGGCCTGCGCTCAAACTGGCGTCGATGTACGTCGATCAATTTCCGAAAGACGATCTCGCTCGAAATATCTCCAAAAAGTTCGGCGTGCCTCTCTTCGATTCGATCGAGAAAGCGGTGACGGTCGGCGGGGATCGCATTCCCGTCGATGGCGTGATTAGCATCGGCGAACACGGCGACTATCCGACGAACGACCGCGGACAACACCTGTACCCGCGACGGCGATTCTTCGAGGAAATCAGCAACACGTTCGAGAAGTTCGGCCGCGTGGTGCCGGTGTTTAGCGACAAGCATCTGGGGCCAGTATGGGCCGACGCGAAATGGATGGTCGACCGTGCTAAGAAGTTGAAAATTCCGTTCATGGCCGGGTCGTCGCTCCCCGTCAGCTTTCGGACTCCAGAGATCGAAGTGCCGATGGGCTGCGAGATCGAATCGGCCGTCGGGATCGGTTACAGCGGGCTGGATGTGTACGGCAGCCATGCCTTGGAATGTTATCAAGCCCTCGTGGAGCGACGGCGCGATGCCGAACGCGGAGTGAAGTGGGTGCAGTTCCTTCAGGGAAAGGCGATGTGGAAGGCCGTCGACGATGGCTTGGTGGCCATCGATGTCTTAGAGGCGGCATTCGCCGTCGTGCCCAAAGTGGGCAAGAAAGCGATGCGACAAGATGAAAAAGCCGCACTGATCCTCTTCGAGTATACCGACGGGCTACGCGGCGCGCAGTTCCTGTTCCAGTGCATTTCGCGAACGGCGGTGGCACTCAAACTCAAGGGACAGCGACGACCGATCGCGACGGGATTTGAAGAACGGCCCGAGCCGAATCACCCGCACTTTGCCTATCTGTTAAAGGCAATCGAAACGATGATCCACACGGGTAAGCCGAGTTATCCCGTCGAACGTACGTTGTTGACGAGCGGGATTCTGGATCGCGCGATCGGATCGCGAGCGCAGGATGGCGCAAAGCTCGAAACCCCCGAACTGGCAATTTCGTATATGCCCGCGAATTATCCGCACGCACCTTACCCGGAATTGCTGGCAATGCCGATGAGGTGATACACTGTTATCGGAGGAACATCATGGCCGCTATGCTAGACACGCCAAGAGATTTGGTGCAATCGTTTGCCGATGTGCGGTTGCCATCGAAAATCGATGCCCGGCTGCAATCCCTCATGGATCGTAATACCGAGGACCAATTGAATTCGCAAGAACGAGAAGACTTGGAATCGCTCGTGGAACTCAGTGAAACGCTGAGCCTGTTGCGCGCACGTGCAATGCAAGTGCTGGGTCGTCGGCCAACATGAATGCATCGTGCCTTTGTTTCATCCTCGGCACGATTCCTGGACCGATCATTTCGAGCAGCAGAACTTTTTTATTCGTGGTCTATCACTCGTAGGCCGAGCAACCGTTGCAACATTGGATTTGAACGCGCCGCGTCGTTTGCGAATTCGCGAAGTGGAAGCGATGTTCGATCTTTTTCCACCTTCGTGATTCTTCGCCGCCACGCGCGAAGTGCAAGCCCGCGAAGAGACGATACAATAACTATCTCGCTTAAATGTCGTTCGGAGAAGGCCATGTCCAAAACAATCGCACGTTACAGCAAAGAGGAAATCGCCGAGCGTGGTGATGCGATTTACGAACGCGAGATTCGACCTTTTCTTGAAGCCAGCAACGAGGGGAAATTTGTTGCGATCGACATCGAGTCGGGGGCCTTTGAACTCGACGTGGATGAAATGACAGCCTGCAATCGTCTCCGCGAACGGGTTCCCGATCCGCAGACCTGGTTGATGAAAGTCGGCTCGCGGTATGTTCATCGCTTCGGCGGACAAAAACCCGTGGAGAATTCGTAATGACCGGAGTCGTACGAAGAAGAGAAGCCCGAGTTCGGCTGACAATTCTCGGCCCCGGAACGAAGCAAAAGATTACAGGCGTGATCGATACCGGGTTCACAGCTTCACTCACTTTACCAGCATCTCGAATTGCCACTCTGGATCTTCACTGGCGTTCATCGGGCCGCGGCATACTCGCAGACGGTTCCGAATGCCTTTTCAACGTGTACGAAGCGACGCTCATTTGGAACCGCAAAGCCCGCAAAATCCTTGTGACGGAGGCCGAGACGACTCCGCTCATCGGAATGACACTGTTGGACGGGTACGAACTGAATGTTCAGGTTCGACCAGGCGGAAAAGTCACGATCCGTAAACTGCCTGACTGTGAAGGTACGAGATAGTTTTTCCTAGCTCCCGACTACGCGTTCTTCGTCGTCTTTTTTCCACTTTTGCAGGTTACGGTAAAGCGTGCGTTCGCCGACGTTGAGCATCTTTGCGGCGACTTCGCGGTTGCCTTCGGCGATGGTGAGGGCTTTCTCGGTGTAGTAGCGTTCGACGTCGGCGAGCGAGCGACCCACGAGGCCATCGGCACCGTCGATCGTGTGATACGTGTTGCCGGGTGGCGCGTGCGGTTCGTTCGGCAACAGCCCGCTATCTTCGGGCAAATCGTCCGGCCCGAGGACGCCATCGAGGTCGAGAAGCACCATGCTTTCGAGCATATTTCGCAACTCGCGCACGTTCCCCGGCCACGCATACCCCGCGAACGCCCTGCGTACCGGCTCGGTGATACCCGTGACCTTCTTGCCGTGCTTCGCGATCAGTTCCTTGAGGAAGTGATTGGAAAGCAACGGCACGTCGTCGCGGCGTTCGCGGAGCGCGGGCAGGCGGATGACGCCGACTTTTAGGCGATGCAGCAAGTCGACGCGGAACTTCGACTCCTTGACGGCGACGTCGAGGTCGCGGTTCGTGGCCGCAATCACGCGGACATCGACCTTGATCGGCGCATTCGCCCCGATGCGGACGATCTCGCCGTTCTCTAAGACACGCAGCAATTTCGATTGAAGCGACAACGGCATGTCACCGATTTCATCGAGGAACAACGTGCCACCATTGGCGTACTCGAAGCGTCCCTTCCGTTCGCCTTTCGCATCGGTGAACGCACCGCTCACGTGGCCGAACATCTCGTCATCGAGCAGGTTCTCGTTGAGTGCGGCGCAGTTCATCGCGACGAATGGTTTGTTCTTGCGCGGGCTGTTCGTGTGCAATGCTTTTGCGGCGAGTTCCTTGCCCGTGCCGTTCTCGCCGAGGATGAGCACCGATGCCGTGGTCGGCGCGAATGCCTTGAGTTTCCGAAGCACATCCTGCATTTTCGGCCCGTTGCCGACGACGCCTTCAAAGCCAAATTTTTCGTCGAGTTGCTGGCGAAGTTCGCGATTCGACTGCGTGAGCTTCATGCGTTCGGCGGCCTTCTCGACGATGGCGCGGATCTCGGCCATGTCGATCGGCTTGAGTAAATAATGGGCGGCACCGAGCTTCATCGCCTCGACGGCGGTCTTCACGTCGCCCTGGCCGGTAATCACGTACACCTCGGCATCGGGCAGTTTTTCGCGAACTTGTTTCACGATCGCGAGGCCGTCGATGTCCGCCATCTTCAAATCGGTGAGGACGACATCGTAATCGCCATCGTCAATTTTGTGCGAACCGGCCTTCCCGGTATTGACGACCGTGACCGCGTGGCCCTTCCGTTCGAGGCTCTCGGAAATCGCCTGCGCCAGGTTCTTGTCGTCGTCGATTACGAGAATGTTCAAAACATCGCTCATGTGAAATCCCGCTCGCAACGGTTCGTGAAGAGAGCATTGTATGATGTGCGTGAAGGCTCGCTTCTCAGGTGAGATTTGGTCTTCGTGCCGCCCAGAGGGGTCCAAGTGGTGGGTGAAACTCCCGATCCGTTGGGCAACACCGCGAACGATTATTTCGCTTGTGTTGTGACGTTTCCGCGACAGCTATTGGGAAGTCGCCGCGTCAGAAGTCTCACGACATCCGCTACGAAGCGATTGTCCCGTAGTCGAAGTCGTGTGGTCACTGTGCGTCCAAGCTTTACGCAAAGCCTACTTGATGAATCCGATGCGGTCGAGGGGGAAGAAGACGAATGCGGCACGGCCGAGCATCAGGCGGTCGGGCACGGTGCCCCAGACGCGGCCGTCGGAGCTTTGGGCGCTGTTGTCGCCGAGGCAGAGGTAATGGCCCGGTTGGACGTAATACGTGTGTTTCGTGGCGCTGATGTCGTTGATGCTCGCGTACGAGTCGGCACCGATGAAGTACGAATCGCGCCATAGCTTCAGCTTCGTCACTTCCACGCCTTGGCTCGCGCCGATACTCGCGGGGGCCTCGACGTCGTTGGCAGTCGTCCAACCTTCGTGTTTCTCGTCTTTCGCGTCGAATGTATCGGGTACCATCGGGGCGTACTCCCCAGCCGCGCCGATGTCGATGCGGCGGCCGTCTACCCAGATCCGCAGCGAACAATCGACGTTCGCGAACCGCAGTTTGTACGTCCCCGGTCCACTAATCTTCGTGGCGAACGTGCCCATTTCTTTGCCGTTCTTGCCCGTGCGAACGATCGTCACGTTGCCGTTCGCGAACTTCGCCTGGAAGCGGTTCTCGCCCTTCGACAGTTCCAGAACCACCTCGGCGTTCGCATCGCTGATTTTCGCCTGGCACTCGATCATGAGATCGCCGACCCAGAACTTGTGATCGCCCCCACGATCGAGGACGAAGAAACGACCCCCGTTGTTTTCGCCCGTTTCGCCGTTGTAACCGAGGAAGTTATCGATCGGCACGGGATCGACGACGGGCCGTGAGGTTCCGGACAGCGTGCGGAAATCGTCGATGATGAGGTGCCGATACCGCAGCCAGCCGAGGTTACCGCCGTTGTGCGTGAACGCCTTCGGCATCGCCGCGTTGTCGGTGGTCCAGTCGGCGGTTTCCGCCTTCCATCGCGGCGGAACGGACTTGCCCGCAAGGTAGTTCGACTGATGTTCGTTATCCCAGACGATCCGCTTCATCGCGTGAAATTGCTCGTCGGTCTTGCGGATAATCTGGAAACTGTTCGGGTCGGTGAACCCGGCGGCGCGAGCGATTTCAAACTGTTTGTCGGCCACGTCGGCGTTGTGGTACATGTAGTTGGCCTGCCACAGATCTTCGGGTCGATCCGGACGCGGGTACGTGGGGAAGCCGAAATCGTTGAGCGCTTCGGGTGGGTACGGAATGTTCTTCGCGACGTACGTGTCGCCGCGCCAGATGGCGATCGTTTCGCCGCCGAAGCCCCAGAGCCGCTTGATGTAGTTCAGCGCGCCGTACTGTTTCTGCGGCTCTTGCGGGAACTTGAACACGACGACATCGCCGCGGGTCGGGTCGAACTTGTGGTACTGCGCTTTGTGAACGAGCACGCGGTCGCCAGACGAGTTGAACGGCGAAGGCTTGTCTTTGGTGAAGATCTGTTTGTGTCGGCAGTTCGGGCAGCAATAGCCCGCAACGGCACGGCGTTCGCCGCCCATATGCGGATCGCCCTCGACTTCGCGGCTGCTGTTTAAGGGGAATTTGAATCCGCACTCCGAACATTCGATCGACTTCTGGTAGCCGTACAAAGTCTCGGCCATCGAGCCGGTGGGGATCACAAACGCTTCGACGACGAACTGCTTCAGCAAGAAGACGAGCACGACGACGAAGACGATCGTTTCCAGAAACTCGCGCACCGCATCGCGCGGCGGCTTCTTGGCATCCGGCTTCGGTACCGGCTTCGCGAATATCGATAACAACATAGCGTGGTACTCGGGGAGCGTTCGTTGTTCTTGGCGAGCGGTGGGTGTAAGCCCACTGATCTTTCCTGAGTCACAGGCAACCTCAATCTCGATGAGGCAACCTGTGTCCATTCCTGTTGCGTACGACGGTGGCAGAATCAGTGGGCTTACACCCACCGCTCGCCTAACGCATCCAGCGCAATCGCGACCAATCGACCGTCTGGTACGGCCGCGCGGTACCATTGACGGTCGTGCGGCCGATCTTCAACGGCTGGTGAATCAGGAATGGTTTACCGATGAAATCCCGTTCGGGCACCCCAGGGATCGACCATTCGCGACTATCGTTCGAGTTCGAGCTGTTATCCCCGAGGAAGAAATACTCCGTGGCGGGCAGTAGGTACGGTGCTTGGATCGCGTTGTTGCCTTCGCTGCGGTAGTAAATGTCGCGGTACAACTTCAAGCGATGCACGACGACTTGTACGCCGCGTGCGCCGAGTTGGATCGGGCGGCTCACCTGGCCGCGCCGCGACAGTCGATCCGCATCGGCTGGCAAATCCAGCGCGGGAAGTATCTCTTTGCCATCGAGTGCGACACTCGCGCGACGATCCACGAACGCGAACTCCAAGTGATACGTTCGACCGACTTCGATCTTTAACCCGGCGGCTTGCCGGGGCGGGTCGCCACCGTCGCGGCTCAGTTGCACGCCCGCCGGTTTCGCCACATCGCCGATCGGGAATTCGACCTTCACCGTATCGAGACCATCGCCGAGCCGACACGCGAACGACCCCGAGCCAGCGACGATTTCCAGATCGCATTCGACCGTGAATTCGTGAACGGGGATGCCCTTGTTGCGTCGCGGCGCGCCGTTGTAAGCGAGCGTATCGTTGACCGATTCTTCTCGCTTGTCGTCGATATTCCAGTGGCGATACGTGAGGCCGATGGCGGGCTTGTCCGGGTTCGTCGCGTCGAGAATCAGAGCGGCATCGCGGGCGATATTCGCATCGGCAATTGCGGGTGGCGTGGCGGTGGCCGGCGGCAGTCGCGGGTTGTCGGCCACCGGTTCGACCAGCCAGCGGATGCCCCAACCGCCGGGTGGTGCGAACGCCATATCGAAGATCGGCAACCGCGTTTCCCGAACTTGTTCGAGCGACTTGCGTGCGAGTTCGCCGTTCGCGAAAATCTCGCCTTCGAGGATGCGAATCGACTCGCCGGGCAGGCCGACGATCCGCTTCACATATGGCTTGGAAATATCCACCGGGCAGCGGAACACGGCGACTTCCCAACGTCGCGGCGAACGCAGGTTGAAGACGTTCTTATCGACCATCAAGCGATCGCCGGGCACTTCCCACGTACTGCCGATGTCGATGCCGTGCTTGCCGCAATTCGGGCAATAGCCATCGGCGAACCAGACGGCGGGGCGTTCGCCTTGGTGTTGCGACGCATCGCCGACGACCACGGGGTGATCGCAACGCGGGCAGGCAGCTTCGCGGTGATTGCCGATGAGCGCGGGGGCCATGCTGCCGGTCGGGACGCCGAACGGTTCGAGTGCGAATGTGCGAATGAACAGGAAGCCGATGACGAACAGCGCGGAGGCTTGCAACAGGCTGCGCATGAGATTTCCGAACGAATCGGCTTTCGGTGCGGCAGGCAGTCGCACCGGCGGAGGAAGGGGTTCCTCGGCAGTGGGCGGAAGTGCAGCCTCGGTGGCGGTTTGATCCATCGTTAATCGTCTTCCAGCACCGCGAGGAACGCTTCCTGCGGCACGTCCACCATGCCGATGGCCTTCATGCGCTTCTTGCCTTCCGCCTGCTTGTTCCACAACTTCCGCTTCCGCGAAATGTCGCCGCCGTAGCATTTCGCGGTGACGTTCTTCTTCATCGCGGCGATCGTTTCCCGCGCGATGATCCGCCCGCCAATCGCGGCCTGCAACGAGACTTCAAACATGTGCCGATCGATTTCCTCGCGCAGTTTCTGCAACACGCGCCGTCCGCGGCGGTCGGCACTCGCCCGGTGAACGATGATCGAGAGCGCATCGACGCGCTTGCCGTGAACGAGAATATCGAGCCGGATGAGGTCGGCTTCGCGGTAACCGATGAGGTCGTAATCCATCGTCCCGTAGCCGTGCGTGAACGATTTGAGTTTGTCGTAAAGATCGTAGATCACTTCGGCGAGCGGCATCTCGAACACCAGAATCACGCGCTGCTTGCTGAGGTACTCGGTGCGGACGAACGACCCGCGTCGCTCGGTACACATGCCCATCAGCCCGCCGATATTCTCCGCCGGAATCAGGAAGCTGATCTTCACGATCGGCTCGCGAAACTCCTTGATGTTCCCGCCATCGGGCACGTCTTGCGGGCCGTGAACCTGGATCACGTCGCCGTTCGTTTTCTCGATCTCGTACGTCACGTTCGGCGCGGTCTGCACGAGGTCGAGTTCGCAATCGCGTTCGAGCCGTTGCTGGATAATTTCGCGGTGCAACATACCCAGGAAACCGCAACGGAAGCCGAAGCCCAAACCGTCCGACACTTCGGGCACAAAGCTGAAACTGCTATCGTTGAGCCGGAGTCGGCCGAGCGCTTCGCGGAGGTCTTCGAACTCGTTGTTATTCACGGGATACAAGCCGGAATAGACCATCGCCTTCGGTAACTTGTACCCGACCATGGCCGTGGCCGTCGGGTTGAACGCATCGGTCACGGTGTCGCCGATGTTGGCATCGTCGATGGTGCGGATGTTCGCCATGAAGTAGCCGACTTGGCCCGCGGCGAGTTCGTCGATTTTCGTCGGCGCGGGGCGAAACTGGCCGAGTTCGGTGACGACGTATTCGCGGTTCGTTCGCATCATCTTAACGCGCTGGCCGGGCTTGATCGAGCCATCGATCATCCGCACGTAAACGACGACGCCCTTATAGGTGTCGAAGTGGCTGTTGTAGATCAGCGCCTTAATCGGCGCGGTGGGGTCGCCGGTCGGTGCGGGCACGCGGTCGATGACCGCGCCCATCAGTTCCTCGATGCCGATCCCCGATTTCGCGCTGACCGCTAACACCTCTTCGGGCACGGTGAACAGTGCCGTTTCCATTTCGCCGATCACGAAGTCCGGGCGAGCGTGTGGCAAGTCGATTTTGTTCAGCGTGGGGATGAGCTTCAGGTTCGCGTCCATCGCCAGAAAGGCATTCGCGACGGTCTGCGCCTGCACGCCCTGGAAGGCATCGACGAGCAGAATCGCGCCCTCGCACGCCGCCAAACTGCGGGACACCTCGTAATTGAAGTCGACGTGGCCGGGCGTGTCGATCAGGTTGAGTTCGTATTCCTGGCCGTTGTGCTTGTAGTAAATCGTGACGGGGTGCATCCGGATCGTGATGCCGCGTTCGCGTTCGAGGTCCATGCTATCGAGCGTCTGCGCCTTGATATCGCGTTCGCTAACGGCCCCGGATTTCAACAGGAACTGGTCTGCGAGCGTGCTTTTCCCGTGGTCGATGTGGGCAATAATGCAGAAGTTACGGATATTCGCGGTCGGCGTCGGCATGGGAAGTACGGCTCGTCGGAGGCGGTGTCGCAACGAACCCATTGTAGCATCATGCCCGATGCGAACACAGGGCGCGGGGAAGTCAGTCCACGCGGTCGACGAATTCCTCCTCCCAGGGAATCGTTTCCAGTTGAACCAACCAATCGTGAACGTGCGGACATTTCGACCGAATCGCAGCAATACCGATACGCTCGGCAATGTCCGGCCCCGCCGTAGACTTACGGCCCGCGTACTCGGGGATCACCTCGCGAATACGCTTCGACGGCGCGGAGTGCTGCCCATCGTTAATGTTCTCGATGATATTCTTCACCGAAGCCACAATCGCGTCAAGTTTCTGTATCTTGGCTTCGCAGTTCTCGAATGATATCCGAAACGCTTCCGGGTCGGCAAACAGCATCGTTTCATATTCGTGCAATTGCAGATACGGCATGAAGCGGTTGCTGTTGATGTCTTGACGAAATGCCTCTTCCAAAGCACATACATAGGGCGTTGGGTTCGACAGGTTCTTCACATTTGTATCCATACCAGGAAAATCTGACGGCAAAGCGTATAGATCGAACAACGTCGTGAAATAGACGTTTGTTCCTGCGCGTTGTTTAATCGTGTTGAGTATGAACCTTCGCACCTTTTCGTACTTCGATCGTCTGCCGATACCATGAATATGGCGATTGTTCTTTTCCCCTACCGCCAAAGTATGAATGAAACCATCGCCATGTAGAAAGAGGTGGGGCTGCAAGACCTGTGCGCAAAATATTTGCTCTGTTTGCCCTTCGCAAAAGATATACAACTGTCTCATGGCATCGGCCCCGCTCCGATGACGTTTCGCTGCCATAATTCGCCGATCGAATAGTCTTCGAGCCAGTCTTTCAGTGGCTCGGGTTCGAGCCGATGAAACTGCGATTGCCCGTCATGGCAATCGACAGTGATGATCTCGGAAGCCTCGAAGCTGTTCAGGAATGTCAGCGATTGAGTCGCAACAATCACCTGTGTTTTCTCGGAAACCGCCCGCAATAGCCCCGCCACAATTTCCAGTGCATGAGGATGCAGCCCCAGTTCCGGTTCATCGAGAATGATTACATCGGGCAAATCATCTTCGGGTTGAAGTAGCAGAGTCAGGATCGCCATCACTCGAAGGGTACCATCGGAAATCTGATGCGGACCGAACAAATAGTCCGACCCCTTCTTTCTCCAATTGAGAAAGATGTCGTTCGGATTCAGACGACTCGGCGCGAGATCGAAATCGCCAAAATCGGGCATGATCTTGCGCACCGTTGACACGATACGCTTGTAGACAACATCATGCTGTTGTTGATAAACGTAAAGCATCGAAGCTAGATTCCCTGCATCGGGCATCAGCCAACGATTGGCATGGATATAGCTCGCCTGACGACTTGGGGCTGTCGCAGACGTATCGTGAAAATGGTACACCCGACATTGGTTCAATTTATAGTGAAGTACCTTGGCCGTTTGATTACCATCATTAGCTAGCCCAACAATTTGCGTTTCCGCATGTCCCGCTCCCAATGACATAGGGGGCTTATGCACTCCATACCAACCTTCCTTTTTGTAATCCAAGGTTTCGTCGGCAAAGAGGAGAATGTCATTTGCAGCATGAAATAGCCGCATGGCGTACGTGTTGCTACCACCCGTTTCCTGAAATTCTAGTATCGCCTCCAGTTGTAACGTTACCTTCGGCCCGAAGTGCAGAATGGACTGCGCCCGCCCCGTTTTGCCGATGTACTCTTGCAAACGCCCCGCCATCATCTCGTTGAGTAGCTTGAAGAACGAGATGAAGTTGCTTTTTCCCGCGCCGTTCGCACCAATGAGCACGTTGAGTTTCCGAAGCTCGACGCTGGCGGCTTTGATCGAACGATAACCCCGAATTTCAATTTTCTTTAGCATCGCCATGTCGTGTCTCCGCAACGCCATTTGCACGTAGCCAAATCGTGTGTACTTCTCATTCATCGTACGCCACGATCATGAATTGACGCACAATATCCCCGCAGTCATCACTTTGCGCGTTTCGCTTGGCGGTGGACTTCGGCGACGATTTGCTCTTCGACGGTCGAGGCCCAGACCGATGGCATTCCATAGTACACCATCGATGTCGCGCCTTCGTAGCCGCCTTCTTTGAGAACGCGCGCGGAGGGGATGTAGGCCATCACGTCGTTGGCGTAGCCCATCACCCACGTCTTGCCGGCGGGGAGTTCTTTTTTGAAACGCAGCGAGTAATCGACGACGACCTCGCCGCCCAGCACGACGACGTTCAGTTCGCCGCCGAGCTTCCACATCTGTACGGGGTACGGATAGGTTTTGGGTAATTCGCCCTCTTTTTCCAGTGATTTGAGTAACATCTTGCCGCGCGATGCGATGTACTTATCGGCGGCGGTGGAGTCTTTCACGAGTTGCTCGCGGCTTGGGATGGCGTGAAGTGGCAACGCGATTTCCTCGTACTGGCGGTGCAGGATTGGCTTCAATGGGGCCATCGGTGCGGCCAGCACTTTGCCGACGGCAACGGCGAGTTCGTTGCCGTACTGCTTGGCTTGCGCAAGGGTTTTGCGTGGGATAGGGTTCTGATCGGCACCGCATCCGACGAAGAACATCGCGACTGCGCCGGGGTTCGCCACTTCGATGTCCTGCATCGCGAAGCCGGGGTAATCGCCGCACCATTTCTGGAACGATAATGTCGTCGCGTGGCAGGCATACCCGAAGACAACGCCCTGCAACGCGCCCTTCAAATCGCGTACCGCCAACACCGGCACATCGTGGTCGACCGGTCCTTTCAGCAGCCCCTTCTCGCGCAGTGCGGGCACGTCCGCTTCCGTATTTTCTCGGCGATTCACGGCAAAATTCGCCTGCCCAGTACCCCACGCGACCGTTGCCGGTGCGAGTTTCGCATTCGCCGATTCGACGAGCGCGAGCAAGATTCCGGGTAGCGCTTTCGTGTACTCGGCGACCAACGCATCTTGCGCCTCATCGTAGAAGAACATCGAACGCAAGTTCGTCCCGACCACCGGCCCGCAGTGCGTGTGCGACACCGAAAGCACGACCGCTTCACGCGGCAATTGGTACTGTTCCTGAATGCCTTTGCAGATCGCCTGCGACAACGTGCGATCGATGCCCACGAGGTCGAGCGTGATCATGACCGACGCCGCCCCGGCGGCATCGTGCAACACCATCGCCTTCGCCCACAGTTCGGTTTCTTTGCCCTCGGCGGGCGCGGTGCGAGCGCCGTAGCCGGACATCCACATGAGCGTCTTCGGCGTGATCGGTACCTTCGCGAACCCCGCTTTCCAAGTGTCCGCACGTGCGGTGGTCAGAAGCGCGAAACTGGCGATGAGGCCGAGCAGGTAGCGGTACATAGTGCGTTCCGAAAAATGGCAGGGTCCAGCAGTGCGTGTATCTTGATCGAGACGCGATGAAAATGCAATCGGGAATAATCGACGAACGTCGCATCACCTGCGATTTTTTGACTGCGCGAATTCGTATGAGTGAGGCCAACCCAAAGCCCACGGACGATTTGGCCTTTCCGGTACGCCGCGAAAAGCGTTAGCATCACGCTCTTCACGCGATCCACGGATGGATACGATGCACTGGCTGCTGATCGGTTACATGTTCTTGTTCATCGACCGGCCGTTTGAGGTCTGGCCGATTCTTGGCGATATGCGCTTCGAGCGCATCTACATGTTCGGCACGATCACCGCGTGGTTTCTCTGTCCGGGTAAGCGTTGGATCAGCAACTCGCAACACCTCGCGTATGCCGCATTTGCGTTTGCCGTCCTCGCGTGTTGGGCGATCAGCCCGTGGTCCGAACGCAGTCAGCCGCTCATCGAAGATTACTTCAAAGTCCTCGTCTTCTACATTTTGCTCGTGACGACGGTTCACGACGAAAAGGGCCTGAAGCGGATGGTCGTCGGCTTCATGTCGGTAATGGGGCTGTACCTCATGCACTCGTTCCGCGAGTACATCGGCGGGCGGCACACGTACCGCATGGGTATTTCGCGAATGATCGGCGTCGATAGTACGCTCGGCGACCCAAACAGCTTCGGCGCAAGCATCGTTTTTGCGTTGCCGTTCATTGTGGCACTCTGGCGGACGGGCATCGGCGGGCGTTGGGGCAAGCTGTTGCTCGTCGGTTACTTCGCGATGTCAACGACGGCGATCCTGCTCACCGGGTCGCGGTCGTCGTTGTTGGGGTTGCTCTTTTGGGTGGTGCTCGTCGCGTTCCAGATCCGTCGCGGCTGGCTGTGGATTATCCTGCTCGCGGCACTGTCGCCGATCGCGTTTGCGGCCCTTCCCGAATCGTTGCAGACGCGATTCGAGACGATCATCGATTCCGACGTTGGGCCGGAAAATGCGAAAGAGTCGGGCGAGGGCCGCATCCTTGGGCTGATGACGGGCCTCGATTTGTGGGCCTCGAACCCGCTCACCGGCGTCGGACCCGGTGCTTGGCGACCCGCCACCAAGAGCCAAGTCGAATCGCACAACCTCTACGGCCAACTCCTCGGCGAACTCGGCACGATGGGTGCCGTCACCTTCGGCAGCATCGTCTTTTCGTTCTGGAAAAACACCCGTCGAATCGCCCGCATCCGCCGCGCCTACGGCGACGAAGCCACGGGGTTCCCGTTCCAAGTCGCATCCGCCGTCGGCACCGGCGTCGTGCTGCTCTTGTTCATGGGCAACTTCGGGCACAACCTGTTCCGCTTCACCTGGCTCTGGTACGGCGGCTTCCTGATCGTCGCCGCACACTGCATCAAAAACTGGGTGCAAACCGCCGAGTACGATGCCATGCTCGAAGACGAAGCGGACGAGTTGGAATAACGAAACTACCAACGCAAGCCACGGGCGAACGTCCGTGGCAAGTGCATTTCCGTCAAGCCGCAGAGGGCGGTCGATGATCGCCTGTGTTGTGCTCGGAACTATACTCGCCGTTCTCATTACGATCTTCATCGGCGTGATTCGGGCTGCATTACTCTTGCGGAAGCCATCGACCACAGATCGGCGTAAAGGCATCCGAACGTACTATGCGTGTGCCCTGATAACAATTTTGTTGCCATTTTCGTGCTGTAGCGGTCCGGGATTTCTCTTCCGCATGTATCACGGTAAACCACCACTCGAATACGAACAGTCTGTTTTTGTAAAAGAGGGGATGTTGATCGATCAGGTCCGCAGTTTGTTGGGCGCGCCGCACGAGGTGCGTCAGCAGAATGGTCGGTTGTATTGGGAATATTGGTACGATTCGATGGAGTTCAGTTCTCTCCTGATAGAGATTGGGAAGGACGGAAACGTGACATCCGTAACGAAATATCGGTAACGATTTCGTTAGCCACTCCGCGAAGGTATGCATAGCGTAGCGCGGGCAAGAACCCGCGCGATAATCGCGATGCATTGGTAGAACGTGTCAGTTCCAACTGCGAGAAGTCTAACGAGCAATGCTTATGCGCCGATCACGTACGCCAGCACGTATGGCCCCTTGGGGATCACGGCGAGCGTGGCGTTTGGGCCGTACTCGGCGAGCGATTCGGCGACGGCTTGTTCCACACTCGCGGCGGGTTCGACGGCGCATTGTTTCAGCGTTGCGGCATCCAGACCGTGCGTAACGACCTTCACGCGGCACTTCGACACGACCTTGCACAACTCTTCGAGTTGCCATTGGTCCATCACGAAGTAATCCGTCTCCATGATCCGCTTTTTGAACTTCTGGAGGTCCGGGTTGTCGCGAATGAGTTCCTGGAACTCCGGGCTGCCGAGGCCTTCGGTAAGGCTCGCGGCGAGGACGATGGTGCCGCCCTGTTTGACGATCGGCAGCGCGCCGATGAGGCCCTTCACGGCTTGGTACCATGTCGTATCGAGCGGGTAGCCCGCGCAACTCGTGACGACGACATCGCACTCTTGCGGCACGCCCGCCTTCACGACTTCGCGGCAAAACGCGACGCCGGTTTCCCACGCCTGAATCATGTCGCCCGCACCGAGCCACGTCACGCGGCGCTTGCCGTCGATGCAGACGTTGACGATGAAATCGCAACCGGTTTTCAGCGCAATCCGCGTGTTCTCTTCGTGAACGGGGTTGCCTTCGAGGATGCCGCAATCGGCTTTCGGGTGTTCGAGGAACTTCGGCCCGTGCCAGATTTTCACGGTTTCGAGAGCGGCAATTCCGGGGCAGATCAGCTTGCGCCCGCCGCTGTAACCGGCCATGAGGTGCGGTTCGATCAGGCCCGTGGTGATCTTCAGTTCCGCCGTGGTGTAGCGGTTGTCGATCCAGATCGGCACGCCCATCTCGGTGGTGCCGAGGTAATCGTGTTCGTGCAGAACTTTGCCGTGATGGTTGACGCAACGATAGGTTTTGGCGATCTCCTCGCCGACGAGTTCGATGAGTTCGTCGCCTTCATTCGGTCGATGCAACCCCGTGGCGATCAGGATCGTGATGCCGTCGCGTGGCACCCCGGCGGCTTCGAGCGTTCGCAGCATCGGCGGTAATATCAGCTTGTTCGGCACCGGCCGCGTGATGTCGCAAATGACGATGCAGGCGGTCTTCTTGCCCTTCGCCAACTCGAAAAGCGGCTTCGTGCCAATCGGGTTCGCGAGTGCCGCTTCGAGAACCGCAACGGTATCCGTGAGCGGAACCGCATCGCGAATCGTCAGCGGCGGGGCGATCAACCGATCCGCGGGCAGAGTCACGTTCAGGCCGGTTTTGCCGTAGTCGAGAGTCACGTTCATAAGTGCGCATCGGGGAAAGAGTGTTGGGATTGCTGTATCTATTATGGATACCCGATTATCGAGGTGACGGAAAGAGTGAACGAAATCGGCGAAGTCGTGAGACTTCGATGAATGACGCCCACCGCGTCAGAAGTCTCACGACTTCCGCTACAAAATTTGCGACAACTGCAACGAAGATGCCAAAGCCCCGCCGCCGTCTCTTCACCGAATGCCTCGAAGCCCGCGATGTGCCCAACGCCAGCATTGCGGGTAGCACGTTCGAGGATGCGAACCTCGATGGCTTTTACGCGCAAGTTGTTGCCGCGTATGTCGGTGCGCCCCCAACCGAAAATCCGATTGCAGGTGTGACCGTCGAACTCGACCTCGGTGGCGATGGCACTTACGAACGAACCACCACTACCGATGCTGCGGGTGAGTATCGCTTTACCGATGTTCCCAGATGGTGTTCACGCGATCGCCACGACACGGGCCGGATTCACCGCGGTACGAACGGCGTATGTGGATTTGCAGGGCGGGGAACGGCAGCCGTTTCCGGAAGCGTTGCCGATGGCAAAACTGTCGTAAGAACGCGGCCCTACTTCAACTCGTATGCCTGTGGGTTCGCACCGGGTTTGAACTCGACTTGAATGGGTGAGGTTTCGATCTTGGCGAACTTGACGGGCACGGAGTTCCCGAGAAGCGTGACGGTGTACGTGCCAGCGGGTAGGCCTGCGAGTACGGTAAAACTGCCATCGGCGACGGTGGTGGCCGAGGCACTCGACGACTTCGCGCCGCTGGCCGTGTAAGCGAGCGCGACACCGCCGAGCGGCTGACCGGCCAGCGTCACTTTGCCCGAGATCGTTGCCAGTGTCGGCAGGCCTTGTCTCAGTTCGGCTTTCAAGTCGGTACGCACTTGCTCGATCACTTCGTGCAGCCGAAACGCTTTCACCTTCGGGTCCATAATCGCTTTGTCGACTTGCTCGACACCGTCGGCGATCAACGCTTGAATCTTTGGCCGATGCGCGAGGAATGGCTTCACGGTGATGATCGCGCCTTCGTACAGCCGAAACGCACTGATGTGATCGCCCGCGTTGTAACTGGCCGCGCCGCGATTGTGAATTTCCTTCAAGGTTTCCAAAACCATTCGATCGAGATCGGTAAGCGTGATCGACATGGTTGCGCCTGCTACGGGTTTCGGCGGTTCGGCTCGCGCCGCGATGGCGAACCCGAGCACGAAGACGGTTGCAAAGAGGGACCGTCGCATCGGGAACCTCGGTGAGATCGACCGGCGAGCGAAACAGATTCTCCGTTTATGATAACTTCGATGGGAGCGGTGGCCAATCGTCGAAACGGCGACAAACCGGGAACGGTGCGGCAACGGTAGCGAATGTTCCGAAGTTGCCGGTGGCGAATCAGGACCAGCCCCATTTTATCGGCCACGCCATCGCGAATGCGGTCATTTTGCGCCACTTCGCCACCCGAACGCGATCCGTGAAGACGTCGAACTTCTTGCGCACGATGGTAGCCAACAGTGCCCGATACGTGCGATTCATCACCGAGAAAATCGCACGGCCTGACGGCGAGAGATACTCGTTCAGCGCTTCGCCTTCGCAGTAAAACTGCTCGGCGCGTGACACCTGAAAGTGCATCATTGCGACGAATGCGGGGTCGGTGTGCGACCACGTCTCCGGTGGGCAACCGAAGCGAACGAGGTCGTCTTGCGGGAGGTAGACTCGACCGCGTGCGCGATCTTCGCCGAGGTCGCGGAGGATGTTCGTGAGTTGGAACGCGATGCCGACTGCCTCACCCGGAACCGCCGCTGCGGGATTGTGGCAACCCCAGATCGGCAGGCACGCCAAACCGACCGCCGACGCCACGCGGTAGCAGTACGGGCGGAGTTCGTCGAACGTGGCAAACCGCACGATATCCAGGTCGGCTTCGACGCCATCGATCACGTCGAACAAGTATCGCGGCGAAATTGGAAACGTGCGAACCGTGTGGTGGAGTGCCGCATGAATCGGGTGCGTGTATTCGCCCGCCAACGCGCCTTCCGTGCCGTGTCGCCATGCCGCGATTGCGGCGCGTTTCTCGACTGACGTACCGGTGTCATCGGAGAGATCGTCGGTCGCCCGCATGAACGCATACATCGCATCCATCCCGCGACGGGCATTGGGCGGCAGCAGGTAGAACGCCAGCGAGAAGTTGCTCTTCGCACTGCGAACGGCACGGCGGCAGTAGTCGAACGAGTTCACGGCGATGTGCGCCCCGATTCGAGAGTGAAATCGGTGTATGCCATCGGCGTGCGTTCCGTGAAATCGACCGCAGCGAAGCGACCGACATGGTATGGCATTTGCTCAGTTTGTAGTGTATCCCAAACGACGAATCGTGGCAGTTTGCGACGAGGGATCGTAGCGGTGAACGGTTACCTTTTCGTAGGTAGTCGCAGGTGCGGCTACCAAAATAAGAGATGCCTTCGTACGAAGTATCGGTTTCTGCCATGAGAAGTATCGTTTCAACGTAATCGCGACTGGAATCGTGCGACGAAGTCGCTCTTTTTTGCGTGCATCGTGCTCGGTGCTTCGGTGGTGATTGCGATCGAGAGTTGGTCGCCTTTCGTGCAAACGTCGATGCCGAGCGAGACCATGTTGCCGAGCGGCGCGACTCGCCACGATCGACCGAATGCGGTTCCGAGTGGGCCGCTCGACCATTCCTTGCGGTGCCGCGTATTCGTGAGTGCGGCACTGAACGGGATCAGTTTACTCGGTAGCGTCCAACTCCAGCGGCGCGGGATCCACGGCCATGCCATACGGTACGCGGTGAAGGCATCGATGCTGCCGAAGAAAAGTTGCCCGTCTTTGATTCGCATCGATTGCTTGCGGATCGACTCGACGCACGCGGCGAAATCCGCCGGTTGCGGGTCGGGCAAATGGAACACGCAGAACCCGAGGAACATACCCCACGCTCGTCGCAACGGCTCGCCGCCGAACGGTCGTAGGTCGACGAAGTTCATGAGATTGACGCCGCGCTGCCAGTGCCGGCGCTCGCGTTCCGGCAGCACTTCGGCGAGCGACGCCAGCACCGCCGCCGCAATCACGTCGTTCGTCGTCGCCCCGGCAATGCGCGGCGGGTGCGGCAGTTCGAGAAGTTGCACCCGTAGCTGCGTGCCTTCGGGTTCGGGTCGCGGAATCGGGTACACTTTCGAGATGCGATAGAGTTCTTCGATCGTTTCCACGAAGTCGCGGAGTTTCCAACGCAACGTTTTGTACTTTTGAAATTCCACGGCAAGATTCGGCATAAATGGCTCGGTAGCCGTGCTCGATTCGGCGAGTGGCGTACCGAGGTAGCGCGACAAAATGCGCCGGAACAGGTCGGCCCCCGATACGCCATCGATCGGGTAATGTTGCCACGTCATGCCGATGTGCGGTCGCGGTTGCGACGGCAACACCCAGACGCGAATCAGCGGATCGGACGGTTGAAACCGCAGGTTGAGTTCAGCGGCAAACTGCTCTTCGAGAGGACGCGATGGGCAGACTTCGACCCGCACGCTGCCTAGCGAGGGACGATAGTTGACGCTGCGACCGTTCGGCGTGGCCATCGGCCAACCGATGCCGAGCAGGTTCAGTTCGTCGTTGACCGCGCGTTCGAGATCGTCGATCCGAACCGCGTCGTTCGCTTCAATCGCGTCGATACCCTGGAACGGCTGGCGTTCGTCGAACAACCGCATCACCCGTTGAAAACCGTTCAACGGCAATTCGACATTTTCGCCAGGCACGTCAGACGGTCTGCCGGACGAGATCGATCGCACCAATTTGCGGGAAACTGTGGAACGGCGCGATGAAGATACCCTGTCGCACCGCGTGTTTGTGCAAGTAATCGAGCTGCGCGTCTTTCGGATCGCCAACGGTAAACGACCCCGTGTGGCCGACCGACGCGAGCAGGATCGTCTCGGCGAGGCAGGTGAACGTCAGCGACTGTTTCTCCGGGTGTAACCCCGGCGGGAACAGCCCGAAATCGAACGGCGCGTGCAACCCACGCACGTGTGCCAGACACTTCACAACGGTAAGGTCCGGTCGCGAACGCAAGTCTTCGTACCGCACATTTTCCGGCTGGGCGTCGTCGAGGATCACGCAGTTCGGTGCGAAGTCGTCGGCATTCAAAATGCTGCCCGGCGCGTTCGTCACGCAGACGACAATCGCGGCCTTGCGGATGTCTTTGCGGTCGGCGGTCACACGATGTTGCGGCCCGAGGCGATGGCTATCGACGATCACGCCCAACCGCGTCGGTAAGTCCAATAAGATCAGCGGGCGTTTCGGATTCTCGCGAATTAAACATCGTGTGGCGGCACGGCCCGTCGAACCGGCCGCACCGATGATCGCCACGGGGCCATCGATTTCAAACTCGCGTTCGATCTTGCGGACGTAGTTGGCAATCGACAAGGCGGTAAAGGCGTGCCCCGTTGTGATGCCGACGGTGCCGCTCTTGTTCGCCAACAACTGCCCTTGCCGGGTAATCGAGGGGATCAGCGCCCCCAGGCCGAGGATGCGGGTCCGCCGCGAGGCCGCATACGCCAGTACCGCATCGATCGCTTCGCGGGCTTCGGTCAACCGTTCGAGCATGTCGTGCGGCGCGAACGGGATCGTCAGCAGTTCGCCGTGCAGCGTGCGCCCGTTTCGCTCCACCTGCATTCCACCGATGACGGTACAAGGCTTCAGGAACGTGAGCCGTTCGATGAGGTGCAACGGCAGGCGTTGGAATTCGGGGAAGGGGCGGATTTTTTCTTCGACGCCGCGCGGGTGAACCAGGAACGCGAAGTCCAGCGGGCCGGTGTATTCGGGGCGATAGGTTTCGTTCGTCGTCACCCACGCCAGCGAATCCGGCGCGGTTTCGGTCCGGGTCACCTGGCCGTCGTCCTTACGGTTCGGGTAGAAGCGCCGCGACCGCGTGGGCGTGGTGTTGTTGCTCAGCCATGTTTTCTGGTGAGCGACGACTTCGCCGATGGCCTTCGCCACCGCTTTCGCCACCCGTGGCACCAGCACGTTCGCCGACCAATCGGGGTCGTTCGCGTGCGGGGAATCTTGCCCCACGAGGAGTACGATGCTCACATTGAAGCCATCGTCGGGGCCGTCGTCCTCATCTGGCTCGCGGAGTGTAGAGAGAATGTACTCGACGCCTTCGAGTTGCGTCGTGCCCCATTCCGCGCGTTCGTCTTGGCCGAACGCGAATGTCGGCAGTTCGAGCCGTTCCCGAATGGTGAAGCAGATGTCTTCGATTGGATGATGGGTATTCGTACCCAGAAATTCGATGATCGGTATTGCGTTGGAGCGAATCAAGTGGCCACCTCGTCCGGTACGGCACGCCCTAGAGTAACGTGTACCATTAACATAGTTAAACTTTACACAACGCACATAAACGGCCAACTTGAGTAAACTTCGCAAGTTCGCGCGCAATTGCGCACGCGCCTGACGATAGTAGCGATTGCGAGTGGCGTTCTACGTGCGCGGCTCGGATAGGCCGAAGTCGCGGATCGTGAAGATCGGGCGGAAATCGTACTTCGCCAGCGCTTCGCGGGCACCTTGCAATCGGTCGCAAATGCAGACCGCACGCACGACGGTCGCACCGAGCGCTTCGACGGCTTCGATGGCCTGCAACATACTCCCGCCCGTCGTTAGCACGTCGTCGATCACGACGACGCGATCCCCCGCTTTCACTTGTCCCTCAAGGCGTTCCTTGCTGCCGTACTCCTTGGCTTGCTTGCGTACGAAGAAGCCTTCGAGCGAACGGCCGTTGCGGTGGAACGCGGTGAGTGCCGCCACCGCCATCGGGATCGCGCCGACTTCCAGCCCGCCGATCGCCTGAAAATCGAGGTCTTTCGTCTCCTCGTACAGTTCGTCGCCGAGTAGCGAAATCGCCTCCGCGTGAAAGAGCACCTTCTTCGAGTTCACGTAGTAACTCGACTTCTTCCCCGAAGCGAGCGTGAAATCGCCGAACTGGAGTGCCCGTTCGCGAAAGAGTTGCTGGAGGCGTTCACGTGATGTCATGTGTCTTTCGCTTTCAGCGATAAGTGGTCAGCTTTCAGCGATCAGCAGTCAGCCAATCCGGTATTATGGGTATACGCAGTGCTATCGAGCAGAACACCGCGTGGGCGATGTAGTCGTACTATATTTGCTTGGCTGAAAGCTGAAAGCGGACCGCTGAAGTCTCGATTGGCTGACCGCTGATCGCTGACTGCTGATGAAAGCTACGAAGATGACATACACCGAAACCGAAGTCGCCGCGAAACTCGTCGAGCATGGGCTTACCGATTGGTACCTCGAAGATGGCTGGATTCGCCGCAAGTTCAACACCGATGGCTGGCCGCAGACGCTGATGGCGGTGAACGCGATTGGCTACCTCTGCGAGGCGGCGTGGCACCATGCGGATCTGAGCATCACGTGGGGTAAAATCTGGGTGAAACTCAAGACGCACGACAAGGGCGGCATCACCGACAAAGATTTTGAATTAGCCAAAGAGATCGAACGCATGGTACTCTGGCGTCCGGCGGGTGGTGCGTTGGGCACTGGCAACCCGAAGAAATTCGTCTTCACTAAGTGAGAATCATGAAAGCACTCTCTGCGTTCGCGTTTGCGCTCCTCGTCGGCGTCGCCTCGGCGGAAACGCCGAAGGGTGCGTACCACTTCGCCGAAACGAAAGGCGAATTCATCGATGTCATGCTCGGCGACCGCAAGGTATTGCGGTTCGTCAACAAGCCGCGCGACGGTACGACGAAGGAGTCGCATTACCTGTCGTTCAAGCCTTTCCACCAGGTATTCGACCCGAAGACCGGCGAGACGCTCCTGAGCAGCGGGGCGCACCCGGACGTGAAGGATTTCAAGTTCCCGCACCACCGCGGGCTGTTCTTCGGCTTCAATGAAATCTCTTATGGAGAAAAGAAAACTGCCGACATCTGGCACGGCACGAACAACGTTTACAGCAGCTTCGACAAAATGATCGCCACGAAAGCCGACGACAAACAAGCGAGCCACACGGCAGCAATTAGCTGGCACGGTACCGACGGCGAGACGTTTGCCGACGAAGAACGCGAAGTGACGGTCCGCTCGATCGGCGATGGCACCGAGATCGATTGGTCGACGGTACTTCGTACGAAGTTGCCAAAAGTGCGATTGGACGGCGACCCGCAACATGCCGGGTTCCACTTCCGCGCCACGCAAGAAGTCTCGAAAACGACCGCGAAGCAGACGTACTATTTGCGCCCCGACGGCAAGGGCAAGCCCGGCGAAACCCGCAACTGGGGGGAACCGAAGAACAAAGAAAAAGACGCCAGGACGATCGGCCTGCCGTGGAACGCGATGAGTTTCGTGACCGGCGGCAAACGCTACACGTCGCTCCGCATCAACCACCCGAGCAACCCGAAAGAGACCCGCGGCAGCGAGCGCGATTACGGTCGCTTCGGCGACTACTTCGAGTTCGATCTCACACCCGCCACGCCACTGAAGTTGAAGTATCGCGTCTGGGTGCAAGAAGGCGAAATGACCGTCGAACAATGCGAAGCGAAAGCCGCCGCATTCGTGAAGGCGGATTGATCGGTTCAGAATTCGCCGTATAAGAAACATGTATATTGTGGGCGCGACATAATGCGCCCTCAGGCGGCCATTTGCCGGGTAACGAATTCTACCTTCGATAGAATTGGGTCGCGGAATGAAGACCGTCGAGCTTTTCGCAGGCATCGGTGGCTTCCGGGTTGCCGCAGACGGCATCCCGCTCAGAACAGTATGGGCGAATGACATCTGCCCCAAGGCAAGTACAGTTTACCGCAGCCGGTTCGGATCGGGAGAACTTCACGAAGGCGATATTGTCGATATTGCCGATACCATCCCCTCGCACGATCTGCTCACGGGCGGGTTCCCCTGCCAGCCGTTCAGTAGCGCGGGCAAGAAACACGGAATCCGCGACCCGCGAGGCACACTTTTTCAAACCGTTGTGGACGTGATCCAAGCGAAACAGCCCCAGTATTTCGTATTGGAAAACGTCAAGCGACTCCTGACGATGGAAGACGGGCTGCATTTCGCCACCATTCTTGCGTCGCTCGCAGACCTCAACTACCAGATCGAATGGCGACTCATCAACGCCATGCACCTCGGCCTGCCGCAGAACCGGCAACGGGTCTTCATCGTCGGGGTTCGTAAACCCAAAGACGGGCATCGTCACGAACTGCCGCACATCCGCCTCGCCACGCGAGAAGACCTCGCCGGGGCGCAAATCGACGGGTTGGCAAACCCTCAGTCGTGGAACTCCATCGAGCAGCACGGCAAGCGTTTCCCGACTTGGGGCGTGGCCTCGAGCGGGCGCTTTATCGCCGCCGATCTCGATACATTCGGATGGACTTTGCCACTCGTCGCCGTGCGGTCCATCCTGCAAAAGTCGGTGCCGCCCGAATTCGACTTCACCGAGGCCACGTTGCAATGGCTTCCGAAAAACACGCTCGTCAACAAGTTCGTGCAGGGAGTGGAGATTCTGAGCAATCAGTGCGGCGGTGCTCGAATGGGCTACACGATCTTCGGAATCAACGGGGTCGCGCCGACGCTGACATCGACGACCAGTCGCCATTACGAGCGATACAAGATTGGCGACCGCTATCGCCGCCTGACCAACATCGAGTACGCCCGTATTCAGGGGTTCGCCGACGACCATTGCGGCGCTTGCTCGGTCTACGATCAGTACGCGCTGTATGGAAACGCTGTCCCGCCGCCGATGGCTGGGTGGGTGCTACGGCAATTGTTATCTGGGGGCATCCCGCCTGCCGATTACCGGCTACTTTACAGGCAACGAAGCTTGTTCGACTTCGCAAGCGGATCCTAACTAACTAATCCGCAAGATACCTGCCACCTCACCCGCCTGTGCAATCACGCGGGCATATTGTAGACGCCATTGCAGAGCATTGGAGATTGTCAGGTATCCCTGCACCGGCGGGGTTCGCAACAGCTCCTGAGCGATCCGCCCCATCTCGATGTCATCGACCGGAAGCATCTTGTCCTGCATGAACGCCACCAGATCGTTTTCGTTCCCATCGCGACCCAGAATTTCGAGCAGCCCTCTGGTCATCTGGTAGTCGGCCGTGCGGTGACTTTCGATGAAGATTGTGTGCAGGATATTCAGGATCGCCGTTTTCGCTGTCTGGTCGTCGGTCTTATCGTAGACGAACACCAAAACCGAATAGCCGAGGCCGTAAATCTTCTGCCGGGCGCTCTTGAACGGGCAACTCGATTGCGGTTGCTTGACGCTAGTCACTTTCATGTCGACCGCGAGGCCGGGCAGGTCGATCCCCATCGCGGAGTTGCCCGGAGCGTGGACGTAACGAGATTCGAGGTGCTGCTGGAATTTGTGTTCGAGGTAGGTGCCGATAGCCTTGCCATCCGTCACGCCGTAAATTGTTAGCTCGGGATGCGCCGATTCAGCGAGAGCAAATTTCCGCGCTTCCTCCCGAAGTGTTTCGACAGTCAGGACGGGCTTCGACATGATGTTCACCTTGCTCCTAAGGGACGAAACGCGCCCGACCGCACGACGGACGAATGAGATAATCAAGCGGTATATGAAGGCCTACTGTTCCGTCAACTTTCACGGCAACTTCAGTGAGATTGGCTTGCCCGTCCGCTTCGCCTCCGCGAACGCCTTGGGCACGTCGTTGATGCTCCCCTGATTCTCTCGATTTGCTCGCGTGTAATACAATAAGCGTATGTTCGATTTTGTTTCTCTGAACAGGTTGGCATATGAAGCCGACATCGAGCAGGGACTTTCACAATGCCGCTCGCCAGCGACTCACAACCGCTGAAGTCTTGCTACGCGAAAAGCTCACCCTCGATGCGCAGTATCTGGGCGGATATACTGTGGAATGTTCGCTCAAAGCACTGATCCTCGAATTGACGACTGCCGCAGGTCGAGCCGACAAACTCAAGAAGATTTCGTCGGGGGCAATCATGCATCGGCCAGATGTACTACTCGGCGAGTTGCGTGATGTTGGCGTGTCGCTTCCGCTCGCACTCGCCAAGCGTATGCGGCGGTTCGAGTGGTCCACAAATTTGCGGTATGAAACGGGCCGGCGGGATACTGGTGAGACCGTCGCTTTCCTGAAAACGGCGAAAGCCATTCACGAATGGGTTGAGGGCCAACTGACATGACACCGACATTGACTCGCATATGGGAAGCCAAGCAGACCGATGAGACGCGCCTCGTTGTGGATGTGTTAAAGCGCGCAGGATTCGGCCAGGTCGATGCATATCGTTACAACTCCGCTTCGATCCGGGTTCGCGTGATCGATCCGCGATTCGATGGGTTACCGATCGAAAAACGCGATGCGATGGTCGAACCCGTTCTGGAGCAACTCCCCGAACGAACGCAAGCCGACATCATGACGCTGTTGACATTCGCACCAACGGAGTTGCAACAGGCCCCCAAGACGTTCCGACAGTATCTATTAAATGTAGAATTCGACGACCCGAGTCCGTCGATGCTTTAATTTTCGACGATTTCCACGCACGGAACGCCATGACATTCGACTTCGATGCGATCGTACTTGGGGCGGGGGCGGCGGGGCTGATGGCGGCGATCCATGCGGCCGAGCGCGGGCGGCGGGTGTTGCTTTTGGAGAAGGGCCGCAAGCCCGGCGTCAAGATTCTCATGTCCGGTGGCACGCGGTGCAACATCACGCACGATTGCGAAAATCGCGGCATCATCGAGGCGTTCGGCACCAACGGCAAGTTCCTGCACTCGGCACTCGCCGCGTTCGGCGTTCGCGATACCATCGCCTTCTTTGAAGCCGAAGGCGTGATGACGAAGGTCGAAGATACGGGCAAGATTTTCCCCGTGTCGGATCGTGCGCTAGATGTGCTAAACGCCTTACTGCGAAGGCTCGCACGCAGTGGGGCTACGCTCGCCATCGGCGAACCGGCGACGAAACTTCAGAAACTTCCCGATGGCGGATTCGCGGTCACGACGCCGTTACGCACGCTGACCGCGGAGCACGTGCTCATCACCACGGGCGGCAAATCGTACCCCGGTTGCGGCACCACCGGCGATGGTTACGGCTTCGCGTCGCAGTTCGGCCACGAGATCATTTCCACGAAGCCCGCACTCGTGCCGCTGACGGTGCAACCCGAGTGGATCGCCGAACTTCGCGGCATCACGTTGCCCGATGTCGGCCTGAAAGTCTTCGACGGTGACAAGGCACTGTCCGCGCGGCGCGGCTCGATGTTGTTCGCGCACTTCGGCCTCACGGGACCGGCCCCGCTCGATGTCAGTCGCAGCGTCAGCGGGCACGCGACGCCATCGAAATTGAATCTGCAAATCGACCTGATGCCGTTGGAAGCCGAGGAAAAGTTCGACGAATTTCTGCGGGTGGAAACGGCCGCATCGGGGAAGAAACAACTGGCGGTGGTGATGTCCGAAAAGTTACCGCGCCGCGTCTGCGATCAATTGCTGTCGCTCGTCGGTTTTCCACTGGATCGCAAGGCGGCATCGCTGAGTAAGCCGGATCGCTTGAAGTTGGTCGCGATGGCCAAGCGGCTGTCACTCCCGCTACGCGGCACACTCGGTTTCGAGAAAGCCGAAGTGACATCGGGCGGTGTCAACCTGATCGACGTCGATTCGCGAACGATGCAGAGCAAGCGACAACCGGGGCTCTATTTCGCGGGCGAAGTCCTCGACCTCGACGGCTGGATCGGCGGCTACAACTTCCAATCCGCCTGGAGCACCGGCTGGCTCGCCGGCCGGAATTTGTGAAGTCCACTATCCGAAGTCCGGAGCGTCCAGCGGCACCGCCGCCGGGTCGCCATACGGACTACTCGTGATCTGACACAGCACCCAGTCGCCTCGACCGGCATCAGCCAGGCACACAGCCGGTCGCACTTTGGATTGCGACAAGTCCGAGAACGGGAACGGAACGAGGACTACTTCCCCGGCTGAAGGTGTGACCATGCCGCGTCCTCCTCCGGCCGAGACCAGTCTACCGCCAGCGCCGCTTCCGCGAGTAGCGCGGCCTCGCCCGGCACAGCGGCCGGCTCTTCCAACACCGTCACCAACGCCCGCCGGGGGCTGGAGACATGAACTTCGCCAAGCAATCTCACGCAACCGGTGGCATCGACGACCGCTTCGACTGTTTGAATCATTTCGCACCTCCACTTTGATTCTATACTTCTCGCGGTCGGAAATGAGACGTGAACGGTTAGTCAATTCATTCCCGTTAGCCCGACGCGCTAGCGAGGAATTCCTGTCGTTTCTGCGATGTC